>CAVFLH010000017.1:15125-24952 GCA_963622995.1 uncultured Eubacteriales bacterium | reverse complement strand
GAAAAATAAAACGCAGTCTTGATGGCATAAGCATTTTTTGTGCTGACCAGATTATAAAAAGAAACGGGTATGTTGGACTATTATGTAATAAGTAGCAGTATGTTTGAGACATTCTATCCGGGAAACTATGTGGACAGCGCATATGAGATCCCGTACGAGAAACTTTATGAGAGAGGATACCGCGGGATCATCTTCGATGTGGACAACACCCTGGTTCCCCACGGGGCACCGGCGGACAAGCGGGCGATCGAGCTCTTTGAACGGCTCCGCACCATCGGTTTTTCCACCTGTATCCTTTCCAATAATAAGGAGCCGCGGGTATCGCCCTTTGCGGACAAGGTGGGAAGTCCCTATATCTTTAAGGGAGGAAAACCATCGAGAAAAGGTTACGAGCGGGCCATGGAGCGGATGAAAACGGACCGGGACACCACATTTTTTGTTGGTGACCAGCTGTTTACGGATGTCTGGGGCGCAAACCGGACAGGCCTCTACTCGATCCTTGTAAAGCCCATCAACCCGAAGGAGGAGATCCAGATCGTCCTGAAACGGTATCTCGAGGCGGTGGTTCTCATGTTTTACAGGAAACGATTGAAAAAAATGGGGCAGACAGCCGGGGATTTTTGCAAAAAATAGTTGAAAACCGTTGGAGAATAGTATAGAATAGGATAGAATCAGCGATAAGCGTGAAAATTGAAATGAAATAATTGGAAACAGTTTTAAGGAGGATTATCATTTATGGTATCAGCAGGTGATTTCAGAAATGGCGTTACACTTGAAATCGATGGACAGGTTGTTCAGATCTTAGAGTTCCAGCACGTAAAACCGGGTAAAGGTGCTGCTTTCGTTAGAACAAAATTAAAAAACGTTATCAACGGCGGTGTAGTTGAGAGAACATTCCGTCCGACCGAGAAATTCCCGTCAGCAAGAATCGACCGCGTAGATATGCAGTATCTGTATGCAGACGGCGACCTTTACAACTTCATGGACGTTAACACATACGAGCAGATCGCATTAGCAACAGATGTTGTAGGCGATGCATTAAAGTTCGTTAAAGAGAACGAGACAGTTAAAGTCTGCTCCTACAACGGCAAGGTATTCTCTGTTGAGGCTCCGTTATTCGTAGAACTCGAAGTTACAGATACAGAGCCGGGCTTCAAGGGCGATACAGCTACAGGCGCAACAAAGCCGGCTACTCTTGAGACAGGTGCTCAGATCAACGTTCCGTTATTCGTTAATCAGGGTGACCGCGTTAAGATCGATACACGTACTGGTGAGTACCTTTCCAGAGCGTAATTTATGCAATATTATGGACCCAGGAAACCGCATGTTTCCTGGGTTTTTTGAATCATAAAACACTGTAAAATACGCGTAACTAGTAACACTGCAATTGTAAACGTCGCCAGCTGCCATCCAGCTGGCTTTTTTCATATTCTTCACGAAAAATTGCGTAACTGGTTGCCAATTGGGTAAAATTTTCTTATAATGGAAAGCACAGAGAAAGGAAGTGAATACATAATGGAAGGTCGAAGTCATACGATGGAAGCAGACGCACACCCTGAACCGGTGGCAATAGGCATGACGGGGACGATCTGTTATGTGTATTGCCGAATTTAACTGTACAGGAGCTTGTGAACCGGCGCAGGGGGAATGCGGCGGCTGCAGGTGTTTTTGCTTCCATAATCGCGTGAAAAGATCGGCAGAATGCTGAGCGAAAAAACTGATTATGGGGGAAAAGAAAATGCCGAATGATGGAAATGAGACATTTGACATGGCGCATCTTCTGGAACTGGCGAAGGAGAAAAAATACCGCCTGTTGAAGGAAGAACTTGTGGAACTGAACGAGGTGGATATCGCGTCGTTCATCGAAGAACTGGATTCCGAGCGCACGATCATCGTGTTCCGGATGCTGACGAAGGCGCTGGCGACTGAGGTGTTTGCCGAACTTCCGGTGGACAAGCAGAGCCACATTATCAACAGCATCACTGATAAAGAGCTTTCCGAGATCGTGGAAGAACTTTACGTGGATGATGCCGTAGACCTGGTGGAGGAACTCCCAGCAACGGTGGTCCGCCGTGTCCTTCAGAACACGAAGCCGGAGACGAGAAAGCTGATCAACCAGTTCTTAAACTATCCGGAAAATACAGCCGGAAGTATTATGACGGCTGAGTACATCGGACTAAAGAGAAATATGACGGTGGAACAGTGTCTCGCCTATATCCGTCATCACGCGGTGGATTCCGAGACGATCTACACCTGCTATGTGATGGACGAAAAACGAATGCTGGACGGTGTTGTGACGGTGAAGGATCTTCTCCTTCAGCCCTATGAGCGTCTGGTGGGCGATATTATGGACACCCACGTTATCAAAGCCCAGACGACCGATGACCAGGAGCTGGTGGCGGACACGATGAATAAGTACGGTCTGCTCTCCATGCCGGTTGTTGACAGTGAGGACCGCCTTGTGGGAATCATCACCGTCGACGATGTCATGGAAGTCATGGAAGAGGAGGCCACCGAGGACTTCGAGAAGATGGCGGCGATCCCACTTCTCGTGAGCTTTATCCCGATGCTTATGGATACCGGCGGAAAATTCCGGAAGCCAGAGCAGTACCATGATCATCCGTGGTATGGCCATCGGTGATGTGGAACCTTCGGATATCCTGAAGGTCGTTTGGAAGGAAGTCCGGGTCGGAATGATCGTTGGATTTGTCCTGGCGGTGGTAAACTTTATCCGCCTGATGACCGATCGGGGCAAAGGTCTTAAAGCTTGACCCGGCGATCATGGCGTCACCGATGATCACGACGATCGTGGATGCGGTGAGTCTGATGGTGTATTTTAATCTTGCATGCCGTTTACTGGATATGACAGTATAAAGATAGAAATGAAAACAGACTGCTGAATGACTGGAAGAGAGGAATTTATATTCTGGCATAGACCGGAAAACTCGTGAGGAACTGTTCAGCAGGTTTGCATATCTGCCGATTTCGACAGAAAAATGTGATAGCGGCAGAAATAAAAAAGAATGTCTGTCTGCGATAATTTCCGCAGATAAATATTTATCAACAGGAGATATGGATTATGGAAAAAATCAGAACAAGATTTGCGCCGAGCCCGACCGGCCGGATGCATGTAGGTAATTTAAGGACAGCTCTTTACACATACCTGATTGCAAAGCATGAGGGCGGAGATTTCATTCTCCGTATTGAGGATACAGACCAGGAGCGTCACGTTGAGGGCGCTGAGGGAATCATCTACCGCACACTGGCAAAGACCGGTCTGATCCATGACGAAGGTCCGGATAAGGACGGCGGCTATGGTCCGTATGTCCAGAGTGAGCGCCAGAAAGCCGGAATCTACATGGAATACGCAAAGAAGCTTGTAGAAAAAGGCGAGGCATATTACTGCTTCTGTACTCAGGAGCGTTTAAACACATTAAAGAAGACTGTAAACGGTGAGGAGATCATGGTTTACGATAAGCACTGCCTGCATCTTTCCAAAGAAGAGGTAGAGGCGAACTTAAAGGCTGGAAAGCCGTTCGTTATCCGTCAGAACAACCCGAAAGAGGGAACCACAACATTCCACGACGAGATCTACGGAGATATCACAGTAGAGAACTCTGAGCTCGACGATATGGTTCTCATCAAATCCGACGGATACCCGACCTACAACTTCGCGAACGTTGTGGATGACCATCTGATGAAGATCACACACGTTGTCCGCGGAAACGAGTACCTGTCTTCCTCCCCGAAGTACAACCGTCTCTACGACGCATTCGGCTGGAAAGTTCCGGTATACGTACACTGCCCAACGATCACAAACGAGGAGCATAAGAAATTAAGTAAGAGAAGCGGACATTCCTCCTTCGAGGATCTTCTCGAGCAGGGCTTCTTAACAGAGGCGATCGTAAACTTCGTTGCCCTCTTAGGATGGTCTCCGACAGACAACCAGGAGTTCTTTACTCTTGAGGAGCTTGTAAAAGCCTTCGACTACCATAATATGAGCAAGTCCCCGGCTGTCTTTGATATGACAAAGCTCCGCTGGATGAACGGCGAATACATCAAGAAGATGGACGATGAGAAGTTCTTCGAGCTTGCAAAACCGTACCTTGAGGCTGTGATCAAGAAGCCGTTAGACTTAAAGAAGATCGCCGGAATGGTGAAGACAAGAATCGAGACCCTGTGCGATATCGCGGATCAGGTGGACTTCTTCGAGGAGATGCCGGAGTACAGCGCGGATATGTATGTTCATAAGAAGATGAAGACAACAAAGGAGAACTCCTTAGAGACATTAAAGGAGGTTCTTCCGATCCTCGAGGCACAGGAGGACTACAGCAACGACGCACTGTTTGCGGCTCTGTCCAAGTATGTTGCCGACAAGGGCGTAAAGACTGGTTTCGTTATGTGGCCGATCCGTACAGCGGTATCCGGAAAGCAGATGACACCGGCAGGCGCTACCGAGATCATGGAGATCATCGGAAAAGAGGAGTCCCTGGCTCGTATCAAGAAGGGAATCGAGCTGTTGGAGGCTGCTGAGTAATTTAGAAACTGCAATATGATCGTGCAGCGGACCGGCAGAGACAAAACCTGACCGGAATGGATAAATATGGATTTTAATAAAGCACAGATGACGGCCCTGGAACACCGGGACGGACCGATGATGGTCCTCGCGGGTCCGGGGTCCGGAAAAACGACAGTAATTACACACAGAATCAAGAGACTGCTGGAGGCGGGCGTTGACCCCTCCGGCATTCTTGTCATTACGTTCACGAAAGCGGCGGCCGCGGAGATGAAGGAGCGGTTTCTTAAGCTGGCACGGGAGGAAGACGCGAAGCGGAAACTGACTGGTCCTGGAGACGGTCTGCGGAGTGCTGGACAGAATGCGAAGCGGGATGGAAGAATTTCTCTGGAAGCCGCAGGGACCCGCGTAAGCTTCGGAACCTTCCATTCCGTCTTTTACCACATCTTAAAGTGGGCGTACCGCTTCCCGGCTGGAAACGTGATCAGCGGGGAGGAAAAACGCCAGTATTTTAAGAAGTTTCTCGATGAATCCGAGATGGAGGTGGAGGATGAGGCGGAGTTTATCTCCTCCATCATCAATGAGATCAGCTATGTGAAGGGCGAGCGCCTAGACTTAAAATATTACTACTCCCAGAACTGCCCGGAAGAGTGGTTCAAGAAGCTCTATGACGGTTACGATGAGATGCTAAAGCAGACGGGAAAGATCGACTTTGACGATATGCTCGTCATGTGCCATGAGCTGTTTACGGAGCGGAAGGATATTTTAGCCGCCTGGCAGAAGAAGTTCCGGTACATCCTCGTGGATGAGTTCCAGGACATCAACCTTTTACAGTACCAGGTGGTGCGGATGCTGGCATTGCCGGAAAATAACCTCTTTATCGTGGGAGATGATGACCAGTCTATCTACCGGTTCCGCGGGGCGAAGCCGGAGATCATGCTGGGATTTGAGAAGAATTTTCCGGGGACGAAGAGGGTTCTTCTCGGAACAAACTACCGGTCCACAAAGGAGATTGTGGAGACTTCCCTGAAGCTCATTGGACACAATAAGGTCCGTTTTGAGAAGAAACTGGAGCCGTTTCGGGGATCCGGGCGGCCGGTGGACTTCAGGGTCTTCGACAATCCGGGGCATGAGATGGATACCGTGGCCCAGAGTATCCGGGCGTACCATGACGCAGGGTATGCGTGGAACGAGATCGCGGTGCTGTTCCGCACCGGGGCGAACTCCGGGCTCATGGCGGAGCGGCTCATGGGATACAATATTCCCTTTAAGCTCCGGGATGTGATCCCGAACCTCTACAGCCACTGGATCGCGAAGGATCTCTTCGCTTACATGGAGATCGCGGCGGGCAGCAGAAAACGGTCGGATTTCTACCGGATCATGAACCGCCCGAACCGGTATTTCAGCAGGGACGCTTTCGATACGCCGACGGTGTCCTTCGACCGGTTAAAGTCCTTTTATCAGGACAGGGACTGGATGGAGGACAGAATCTGTGATCTGGAGGCGGATCTCAGAGCTATGTCGAGACTGAAACCGGTGGCGGCAGTGAACTATATCCGCAAGGTCATCGGGTATGACGATTATCTCAGGTCCTACGCGGAGTTTCGGCGGATGAAGCCGGAGGAACTCTTCGAGACGGCGGATAAGCTGGCGGAGAGCGCGGCGGAGTTTGAGACCTTCGAGGCATGGAAGGAACATGCGGCGCGGTACGAGGAAGAGTTAAAGAAGCAGAGTCTCGAGGAGACCGAGGAAGCGAAAGACCGGGTGACACTGTCAACGATGCACAGCGCCAAGGGATTGGAATATCCGGTGGTGTTTGTGGTGGATGTGAATGAGGGGATCGTTCCGCACCACAAGGCGGGACTCTCGGCGGACATCGAGGAGGAGCGAAGGCTGTTCTATGTGGCCCTGACCCGTGCGAAGGACCGGCTCCATGTGGCGGCGGTGCGGGAACGGTATCACAGAAAGACGGATGTCTCCAGGTTTATCGAAGAAGCAGAGTTATAAAGAATTTAGAGAGGATCTGGAGTGTCCGTGACCGTAGCTTTGCGGTCTGGACCGCTGGAAGGGCGACATAGCAGAGAACGCTGTTTTCGGCTGCGAATGCATGAAGAATGGAGGAGACATATGGGACTTGTCCATATTTACTGTGGTGACGGAAAAGGAAAGACCAGCGCGGCAATCGGGCTTGCGGTGCGGGCTGCGGGCTGCGGGAGACGCGTGGTGATTGCGAGATTTTTAAAGACGGATGACTCCGGGGAGGTGGAGATATTAAAGAGACTTCCTGAAGTTACATTGATCCCATGCCGAAAGACCTTCGGCTTTGTCCGGTCTATGGATGAGGAGACGAAAAAGGAGTGCGCGGATTACAATAGGGACCTGTTTTTGGAGGCGGCGGAGCTGGCGAAAACTGCGGACCTCGTGATCTTTGACGAGATCATGGCGGCGGTGAATTACGGGATGATCCCGGAAAAGGATGTCCTGGATTTTCTGGAAAATCGGCCGAAAAAAGGAGAGCCGGACGGACTGGAGGTCGTCTTTACGGGGCGGAATCCATCGGAGGCGCTGGTCGAGGTGGCAGACTATGTGTCCGAGATCTGCAAGAGAAAGCATCCGTTTGATAAAGGAATTATGGCAAGACGCGGAGCCGAATATTGATTTCGCCAATTCTTTCTATTGATTTTATAGATGTTTACTGGTATTCTATAAAAAACGGCAGGCGCGGCAGATAAGAGCGGCTGTCAATCAACGGCACATTGCCGGAAATGAGAGGAAAATTAAGGTTATGGCAAAGGACAAAAATATGAACCAGGACGCAGCAAACGACGAGGAGATGACCGTCACTCTGACACTGGACGACGGAACAGATTTAGAGTGCGTGGTTCTTACGATCTTCGAGGCGGCTGATAAGGAATATATTGCGCTTCTCCCGTTAGACGGCAATGAGGCTGAGGACGGAGAGGTTTACTTATACCGCTACACCGAGGACGCAGAGGGCAACCCGGATATCCAGAATATCGAGAGCGACGAGGAGTACGAGATCGTTGCGGACGCATTCGACGAGTTCCTTGATACAGCAGAGTATGATGAGATCGTAAGCGAGGAAGACTTAGACGACTAAGAGTCAGGGAGCCAGAAAGACACATCCGGTCACAAAAATTGAGCGGATGATCTCTTTTTGGCTCCTTTTTTGCGGAAATTCCCTTCCTTTTCCGCATGTTTTGTGCTATGCTAAATACACTTGTGGTCGTATGAAACCACATTAAATTACGCAAAAACCAGCGGAACTGTCCAGCAGATCCACGCAGAAGACTGCGCCGGCCTGCTGAACAGTTCCAGACCGTCGAATATTTTCGCGCATAAAGGTTTAGAAAGGAAAATTACCATGAAACTTGGCATTGTCGGCCTGCCGAACGTAGGTAAAAGTACATTATTCAACTCTTTAACAAAGGCGGGCGCTGAATCCGCAAACTATCCGTTCTGTACCATCGATCCGAACGTGGGCGTTGTTCCGGTACCGGATTTCCGTTTAAAGCTCTTATCTGATCTTTACAACTCCGAGAAGATCACACCGGCTGTGATCGAGTTCGTAGATATCGCAGGTCTCGTAAAGGGCGCATCCAAAGGTGAAGGACTTGGAAACCAGTTCCTCGCAAATATCCGTGAGGTAGATGCCATTGTTCATGTTGTCCGTTGCTTCGAGGACCCGAACGTGATCCATGTAGACGGAAGCGTTGATCCGCTCCGCGACATCGAGACCATCAACTTAGAGCTGATCTTCTCCGATATCGAGGTCATCGACCGCCGTATCGCGAAGATGGGCAAGGGCGCAGCTTCCAACAAGGCACTTGCGAAGGAATTAAACATCTTAAAGGCTGTGAAGGAACACCTTGAGAACGGCAACCTCGCAAAGAGCTTCGAGTGCGAGGATGAGGAGGAGCAGGCATTCGTTGCTTCCTTAGATCTCCTTACATGGAAACCGGTGATCTTCGCCGCAAACGTAGGCGAGGATGATCTTGTCGATGACGGCGCTTCCAACCCGCATGTACAGGCTGTCCGCAAGTTCGCTTCCGAGAACGACAGCGAGGTATTCGTTGTGTGCGCGCAGATCGAGGAGGAGATCTCCGAATTAGACGACGATGAGAAGAAGATGTTCTTAGATGACCTTGGATTAAAGGAGTCCGGACTTGACAAGCTGATCGCGGCAAGCTACCGTCTCCTCGGTCTCATCAGCTACCTGACAGCAGGCGAGAAGGAGACCCGTGCATGGACCATCAAGGTCGGCACAAAAGCTCCGCAGGCAGCAGGAAAGATCCACTCCGATTTCGAGCGCGGATTCATCAAGGCTGAGGTCGTAAACTACAAGGACCTCTTAGACTGCGGTTCCTACAACGGAGCGAAGGAAAAAGGTCTTGTCCGCATGGAAGGTAAGGACTACGTGATGAAGGACGGAGATGTCGTTCTGTTCAGATTCAACGTATAATTTCCGAGTAGATCCGATCAAATAAGAAATAAAAAAGCCATGGAATATGTAAAAACATCGATGGACTGTGCGCCCCGGACGCCTTCCTCTGCCGGCTGGAAGATGACCTTGATGGTTCCGGAAAGCTCATCCTTGATCTCATTCATCGCGATACAGGTGTGAAGTCCGAGAGATGCGTGTCCGTCATGGCCGCAGGCGTGCATGCATCCGTCGTGGATCGAGCAGAATCCGCCTTTTACCGGCGGGCGGTCCGCGTCGGTGCTCTCGGTGACATCGTTGCAGTCGATATCAAAGCGGAGCGCCAGGACCGGACCAGGTTTTCCGGTCTCGATCACAGCGCAGAGACCGGTGAAACCGTCCATCTCCTTTATAATCTCCGGGTCAGCTCCCTCACTCAGTGCGCGGTCGATGGCATTTTTCCGGACTGCTTCGGACGGATAAGCCCAGAGATAATCCTTGTTGATGATCTCTTTTCCATATTTTACGGGGATCCCGTGTTCTTTTAACTTCTTAAATTAAAAGAGCGGTGGTGCGGTATTCCTGCCAGCCGGTCTCCGCGTGTTTGTGGAGATCGCGGCGTGTTGTGAGCATTGAGTCTTCATATTTTTTTAATTCATCTAGAAAGATCTGAATATCCATGGATGGTTCCTCCTGGTGATGGGTAAAATAAATGCAGGACCGCGAAAGTGTTTCCGCGGGAAGGCGGAAACGGCGACTTTATGACATGAAAGACACTGGTTGTCAATCATGCTGCATTCACACGAAGATAGAAGTTGTGTCCGGCGTGTGAATGCGAAGAATCATATTCTTTTTTAAATTAGGTAATTC
>CAVFLH010000017.1:1774-15020 GCA_963622995.1 uncultured Eubacteriales bacterium | reverse complement strand
TAAAATTAATGTCAATGAAAAGACCCAAAAGTATGAAAATTTCATAACGTAAAAATAATTTGGCGAAGAAATGAAGGAAAAAACCTGAAACAGACATCCAAAGAACGATCTTACAGATTTCTGTCGAATAAACACGAGGACTGTCAAGCGAATCTGTTTGCTTTTTGCCACTTTTCGGAGTAAAATAAAACTCACCAAAGAAAAAAGGAGAACAGAATCAATGTCAGGAGCAGATGTAAGCTTTGTTCACCTGAGGATCTCGATCCCCCACATGGTGAAGAGCTTTTCAATCGGAGGAATATCCTTTGCGTACTACGGACTGATCATCGGAATCGGCATGATCTTGGGACTCTGTGTCGCCCAGTCCGACGCGAAGCGCAGGGGACAGGACCCGGATATTTACCTTGATTTCGCGCTTTACGGAATTATCTTTTCCATTATCGGAGCGCGGATCTACTATGTTTTCTTCCAGTGGGCCTACTATAAGGACCATCTGATGGAGATCGTGAACTTAAGGAAAGGCGGACTTGCGATCTACGGCGGAGTGATCGCCGGGATCCTGACGCTGCTTGTCTTTACAAAGAAACGCCACCTTTCCTTTTTGTCCATGGCAGACAGCGCGTGCCTTGGACTTGTAACCGGACAGATGATCGGACGATGGGGCAACTTTATCAACTGCGAGGCTTTCGGCCGCTACACAGACTGCCTGTTTGCCATGCGGATCAGACGCAGCATCGTGAATGAGAGCATGATCTCACAGAACCTCCTCGACCATCTGATCATTGACAATGGAATCGAGTATATCCAGGTCCACCCGACGTTCCTCTACGAGTCACTCTGGAACTTCGGTCTCCTGATGTTCATGCTCTGGTTCCGCAAACGGAAAACGTTCACAGGGGAAATGCTTTGCATCTATCTCGCCGGATATGGAATCGGAAGAACATGGATCGAAGGCCTGAGAACGGATTCTCTCCTGATACCGGGTACCCAGATCGCGGTATCCCAGGCGTTGTCTGTTGTGCTGGCGACCGTATCTCTTGTGATCCTTATTTACAACAGGAGAAAGGCTTTCGTCCAGGGAAAGGAAGCAAACTGATATGGAGAGCAGGGAAGAGCTGGTAAATCGGATCGAGGAAGCGAGAAGACGACTGAACGGAAGTATCGATGGGAAAGAATCCTATGATCTGATCTACCGGTACAGTGTGGAACTTGACCGGCTGATCGAACAGTATATGGACGCGGGATATTAAGGGATCCGCAGTACATAAAAATCGAATATACTCCAGATAAAACGCGAAAAGCTGCCTGAAAAGGCGGCTTTTTTTGTGCTGAAATACATTTGAAAAAGATCTACGGCGGTGGACCCTGTGGGAGTTAATAACAAGTGAGATAAAAAATTGGAATGTGCACAGAGAAAGGTTCTGAAAACAGTGGATAAATTATAAGGTAATATCTGGGTACGAAAAAGTTATCAACATGTTGGATATAGATTCCCATAAAATGGCACCTTGTTTTGTACATGAAAAAGTGAAAAATTCCTTGCTATTTTAATCTAAATGTACTAAGATTACATTAGAAGTGGTGGAAAGTGGATAAAAGTGGTTTAAAATGGTGGATCGGTGGATCGCTATGGGCCACATGATCACAGGAGTGAGTAATGTTCATTGGAGAGTACAGTCATACAATCGATGCAAAAGGTCGTCTGATTGTCCCTTCCAAATTCCGTGAGCAGCTGGGCGATGAGTTCGTTGTTACAAAGGGATTGGATGGGTGTCTCTTCGTGTACGAAAATTCCGAGTGGAAATCCTTTGAGGAGAAGCTCCACGCACTTCCTCTTACGAATGCCAACGCCAGAAAGTTTTCGAGATTTTTCCTGGCTGGTGCCTGCGCCTGCGAGGTGGACAGGCAGGGAAGAATCCTGATCCCCTCTGTTTTAAGAGAATTCGCGAAGCTGGAAAAAGATGTCGTTTTAGTCGGTGTCGGAAGCCGGATCGAGATCTGGAACAAGGCGGTATGGAACGAGAAGAATGTCTACGATGACATGGAAGAAATTGCAGAAAATATGGAAGGTCTTGGCATATGATTTTTGAACACAAATCAGTTCTGCTGATGGAGACCGTCGACAGCCTGAACGTAAAACCCGACGGAATTTACGTGGATGGAACCTTAGGCGGCGGCGGACATGCATACGAAGTATCACGGAGACTCGGCGAGAACGGCCGCCTGATCGGAATCGACCAGGACGCGGACGCGATCGCGGCGGCGACGGAACGCCTTCTCCCATTTAAAGATAAAGTAACGATCGTACGAAGCAACTACAAGAATATCCGGGAAGTGCTCTTTAACCTTGGTATCGAGAAGGTGGACGGCATCTACCTGGATCTTGGCGTGTCTTCCTACCAGTTAGATACGGCGGACCGTGGATTCTCTTATAGAGAAGATGCCCCGCTGGATATGAGAATGGACCAGAGAAACGATAAGACCGCGGCGGATATCGTAAATGGCTACAGTGAGATGGAGCTGTATAAAATTATCCGTGATTACGGTGAGGATCGTTTTGCAAAGAATATCGCAAAGCACATCGTCAGAGAGAGGGAGATCCATCCGATCGAGACGACACTGCAGCTTGCGGAGATCATCCGCGGCGCGATCCCGGCAAAGATCCGTGCCGAGGGCGGACATCCAGCAAAGCGGACGTTCCAGGCAATCCGGATCGAGTTGAACCATGAGCTTGACGTATTGAATGACTCCATCGACACGATGATCGACCTTTTAAATCCGAGCGGACGCCTGTCGATCATTACGTTCCACTCCCTGGAGGATCGGATCGTAAAGACGAGATTCCGCACGAATGAAAACCCGTGTATCTGCCCACCGGATTTCCCGGTATGCGTATGCGGAAGAAAGAGCAAAGGCCGCGTCGTGACGAGAAAACCGATCGTCCCGTCGGAGGAAGAACTGGAAGAGAACAGAAGATCAAAGAGTTCGAAGCTTCGCGTATTTGAGAAAAGCTGAGGGATATAACAAGTACAGAAAAAGTAGAAAGTTTACGGTTGTCCAGCAGAGCTGCATGTTTCCAAAGCCGATAGCGGGAGACATGAGCAGAGAGAATGGACTGTTACAGATATATTTAGAAAGGAAGTGATGGTATGGCAGCAAGGAGACGGAGAAGAGCCCCGCAGACAGAAGAATATGTAGAGGGAAATACCGTCCGCAAAGTTGAGCGTGCTCCGCAGTACGAGGAGCGGGAGAGAAGACATCAGCAGAAGCGAAATGTATCCCATACCGTTACAGTTCGGAGAAATCAGGAAAAAGCACTTCAGATGAATCTTTTTTCCGTATTATTACTAACAGTGGCAGTGATCTGCACACTGTATATCTGTGTGAGCTATTTAAAACTCCAGTCTTCCGTCACAGCGAGACTGAATCACATCGAGAGTCTGGAAGAGAGTATTGAAAAGCTGAAAGGGGACAACGACGCCCTTCTCACAAGAATCAACACGTCGGTGGACCTGGATTATGTGTATAAGGTAGCGACTGAGGAACTGGGAATGGTTTATGCCAATAAGGACCAGGTCCGCTTATACAATAAGACGGAAAGCGAGTATGTAAGACAGTATGAAGACATCCCGGAACGGTAATAATAAAAGAGTTTTTACCATGAGTATGAAAGAAAAGCTGGCGGTTACGGTTCTCGTAACGACGCTGGCTTTGTTTGGTCTTGTCGTTGTTTTATACCGGATGATCAAGGATAAAAACGAAGACTACACCCAGATCGTATTGAACCAGCATTCCTCCTACGACAGCCGGACGATCCCGTACCGCCGCGGCGATATCGTGGACAGGAATGGAACATATCTGGCCACCAGTGAGAAGGTCTACAACCTGATCCTGGACCCGAACCAGATCAACCAGGATAAGGATAACTACCTGGAGCCGACGGTGTCCGCCCTCTGCGAGGTGTTCGGATACGACCGGGCGGACCTCCTGGCAACGATCTCCGCCAACGAAAATTCCTACTATGTGCCCTACGAGAAACAGATCTCCGCGGATAAGAAAGAAGAATTTGAGGCAAAAAAGAAAGAACTGAATGACGCCTATGCGAAGTCAAAGGAAGACAGCGGAAAGAAGATCAAGGGCGTATGGTTTGAGGATGAGTACCGGAGATTTTATCCGTACAACACCCTGGCCTGCAACGTGGTGGGATTCTCCTACGACAACGGAAAACAGGGAAGCGGCGGAATTGAGCAGTATTACAATGACCAGCTCACCGGAACGAACGGAAGAGAGTACGGATATCTGGATGACGAGTCCAACATGGAGAAGGTCATCAAATCCGCTGAGAATGGAAATACCATCGTCTCCACCATCGATGTGAATATCCAGAGAATCGTGGAAAAATACATCGACGAGTGGATGAGTGGGATCGGAAGCAAGACGGCGGCGGTCATCGCCATGGATCCGAGAAACGGCGAGATCCTCGCAATGTCCTCCAACCGTAGATTTGACCTGAACAATCCGAGAGATTTAAGCTACGCCTACTCCCAGGAGGAGATCGCGGCCATGACGGATGAGGGCAGAATGGATGCCTGGAATCAGATGTGGAGAAACTTCTGCGTAAATGATACCTACGAGCCAGGTTCTCCGGCGAAGCCGATGACGGTTGCGGCGGGACTCGAGGAAGGCGTGATCAGTCAGAACGACACGTTCCTCTGCGACGGCGGACAGGACGTGGGCGGCTACCGGATCAAGTGCTCCAATATCTATGGACATGGAATCCTGACTCTGGAGCAGTCCTTGATGAAATCCTGCAACGATGCCATGATGCAGATCGCGGCGAAGCTCGGAGTACAGAGGTTTGCAAAATATCAGAAATTGTTCGGCATGGGTCAGAAGACCGGAATTGACCTTCCGGGTGAGGCATATGGTCTGATCTACAATGCGGACAATATGGGCCCGACGGACCTTGCGGTAAACTCCTTCGGACAGAGCTATAACAGCACAATGATCCAGATGGCGGCGGCATTCGCGTCTGTCATCAACGGCGGTTCCTACTATGAACCCCATGTGGTAAAACAGATCTTAAATGATCAGGGTTCTGTTGTGAAGAAAATCGAGCCGAATCTGGTGCGGGAGACAGTCTCCCAATCCACCAGCGACTTTATCAGACACGCCCTGTTTATGACGGTCGATGATGACGAAGGAACCGGTAAGGCGGGACGAGTTGCCGGATATAAGGTCGGCGGAAAGACAGGAACGGCGGAGAAGCTTCCGCGTTCCGCCCACAACTATCTCGTATCCTTTTGCGGTTTCGCACCGGCGGATGACCCGCAGCTTCTCGTCTACGTGGTCATCGATACCCCGAATCTTCCGGGCAAAGAGCAGGCGCACAGTACATTCGCCACAGAGGTCTTCCAGAAGATCATGGCGGAAGCGCTTCCATACTTAAATGTATTCCCGGATACGGATACGACGACGGAGGATGAAGGTCTTGCGGATCAGAGTGAGGGAATCACGAACAACAACGAGGGCGGACTGGAGCCTGGAACCGGAGAGACCGAGGCAGAGACTGAGGCACCGACGGATGCGGAAGGAAATGTGATCCAGACGGAGGCTGCGCCGGAGGAAGAAGTGATTCCGTACGATGACGGTCTTGGACTTCCGGACGATATGCCGTCCGACGGATCGGAATCCGCGGCGGAGAGTGCGGGCGAAGCCCAGAGCATGGAATCGGTCCAGGAGACTGAAACCATGGAAAATGGAGCAGAGGAGACAACGCAGGCCGCACAGTAATGCGCTGACGGTTGAGCCATGCGGTGATTTATATTTGTGCAGAAAAATGTGCTGCAAGCTTGCTTGCATAGGCGTTTTCCTGCACAAATTAGTATATAGGGTAACTGCTGCGGCGCATTCAGAAAGAAGCTGCTGGCAGCAGGTTCTGTAGGTGAGGCTGCGGAACAGTTACTATATGGGAAATAATAGGAGACGATCATGAACAGAGAGATGGATATGGCGGAGGTTTCCGACGGAAAACTCTATGGCCTGGATGATATGGTGAAGGCGGACTGCGCCGGGTGCGAGGGCTGCCACGCCTGCTGTACCGGGATGGGAACATCAGTGGTTCTCGATCCTTTTGACGCGTACCGCATGACGGCGGGGACAGGGAAGACCTTTGAGGCACTTCTCGCGGGACCTCTGGAACTGAATGTGGTGGATGGGATCATTCTCCCGAACCTCAAGATGGCGGGGGAGGAAGAGGCCTGTTCCTTTTTAGACCAGAATGGACGCTGCACGATCCATGCGTACCGGCCGGGGATCTGTAGACTGTTCCCGCTTGGAAGAATTTATGAGGACGGCAGTTTTAAGTACTTTTTGCAGGTCTACGAGTGCGCGAAGGAGACCAGGGCCAAGGTAAAGGTTAAGAAGTGGATCGATATGCCGGAGCCGAAGCGGTATGATGAGTTTGTCTGTACCTGGCATTACTTTTTAAAGGATCTGGAGCGGGTGATAGGAAAAGATACATCCGGGCAGGCGGCGAAGACCGTGAGTCTTTATCTCATCAAGCAGTTTTATCTGATCCCTTATAATAAGGAAGAGGAGTTCTATCCGCAGTTTGAGGAGAGAATGGCCGGGGCGAAGAGAGCACTGGCTGGTTTCCTTGCTATGTGATAGCTGGCGGCATCGGAAAGAAAATGCCATCGGCAGGTTTTACCGGTGAAAATGCCGGATAGTTACTGATTTTCGTGGCTTTCCGTGCATGAGGAAACGGGAAGTCCCGTATATTAATTACCAAGACTTTTAAGATGAAGGTTTTGGCATGGCGGAATTTCTGACACATCACAGAAAGAAGCTTTTTATTGTATTTCTGATCTCGGCTCTTCTGATGACAGGGCTGTGCGCTCAGCTGGGATTCCTGATGATCGCGAGATCGGACCACTACAGCAGGATGGCGGATGAGCTCCACGAGAGGGAGCGGACCATCAAGGCCGCCAGGGGCGAGATCGTGGACCGGAACGGCACCGTGATCGCTGCGAACCGGACAGTCTGCACCGTGTCCGTGATCCACAACCAGGTGACGGAACCGGAGAAGGTGATCCGGGAACTGGTGCGGATCCTGGAGCTCCCGGAGGCGGAAGTCCGGAAAAAGGTGGAAAAGTGGTCTTCCAGGGAGATCATCCGGACGAATGTGGAGAAGTCGGTGGGGGATGAGATCATGAATCTCGGGCTCGCCGGTGTGAAAGTCGACGAGGACTATAAGAGATATTATCCCTACGGGAGTCTCGCCTCAAAGGTACTGGGATTCACCGGGGCGGACAATCAGGGGATCATCGGCCTGGAGGTCATGTACGAGAAGTACTTAAAGGGCAGGGATGGCCTGATCCTGACGCTGTCCGACGCGAAGGGCACGGAACTTCAGAATGCCGCGGAGGAGCGGGTGGAGCCGGTGCCCGGAAATACCCTGACCGTGAGCCTTGATGTGAATATCCAGAAATACGCGGAGCAGGCGGCGTATCAGGTCATGGAGAAGAAAGGCGCGAAGGCGGTCTCCGTGATCGTCATGAATCCCCAGAACGGGGAGATCTACGCTATGGTGAATGCCCCGGAATTTGATCTGAACGACCCGTTTACACTGAATGTGGAAAGCGGCGGACTCACGGGGACGGAGCTTCAGGACGCGAGAAATAAGATGTGGCGGAATCGCTGCATCAACGATACCTACGAGCCCGGTTCCACATTTAAGATCATCACCGCAGCGGCGGGGCTGGAGGCGGGAGTAGTCCATCTGGATGACAAGTTTTCCTGCCCGGGATTCCGGATCGTGGAAGACCGGAAGATCCGCTGCCATAAGGTCGGCGGGCATGGCGGGGAGACATTTTTACAGGGTGCCATGAACTCCTGCAACCCGGTGTTTATCGATGTCGGGGCGAGACTTGGCGTGGATTCCTTCTATCATTATTTTCAGCAGTTCGGGCTTCTCGGAAAGACCGGGATCGATCTCCCCGGCGAGGCGGCGACGATCATGCACAAGAAGGAAAATATGGGACTTGTGGAGCTCGCCACGGTCTCCTTTGGTCAGTCTTTTCAGATCACGCCGATCCAGCTTATCACAACGGCGTCCTCCATCATAAACGGGGGCAGGCGGATCACGCCCCATTTTGCGATGAATGTGGAGAGCACGGATGGGACGTTTTATCAGACATTTTCCTATCCGGAACGGACGGGAGTCGTGTCGGAAGCTACCAGCGAGACCATGCGGTATATTTTGGAGCAGGTAGTGGCAGAAGGCAGCGGAAAGCGGGCGAAGCTTCCGGGGTATAGGGTTGGCGGAAAGACGGCGACGTCGGAGAAGCTGCCGCGAAGCTTAAAGAAATATATTTCTTCCTTTTTAGGATTCGCGCCCGCCGATGATCCACAGGTCATCGCGCTGATCACCATCGATGAGCCGGTGGGGATCTATTACGGCGGAACCATCGCGGCACCGGTGGTGGCGGATATTTTTTCGAATATTCTGCCGTATCTAAATATCGAGTCGGTTCCGGAGACGGATTGATACAGGAATTTCGGAGCTTTTGGTCTGTGTACCAAATGTTCTGATTGATTATTAGGAAAAAAGGACGTATACTATTTACGCTATGAAATGTTGTCAAACGGCTAAACGGACTGCGTGCTTGCACGCAAGGACGGTTGGACCTTTGACAGCTGGCTTTCATGGTGCTGTCGGAAGACGGCATGTCAATTTACATAGGAAGTATGAGGTGCAGCAGGAAAATATGAGGTTCAGCATGGTAAATGAGACAATTCTGGCGATCATTATCGCCTTCGCAATCAGCGCAGCGCTCTGCCCGGTGGTGATTCCATTTCTTCACCGGCTGAAATTCGGACAGCAGGTCCGGGATGACGGTCCGCAGAGCCATTTAAAGAAACAGGGAACCCCGACGATGGGAGGACTCATCATCCTCACGGCAATCGTGATCACATCCTTATTTTACATTAAGAGCTATCCGCGGATCATCCCGATCCTCTTCGTGACAGTGGGATTCGGAATCATCGGTTTCCTGGATGACTATATCAAGATCGTCATGAAGCGTTCGGAAGGTTTAAACCCGATCCAGAAGCTCATCGGTCAGTTCATCATCACTGGAATCTTCACCTACTATCTGATGACTTCCGGGGAAGTGGGAACAGGAATGCTGATCCCGTTCACCGGCGGATTTGAGAATGGATATTATCTGAATCTCGGCTGGCTGTTTATTCCGGCGGTATTCTTTATCGTTCTCGGAACCGACAACGGCGTAAACTTTACAGATGGCCTTGACGGTCTCTGCACAAGCGTTACGATCCTTGTGGCAACGTTCTTCACGGTGGTTGCCATCGGGGAGAACAGCGGGATCAGCCCGATCACAGGTGCCGTTGTGGGAAGTCTGTTAGGATTTTTACTGTTCAACGTATATCCGGCGAAGGTGTTCATGGGAGACACAGGTTCCCTGGCCCTCGGCGGTTTCGTGGCGTCCAGCGCATTCATGATGCAGATGCCGATCTTTATTGCCATTGTTGGCCTGATTTACCTGGTGGAGGTCCTCTCCGTCATCATCCAGATCACATACTTTAAAAAGACCGGCGGTAAGAGAATCTTCAAGATGGCTCCGATCCACCATCACTTTGAGCTCTGCGGATGGTCCGAGACGAGAGTTGTCGCAGTATTTTCAATCGTTACGGCGATCCTTTGCCTGGTTGCCTACATGGGATTATAATTAGGGTAAATGTTCAGACATGCGCAGGAAAATAGCAGGCTGAACGGTCATTCATTACGAGTATATAGGAGGAGAAACCATGTCACAGAAAGTATTAGTTGCAGGAACAGGAACCAGCGGTATTTCTGCCGCGAAGCTTCTGCTTGCCCAGGGCGGCGAAGTGGTTCTTTATGATGGAAATGAAAAGCTTTCCGAAGAGAAGCTGAAAGCAAAATTTGATGAGGGCACAAAGGTAACTATCGTCCTCGGTGAACTGAAAAAAACAGACCTTATGGGTGTGGAGTTATGCGTCATCAGCCCTGGCATCCCGCTTGAGGCACCGTTTGTTGCGGTGATCGACGAGGCGAAGATCCCGATTTGGAGTGAGATCGAGCTGGCTTACCACTGCTCAAAGGGTAAACTTGCCGCTATCACTGGTACAAACGGAAAGACAACGACGACAGCCCTCACAGGCGAGATCATGAGAAAGTTCTATAAGAGCGTATTCGTAGTGGGTAACATCGGTGATCCGTACACTGCCCATGCCCTTGAGACGACAGACGAGTCCGTTACCGTTGCAGAGGTTTCCAGCTTCCAGCTTGAGACTATCATGGACTTCCATCCGAATGTGTCTGCGATCACAAATATCACTCCGGACCATCTGGACCGCCACAAGACCATGGAGTGCTACATCCAGGTCAAAGAGGGAATCACAAGAAACCAGACAGAGGAAGATACCTGCGTATTAAACTACGAGGATCCGGTTCTCAGAGAGTTCGGAAAGACTTTAAAGTGCAAGGTCCTCTACTTCAGCAGCAAGGAGAAGCTCGACGAGGGCATCTTCATGGACGGCGATTTCATCGTTTACCGTCATGACGGAAAGAACGAGAAGGTCCTCGACGTCAACGAGTTAAACATCATCGGAAGACACAACCACGAGAACGTGATGACAGCCGTTGCCATCGCGATCCAGTTAGGCGTACCGATGGATATGATCCGCGAGGCATGCAAAGAGTTCAAAGCTGTTGAGCACAGAATCGAGTATGTAAGAGAGCGTTTCGGCGTTACTTATTATAATGACTCCAAGGGAACAAACCCGGATGCAGCGATCCAGGCCATCAAAGCGATGCCGGGACCGACACTCTTAATCGCAGGCGGATATGACAAGCATTCCGAGTACGACGAGTGGATCGAGAGCTTCGACGGAAAAGTCCGCTATCTCGTCCTCATCGGCCAGACAAGAGACAAGATCGCCGAGTGCGCAAAGAAACATGGCGTCACCGATATCATGTACGCGGAAGATATGCAGGAGGCCGTTCAGGTATGCGCTTCCTACGCGAATGCAGGCGATTATGTGCTGCTCTCTCCGGCATGCGCAAGCTGGGGAATGTTCAAGAACTTTGAGGAGCGCGGACGGATCTTTAAGGAATGCGTCAACGCGCTGTAATGGAGGCTTAGCGTGGCTCGAAAGAAAGTTCGAAAAGCCGGCGGCAGGGCACAGGCGCAGAGACAGGCGGTACAGAGACAGCAGGTACAGCGTCAGCAGATGCAGAGACAGCAGATGTCCAGGGAGCAGGTGGAGCGCCAGCAGATCGAAAGAGAGCGGGCGAAACGCCAGCAGGAGGGACTGCGAAGAGAGCAGCTTCTGATGCAGCAACGCCGTGAGATGCAGCAGAGACAGGAAATGCTGCGGCAGCAGCAGATGTACGGGGATCCTGGACAGGAAGAGGGAAGACGGAAAAAGAAAGCACGCCGTTTTTACGACTATGACCTCTTAGTGGTCATCATCTTCCTCACGGTATTCGGACTGATCATGATCTACAGTTCCAGCGCCTACAATGCCCAGGTGAGCGGGCAGCCGTCCACCTACTACATGGTGCGTCAGGGACAGATCGCTGTGGTGGGATTCATCCTGATGCTGGTCATTTCAAAGATCGACTACCACTTCTTTGCGAAGTTTACTGTTCCGGCAGTAGTGGTATCTTATATCTGCGAGATCCTTGTAACATTCACACCACTGGGAATCGCAGTCAACGGTAAGAAAAGATGGCTGGGAACAAGATCCCTGCGTTTCCAGCCTGCAGAGCTTGTAAAGATCGTGGTGATCCTGCTTCTTGCGGTGCTCATCACGAGACTTGGAAAACAGATCAATGAATGGCGTGTGTGGGGAATGATCGCGGTCCTCATCGGACCTCTGGCACTCCTCGTCACCATGAACAACTTAAGTTCCGGTATCATTATCTGCGGAATCGCTTTCGTCATGATGTTTATCGCATGCAAGAGAAAATGGCCGTTTGTGGCGACGGTGGCACTTGGAATTATTGTCATCGTCTTCGCGCCGCCTGTAGCCATCGCCCTTGAGAAGGCGGGAATCCTTCATTCCTATCAGTTAAGCCGAATCCTGGTGTGGAAAAACCCGGAGGCGTACCCGAAGTCCGGTGGATATCAGGTTCTTCAGGGACTTTACGCCATCGGCTCCGGCGGTCTTCTCGGAAAGGGACTGGGACAGAGTATCCAGAAGTTAAGCTTCCTTCCGGAGCCGCAGAACGATATGATCTTCGCGGTGATCTGTGAGGAGCTGGGACTTTTCGGCGCTGTAGCCGTGATCTTCATGTTCCTGTTCATGCTGTACAGATTCCTGGTTATCGCCGGAAACGCGCCGGATCTTTTCGGTGCAATGTTAGTGACAGGTGTTCTGGCACATATTGCAATCCAGGTCATCCTGAACATCGCCGTTGTTACGAACGTTATTCCTAACACGGGAATCACGCTTCCGTTTATCAGTTACGGAGGTACGTCGGTGCTGTTTTTGATGATCGAGATGGGAATGGTACTAAGCGTGTCCAACCGGATCCGGCTGGAACAGCAGTAACATAGTGGATCCTTCTGCATATACTGTTTTATAGCGGCATATGCGGGGGAATCGGTTTGCAGGTGTTTAAAGTTCAGGGGCTTAAGCCCCTGCATGGGAAAATAAAAGTCCAGGGTGCAAAAAATGCGGTGCTGCCCATGATGGCGGCGAGTCTTTTGGCGGAGGGGAGAACCGAGATCCGGAATGTTCCGAGGATCTCGGATGTGTTCCTCATGGCGGAGATCTTAAGGGACCTCGGGTGTCAGGTGATGTTTCAGGACGATGTCCTGGAGATCGACGCCTCTGGCCTTTCGGGGACGGTGATCTCTGAGAAGGCGGTGGGGAAGATGCGGTCTTCCAGCCTGCTTTTGGGACCGCTGCTTGCGAGAGCCGGGGAGGTGACGACCTGGTATCCGGGCGGCTGCGTGATCGGGAAAAGGCCGATCGATTTTCACCTGGATGTGCTCCGGGCAATGGGAGCAGAGATACTTGATGATGGCGGAATGCTGATTGCAAAAGCGAAAAAGCTTTGTGGAACAACATTCCGTTTTCCATATCCCAGTGTCGGGGCGACGGAGAACGCGGTGATGGCTGCCGTTCTGGCATCCGGCACGACAAAGCTCCGAAACTGCGCCAGGGAGCCGGAGATCGCGGAGTTATGCAG
>CAVFLH010000017.1:0-1764 GCA_963622995.1 uncultured Eubacteriales bacterium | reverse complement strand
CATGGGAGCAGAGATATCCGGGGAGCGCACCGGGACCATCACGGTGGACGGGGTGGAAAAGCTCTTTCCAACGAACCATGTGACGGCGGGGGACAGGATCTGCGCGGGGACATACCTGGCGGCGGCAGCGGCAGCCGGCGGGAAGATCGAGATCACCGGTGTGGAGCCGGTGGTTTTAGTGGAACCGCTAAAGGCACTCAGAAAGATGGGAGCCGGGATCCTGATATCAGGGGCGGCTGGACCGAAAGCCAGGATCTGTATGGCGATGGAGCGGCGGCCGGCAGGAATCGAGATCGACACTGGACCGTATCCGGGATTTCCGACGGATCTTCAGTCTGTGTTTCTCGCGGCGGAGGCGGCGGGAAGCGGGGAGAGCCGGTTTAAAGAGACCGTGTATGAGGCAAGGTTTGAGGCGGCGATGCGCCTTGCGGCCTTTGGGGCTGACGTATCGGTCCACAAAGATACAGCCATAATAAAAGGAAGATATCCGCTTGTTCCCGGAATTGCGGAGACGCCGGATCTTCGCGGCGGGGCGGCGCTTTTAGTGGCGGCCCTGGCGGCGGACGGACTCAGCATGGTCTTGGACCGGGGACATTTAGAGCGCGGGTACGAGGATATCGGAAGAGATTTGAGAAAACTTGGGGCAGATATTGAGACAGATGAGATGTAATGACGGCGGCGATGGACTTTTCGCCCCGTACCAGGGTTTTCTTAAGGGCAGCGCGGCAGATGCGCGGGTCCCAATGATGTTACGTGAGAACAAGTGATCAGATAACAGGTGAAGAGAAAATGTTATTTAGAAGAAGAGGTCTTGGGTTTGGAAGACGCGGCTTCAATTTCCATTTCGGGAGAAGGAGCAGCAGCGGATTTGGAATGTACAACAGGAGAGGCGGAAGAAAGACGGGGATCATCATCGGAGTGATCCTGGCGATCCTCATCATTCTTCTCGTCCTTGTCTTTTCGATACGGATCAAGGACGTGGAAGTGAGCGGAAACAAGCAGTATACGAAGGAGCAGATCGAGTCGCTCTTATTTGACGGCAAGTGGTCCAGAAATTCAGCGTTCTGCTATTACCAGAACCGGTTTAAGGAGCATAAGTCCATTCCGTTTATCGAGGAATATAAGATCAATTTCAAGAGTCCCACAAAGGTGGAGGTCGTCGTGTTTGAGAAGAGCGTGGTGGGCTGCGTTTCCTACATGAGCAGCTACATGTACTTCGATAAGGATGGAATCATTGTGGAGAGCTCTTCCGAGCAGCTTCCGGGCGTTCCGGTGATTGCCGGTCTCGAGTTCGGACATATCGTCCTGCACCAGCCGCTTCCGGTGGCGGATCAGGATATTTTCGGCGAGATCTTAAACCTGACCCAGGTGTTGAATATCAGCGACATCCAGGTGGACAAGATCAACTATAACAGCTACAACGAGGCGGAGCTTGTGATGGGGGACATCACGGTGGAGCTTGGAAATTCGGACAGTCTTGACGGAAAGATCGCGGAGCTTCACGATATCATGCCGGAGCTCACAGGACTTTCAGGCACACTGTATCTGGATACCTATGACGAGACGAACTCCAGCCCGACCTACCGATTTGTGAAGAAGAATTAGAGTAACTTTCAGTAGGTCTGCGCACTTGCTGCGCTGACCGTAAGAAAGCTTAGGCTGGAAGGCAAAAATCCCATCGGCGAAGCCGATTTGGAATGGATTTTTGCACGTAACTGTTGCGAAGCATCCGTGAGGAGTTGCCAGTGGCAAGTCCTTAGGTGA
>CAVFLH010000016.1:23649-25510 GCA_963622995.1 uncultured Eubacteriales bacterium | reverse complement strand
AGATGTATGTATGTACTTCCTGCTTAAGATCCGGTCTCGTTGAGAGAGCTTAATCCTCCTTTTACAAGATAGGGAAATGAAATGAAGGCATCCTCGTGTGAGGGTGCCCTTTTTCATGTTCAAAAACAGTTATGATCACTTCGGCAGAGCCCGCCATATATAAATGCGCAGGATTCCAGAATGCTTCCCTCTCACCCGTAGAACAAATTATATCCAATGATCATAAGTGCCGCCGCCGCGATCACAAGAAACAGGGTCGTCGGCAGCACAAGCGCCCAGGTCATGCCAAAACCCACGCAAAACAGCATGAGACCGCATAATCGCTTCATATCCATTCTCCCAAAAGGAATGTCTATGACAGATTATGCGGTCTTATAGATAATGATTCGTGACTGTCCTGTTTCTTTACTATTCCATTTTCTTTACTATTCCATTTTCTTTACCAGACAGCGTTTCTTATAAAAAGAGATTCCATAGCAGAGAACCTGGTCATAGCTGTCTTCAAACTCTTTCGCGTACATGCGTTCATCAATCTGGCGCAGTGCCGTCTCACAGCTATCTCCCATTTTCTCAAGTGCGGCAGAACATTTAGCTTCAAATACAGCGATTCGTCCATTTTCCGGATCACATACGATCACATCGCTCCGGCCCTCACCGTGTTCCCGGTTAGATTCCACCATATAACCCGCCCCGGCAAAGATTCCTGCCAGAAATGCATGATAAAAATCTTCTTTGTAATCGTGATAGCTGATAGTCATTCTGAGCAGCATACTCATCTCACGCGTCAGGAGTTCACTGTCACCATCCCATACCGCTTGAAATAGTTCCTTTCGGTCTGTGCCCTTTGCTTTATCCTGGAACCATTTTACGACAGTCGACTCGAAAATTTCACGGATCTCCGCATTTGGAATCATGAGTTTCGTGGTCTGATTTTCCCCACGAACACCAGTCAGATAACCGGTCAGATAGAGGATGCTCCACAAATTTTCCTCTGAAGAATGCAGGAAGTCGTATGTGAGATTTTCCTCAATCTTTTGTGTGATCGTTCCGCCTGCTAACAATGTCTCCAGTTTTCCAGTGATGCTGCTTCCAGAATAATCAATAAAGGAACGGATGATCGCGTTATCGCTTGTGTTCTTCCAGTAACTTGCCGGTTTTGCCTTCGGATCATTCGAGAGATCAAACAGATAGTTCATCACATCCCACGGGCAATACACATCAAAATCACCGAAATGATATCCGTCATACCAGTTTTTCATCTCTTTCGCATGGTCTTCAGCATCCGCATCCCGCAAAAGCCTGTTTACATCTTCCTGCGTAAATCCGAAGTATTCATTCAATCGGGAAGAGGTAATCGTATCCGAAACAAAGTTATTTGTTCCGGTGAAAATACTCTCCTTCGCAATCTTCAGGCAGCCGGTAATAATTGCAAATTGAAGGGCACTGTTGTCCTTTAATGCAGTGCTCATCATTGCCTTCACCACTTCCAACATTTCCTGATAATAATGGTGATTGCTCGCCTTGGCCACTGGAACATCATACTCATCTAACAGTAATACCACTGGTCTTTCATAATGAGCGCGCATCATGCGCATGAGCAGAGAAAGACTCTTCTTTACCTCAGTCGCATTGGCTTCTCCCTTTAGGATCCGTCGAAACGCGTCTTTATCGTAAGCATTTACGTTTTTACTATCCAGAAGATCTGCATACTTTCCAAATAATTCGGCAATCGTTGCTGCCAGCATTCCGTAAGCACTGTCAAATGTCAAGCCGTCCACATCTTTGAACGAAAGAAAGATCGTTGGGCACTGGTTCATCCATTTCTGGCAGAGTGCCGAATTATCCATGATCTCCAGTCCTT
>CAVFLH010000016.1:16606-23639 GCA_963622995.1 uncultured Eubacteriales bacterium | reverse complement strand
AGTCCTTGAAATAGTGTCCGGCTGTCTTTTCGGATATTAAAGAAATTTTCAAGGGTACTCATTCCCAACGTCTTTCCAAATCTTCTCGGGCGGGTAATCAATGTCACCTTAACTGCCTGCGCTTTCAATATCTCGGTGATCAGTCCTGTCTTATCGACATAATAATATCCGTTCTGTCTGATCTCTGCAAAGTCAGAAATTCCCACTGGAATATTTAAATGAGCCATCGCCTCTCCCCTCCTCTCGATCATTTAAAATTGTTATGTTCATTTTATCATAAACGACCGTCAGATACAACAATTCCCCAGATCGCTCCAGGGAATTTAGTTTTGTCGTATTTATTTTTCTTTTTCCATCTCAGATGCCATCTCTTCCGCCTTCGCCGCTGCGTCCGGGGTGATATCGTTTCCGCCGGTGACGCGGTTTACGATATCCGGGACCATGTCGAGGACTTTGGTGACCGCGTCCTGGTGTTTGATATTGACGAGCTTTGTCATGCCGTTCTGGATCACGAGGATGGCGCTGGGGCTCATCTTCGCGCTCATACCGCCACCGCCATTTGTCTTTGCGGACTGTGCAAAGGAACCGGCTGCCATGCCGCAGGTCACGTCCACGAGCGGGATGATCGTCGTGTTCTCGCCCACCTTCACAGGCTCACCCACAACGGTCTTCGATGTAATGAAATGATCCATCCCCTTAAACAGTGCGTCCACGGTAGATGGGAACTGATTTTCTGCCATACCGATTCCTCCTAAATGTTCTTTGTATTGCGCTCTCTTTTCCTGAAGAATTTGAGAAGGCGCCTGAAATCCTTACTGATAAATAATCTTGCCGCTGTCCACAGCGGATACCATAATGCGATCCGGCCTTTAAAATGGAGTTCTCCGTCGAGGGCCGTTCCGGTGAAATCTGGTTCCAGAGTCAGCGTTCTGGTGTATAAGCCGTAAAACGGGCTGACCGCCGCGAGGACCTGTCCGGTATCGTATGGATCATCAAATCCGAAATGGATCCGGCCCTTAAGCTTTCGCGGTAGTATATAACGGACAAGTTTCTTTGTGCGTTTCCAGATAAGGCGGAACGCTTTCTGATTCTGCTCATCATGCCAGAACATCGAGATACTGTTCCAGGTCTTTTCCAGGGAGATCTTTTTCTTTGATATTCCATCAGCCAGCTTCTGGAACTTTTCAGGCAGTTCCCGGAGCCAAGTCCAAAAAGTTTGCACCTTTTTTATAAGCCGGGCCAATTTTTCTTTGATCTTTACACTGAAACGGATCTTAGCTTTCTCCGAACCTTCCTCATCCTCAACCGATTCTTTAAAACGGTCATTCGAAGATTTTTCTAAAGTATCTTCTGACAGCACGCTGTTAGGAGAGGATTCATTCGATTTCGGAATAAGCTCCGTTGCATGGACAACAAGTTCATCCTCTTCCGATTCTGCTTGGACATTCGTCTTCTCATCCTCGGCAGCTTTTTTCTCTTCCGCTTTTGAGGCCTCCACAACTGTTTCCAAAGGTGTTTCCTGTTGCTCGTTTTCGGTTTCAGTTAAAACAGGAACCTCTGTGTTTCTAACCTCAAAGTCATTTTTTGACTGCACCAACGCTTTTTCAGGCTCCGCAAAAACTGTTTCCGGCTCTGATTCCGAATCGTCTTCCTTCTCATCCTCCGGCGACCAAAGCCTTACATCAAACAGTTTAAACCACAGCACCCGCCCGGATACATCCGCGTGTTCGTGATAACTCACCTGAATCCGAACGAGATGTAAAAGCCAGCTCACCGCCGCCTCACCGTCCGGTCTTCCATTGAAGGAGACATCCGCCCAGTACCGCACCGGAACGAACAGAATGAGCAAAACTGCCGTGAAGATCAGCCCAAGGATCACCAACAGGACGACCCCGATGATCTTCAAGATCATCAGCAAAATATGGATCACTCGCAGCACCCCTTTCCGAAAAGAAAGGAGTTCACGTCATATCCGCCAGTCTTTTTGTAGACCTCACAGATGATCCGTCCCGCAAGCGCCGCAGCGTCTTCAAAATCCGCGGCGATCCCGACGATCAGAAGATCCTGCTTTTCATAGTAGGGAAGCTTTAATGTCAGTGCCGGATAGATATCCAGAAGATTCCGTTTTCCCGCCGCCGGAGTCAGGACATAAAAACCCATAGGCTTTCCGCTCCGGACTGCCTGAATCGTCTCATATCTGTGCTTTTTCGCTTTTTCTCCGACATACAGCTTTTCATACCAGCGCATGATTCACCTGCTCATCCCTTAATATTTACAGACAGTTCCCTGTTTCCGGGTCCCGCCAGACCAGATCTACTGTTTCGATCTGATGATCATTCTTCTCAAAAGATCCAGTGCCGTGATCGCGGCATGTTCCCGGATCTCCTGTCGCGTGCCGTGGAAGTGGCATTCCTCCACCATCACTTCGTCCTTCATGCAGCAGGACACGTATACGAGTCCCACCGGCTTCTCCTCTGTTCCGCCGTCCGGACCCGCAAGTCCTGTGACCGCCACGCAGGCATCGGCGTCAGCCGCAAGAACACCGCCGAGAGCCATCTCCCGCGCGGTCTGCTCGCTGACAGGGCCGTACTTTTTGAGTGTAGTCTTGCTGACATCAAGGATCTTTCTCTTTGATTTGTTCGAATATGTGATATAACCCTGATCGAATACGTCAGACGCCCCCGGCACATTGATGATCTTCGCAGCCACCATGCCGCCGGTGCAGGACTCCGCTGTTGTCACCGTGAGTCCGTATTTTGTGAGGAGACGCACGACGGTCTCTTCCATCGTCTCATTTTCTTTCGTGGAATAATACATATCCCCCAGCGCCTTCTTGATCTCCTTGGCGACCAGCTTTAACGCTGCCTTTGCGGACTCCTCGTCCTCCGCCTGCGTCTCAGCGAGAACATGGACATCTTTTCCGCGGCGTCTCGTGTAGATCACGACAGCGCCGCCGCGCTTTAAAAGGTCCTGAAGCTTTTCCTTTACTTCCGTTTCACTTTTTCCGTAAATTTTAAATATCTGGGCATAACCCTGTTCTGTTCGAATCATCACATTTTTCCTTCCGTAAGAACGCCGACGTTCTTCACAATGTAGTCAACAAGGGAAATTACTGTCAGTGCAAGAGCGATCCAGACAATGATCGTCGTCAATGTGGACAATGCCGGAATATTAAAGATCAGGAGCACCACACCGATCATCTGGAATGTGGTCTTAAATTTTCCCCAGTAGCTTGCCGCGATGACAACGCCGTTGTCGGATGCCACAAGGCGGAAGCCGCTGATGATGAACTCACGGCTGATAATGATGATGACCATCCATGCCGGAAGTTCTCCAAGTTCGATCATACAGATCAGCGCGGAGCAAACGAGAAGTTTGTCCGCAAGCGGGTCCATAAATTTTCCGAAATTTGTTACCAGGTTATACTTTCTAGCGATCTTTCCGTCCAGCATATCGGTCAGGCTCGCGATAATAAAGAGCGCAGCCGCCACATAGCGCATATTCTGGTTTGCACCGCCGTCATAAAGAAGCGCGGCTACGAAAAACGGGATCATGATCACACGTAATGTTGTGAGTTTATTCGGTAAATTCATCCTCTGCCTCCCCAATCAGATCATACTCGGACGCGCCTGTGACGCGTACCTTGAGAAAATCTCCGGACATCAGGGAAAGTCCGGTGTTTACAAAGATAAGTCCGTCCACGTTCGGGCTGTCCATGTAGGTACGTCCGACGTAGGCATTCTCGTCAGCAACCTTGCCCTCGATCATGACTTCAAGGGTGCGTCCCTTCATTGCCTCAGACTTCTCAAAAGCAATCTCCTGCTGGAGTTCCATGATCTCATCACGGCGGTCCTGTTTTACCTCCTCCGGAACCTGGTTCTCAAAGCTGAAAGCCGGGGTGTCTTCCTCCGGGGAGTAAGCGAATACGCCGAGACGGTCGAATTCCATATCGTCAACGAACTGCATCAGGATCTCATGGTCCTCTTCGTTCTCACCCGGGAAGCCGGAGATCAGTGTGGTGCGGAGCGCGATGTCCGGGATCTCCCTTCTGAGCTTCGCGATCAGATCGCGGATCTCTTTGTTGTTTGTTCTTCTGCCCATCCGCTTCAACACAGCATCGCTTGCGTGCTGGATCGGGATGTCCAGATAGTTACAGACTTTTTCTTCTGTCTTGATGGTCTCGATGAGCTCGTCGGTGATCTCCTCCGGGTAGCAGTACTGAAGACGGATCCACTGGATTCCGGATACTGCTGCCAGACGTTTTAAGAGCTCCGGAAGCTTCTTCTCGCCATAGAGGTCTTTTCCGTAAAGTGTTGTCTCCTGGGCTACCAGGATCAGCTCCTTCACGCCTTTCTCCGTAAGCTCCTCCGCCTCTTTTACGAGCTGTTCCATCGGAACGCTGCGGTATTTTCCGCGAAGGTACGGGATAATACAGTAGGTACAGCGCTTGTCGCAGCCCTCGGCAATCTTCAGATATGCGTAGTGTCCGCCTGTTGTCACAAGGCGTTCTGTGGTCGCGCTCACCGGGGCGTCGATGCTCTCAAACACCTCCGGTGTCTCACCGCCCATAACTTCCTTGATCGCCTCACCTACGGCCTCGTAGGATGTGGTTCCGAGGATCGCGTCCACCTCCGGGATCTCGTCGATGATCTCCTGTTTATAGCGCTGTGCGAGACATCCTGTGACGATCAGTGCCTTTAAGCGGCCGTTTTTCTTTAACTCCGCCATCTGAAGGATCGTGTTGATGCTCTCCTCTTTTGCGTCTCCGATAAAGCAGCAGGTGTTTACTACAACGATATCTGCCTCATTCTCGTCATCCACGAAGGAGTATCCCTCTTTTCCGAGGATTCCAAGCATTTTTTCCGTATCCACCAGGTTTTTGTCACAGCCCAGTGATATGAAAAGTAAATTCATTCTGTTCGTATTTCCTTTCTTTGCGTAACTTGGGCGGTTCTGACCGGATCTATTTTCTCTCCGGGGCCGCCAGCGAAAAAAAGAGGAAACTTAAGCCAGATTCAGCCGTTTTCCTCCCCTTTCCGAAATATTTTCTGGTTCGTCCGCCTGCGTCCTATCAGATCACAGCCAGCCGGATCATTTTATTCTTCTGCGTACTCTTCTTCTTTTTTGATCTCTTCCGCAGTTCTCGGCTTCACCTCGAAATCATCCTCGATCTCCGGCTCCTCATCCTCTGTGAGGATCTTTACCTTCTGCTCGTAAAGCTCCTGAACAGCTGTGGAGAGCGGTTTCTTTCCTGCAGCGCCTGCAACTAACGGCTCGTCACCTGCGATGAGCTGTCTCGCGCGCTTGGATGCTGCGATAACGATGGAATAACGGCTCTGAACTACCGGCTGCTCGCCCGGCTCAACGTCGCTGTTTACTGCTTCAATTAAGTCTGTATAAGACGGATGTAACATAAAATATGCCCCTTTCAGATCATGAAATTAAAAGTTCCTAAATATCTGGAGTATCCGGTTTTGCCGCAAGGTATTTTTCGGATACATTCTTTATTTTGTCATATCGTGCAGTTCCTGTTTCATTCTCGCCACAAGATCTGTGTTCGCGGACTCTTTAAAGTGACTGGAACGGATCAGACTGTGAAGGTCTTCCACGCATGTGTCCACATCGTCGTTGACAACGATATAGTCGTAGGAATCCATACCATCAGACTCCTCAGCGGCGCGGCGGAGACGTTTCTCGATCACTTCCGCACTCTCAGTTCCGCGTCCGATCAGACGTTTCTTTAAGTCTTCCGCGGTCGGCGGAACGATAAATACGAGAAGAGCGTCCGGGAATTTCTTTTTAATATTCAACGCGCCCTGGATCTCGATCTCAAGGATCACGTCTTTTCCCGCAGCCATCTTTTCTTCCACGTACTTTTTCGGTGTACCGTAGTAGTGGTCCACATAGCGGGCGTGCTCGATCAACTCGTCATTTTTGATCATATCCTCAAACTGGGCTTCTGTGAGGAAGAAATATTCTCTTCCGTTCTCCTCGCCCGGTCTCGGGTTTCTTGTTGTTGCCGATACGGAAAGCGCGTAGTTGTCATATTTTTCCATCAGCGCCTTCATCACGGTTCCCTTTCCGGCTCCGGAGAATCCGGAAACTACAACGAGGACTCCTTTTGTCTGCATTACAAATGCCCCCTGATTATTCAATATTCTGGATCTGCTCTCTTACCTTCTCGACCTCTGTCTTTAAGAGGATCGCGCGGTCAGAGATCTCAAGATCCGTGGATTTTGAGAGGATCGTATTTGCCTCTCTGTTCATCTCCTGGGCGATAAAGTCGAGCTTTCTTCCGACACTGCCGCCGGCTAAAAGTTCTTTCTTCATTCCCTCGATATGGCTTCTCAAGCGGACGGTCTCCTCGTCCACGCAGATCTTATCGGCAAAGATCGTAACCTCCGTCGCGATCCTGGAATCGTCCACAGAGGCGGAAGCGAGAAGTTCTTTTACCTTGTCCTCCAACTTCTGGCGGTACTCTGCGATCACCTTCGGGGAACGCTCCTCGATAAAATCAACTAATTCCAGCATGTGGTCGAGTTTTCCGATCAGGTCGTTCTTTAAATTCTCGCCCTCACGGATCCTGGACTCCACAAAGCCCTCGCAGGCCTTAAGCAGAGCGTCCTTTAAGAGCTCCCACATATGCTCTTCGTCCTCCGGGACATCCTCCATCGTGAGGACCTCCGGGCATCTTGCCAGCATGGACACCTTTACATCGTTGTCGATACCGAAATCATCGGCCATCTTTTTAAAGCTGTCCATATATTCCTGCGCAAGGGATTTGTTATATTTGAGGAATACCTTTGCGTCGGTATAGTCCTCGTATGTTACAAATATATCTACTTTTCCCCTCTGGATATAATCTTTTAAGAGGGTACGCATGGATGCTTCGAAGTAATTGAATTTCTTCGGCATCTTAATTCCCAGATCCAGATACCGGTGGTTTACCGCCTTTATCTCTACTGAAATCTTACACTCGTCCGTCACCATCTCGTGGCGGCCGAATCCGGTCATGCTCTTAATCATCAGACAT
>CAVFLH010000016.1:7625-16596 GCA_963622995.1 uncultured Eubacteriales bacterium | reverse complement strand
GCGGCAGCACTTCAGCACATAATTTTTTCTAATTTTACAGAAACAGGCATCAGAACTCTATTATGAGATCCTGATGCCCGTTTCAATCTACATGATTAACTTTTGACTTTTTCTTTCTAAATTTCTCTACGAAAATTTCCGGCAGTTCTTACTCAGCGTCCTTCACTAAGAGTAACGCCATCTTAAATCTTCCGTCAGCTGTCACACTGTGAAGACCGTTCTTTTCGAAGCGGAAGTTCTCTCCCTCCTTGATCGGGTACTGTTTTCCCTCGTAGCCGATGATGGCTTTGCCTTCCAGGGCAAATAAGAGGGCATCTCCCGGTGCTCTGTGCTCGGAGAGGGCCTGACCCTCGTCGAAGGACAGGATCATGAATTTCAGGTTCTTTTCCGCTACCAGGTCGATGTTCGCGATGCTGTCTTTCTCGTAATCGATCATGTTCTTTAAGCTGAATACCTCAGCTGCTTTTAATAAGTTGTTCATGGTGATCTCCTTTTCCGTATCTAATAATATTTCTGTATAGATGAATCCTTCCTCGCCGGCCTCGGAGCCGCAGAGCGTTCCCGGTGCCACATAAAGGATCTCATTTTTGTGAACGGTCACATGCTTCTCTTCCACCCCCAGGACGAAGTTTCCGCATCCGCCTGCACCGATGTAGAGAATCGGGCAGTCGTAGGTCTCCGCGCTGATGGTGGTCCCTGCGCCCAGGGTAAAGTGATGGACTGGATCCAGCTTTCCCAGGGCTGTGGTGGAAACCGTCATTCCCGGCTTCGGGGTGTGTTCCTTTGCAATCTCAAATACATGGGGTTCCAAATCATGACCTCCTTGTAAGCTCATAGATGTTCATATAGCTTAAATCATTTCCCTTCGGCAGTGCGTCGAAGGTTGCGCTCAGGTACTCTTCCTTATCCCGGACAGAGCCGCTGAAAATATAGTTATATCCCAGGTCAAAGAGATATTCCGGGCAGAGCTCGGAGCTCGGTCCGTAAATGCCGCGGATCTCGGCATTTTTGCAGGCATTTAAGATACCACGGTAGGAATCATTCACGATGGTGCAGCCGGTCATGATCACGATGTCCAGGGTCTCCAGGACATCGATGTGCTCCAGCGCGTTCTCCCCAAGATGCCAATGGATATTCTGCGGGTACAGGGTCTCCTCTTTTCCGATGCGGAGGCTCAGGAGATCCTTCTCCTTTCTGAAGTCAAATGCGTGGAACTCCGCGCATTTTCCGAGGAAGAAGTTATTGTAGAGGCCGTATCCAATGATCCCGGCCTTCTTTCCAGCCACATCGTAAGGGAATTTCTGTCCCTCTGTGCGGATGATTCCCCGATCCGCAAGGCGCTCCGTCGTGTTGAACGGCTTGCTCATGAGGTTTGATAAGGACGTGGCGATGGTCCGCTTTTCCGGATCGTTTTCGTCGATGATCTCCTCCAGAACCTCGTCCACCGGGCGGTCAAGAAGTGCCTTTAAAACGGCGACCTGCTCCTTCGCTGATTTCTCCTCGCCGACACGCAGCGCCAGGGAGATATGATCCTTTTTATCCGACGCCATGAGCCAGCGGTATCCCATGACAAATTCAGAGATGCACGGCATCTCCTCGTGATATTTCTCATACAGTACCCGGTTGCGGTTCAGTACCTCTCTTAAGTCTTCCATGTTCTGTCTCCTTCTATTCATGCACTCTGTCCGGTGATGGACACCGGGATGATGCTCTTTACGATGCGGTCCCCGAATTTCGCCTGGTTCACCACAACATTCACATCAAATGATCTGGAAATATTCTGCTCTGTCAGCACATCCTCCGTGTTTCCGTAGATATAGCTGCCTTCCCGGTTCAACATAAACGCGTCGTCGGAGATCGACAGGGCGTTCGTCGGGTAGTGGGTGTTCATGACCGCGCAGATCCCCTCCTCGTGGGCCAGGCGGCCGATGAGGTCCAGCACCAGGATCTGGTTGTGGAAGTCCAGGCCCGTCTCCGGCTCGTCGAGAATAATGAGCTTCGGCTCGTTGATCAGGGCTCTTGCGATCAGAACCATCTGAAGTTCACCGCCGCTCATGCGGTTGCAGTCCTTTTTCGCCAGTCTCGTGATGCCGATCCGCTCCATCATCTTCTCCGCCATCTCCAGTTCCTTCTTTCCCGGCTGCTCGAAGGTGCCAAGGTGGGCGCTTCTGCCCAGCATGACCATCTCAAGGCCTGTGAAGGAAAAGGCGAAGCCGTGGGTCTGCGGAATATAGGACAGGGAGGACCAGATCTCTTTTGAATGCAGCTCTTTGATGTTTTTTCCGTATAAAAAGCTGTCCCCGGTTCTCCAGGAAAGAAGTCCGGTCATGCATTTTAACATCGTCGTCTTTCCGACACCGTTGGGACCGAGGATCGCCAGGATCCGCCCCTCATCCAGTCTGAGGTTCACATTCTTTAAGATATCCGGCTGTTTCGGATAACCAAAGCATCCGTTTTTCACTTCCAGTATCATCTGAGAGTCCCCCTGTTCTTCTTTAATAATGAGATAAACACCGGTGCGCCGATGATGGCCGTAAGGACCGAGAGCGGCAGCTCGATGACGCTGATGCTTCGTGACAATGTGTCGATGATGATCATGAAGCTTGCGCCAAGGCTGATGCTCACCGGGATCACGAACCGGTTGTTGCTGCCTGTGAGCATTCTCGCACAGTGTGGAATCAGAAGTCCGATCCAGCCCACCTGTCCGCACATGGACACGCTGGAGGCGGTGATCACAGTCGCTGCCAGGATAAACGCAAGTCTTGTCTTTTTTAAGTCGATTCCGCTGGCTCTCGCCTCATCCTCGCTAAGGGAAAGGATGTTTAATTTCCAACGGAGAAGGTAGATCACGATGATTCCCGCAAAGATAAGCGGGGAGCCGATCATGATCTTCTTGTAGGAAGCGCTTGTGAAACTTCCCATGAGCCAGTAGGTGATCTCCGGGAGTTTGTCTGACGGGTCCGCGGTGTACTTTAATAAAGAACCGATGGCATTAAAAAGGGATGAGATGATCACACCGGAAAGCACTAAGAACACCACAGACTGTCCGTCCTTGTTTCCTGCCAGGCGGATCGTCACCCATACGGATGCCAGACCGAAGATCAGGGCGATGATCTGTGTCTCCAAAATTCCCTTGGACATTAAGATCGCCAGGATCGCGCCCACGCAGGTTCCGCTGGTGACGCCCAGGATATCCGGGGTCGCAAGCGGGTTGGAAAACAGGGACTGGAACGTGTCACCGGCGCAGGTGAGACCTGCGCCGACGATCACTGCCATTAAAATTCTTGGAAGTCTTAAGTTCACAACGATGGAATAGTTCTGACTGCTCTTATCCCCGTGCAGGAATGCCCGGACCAGTGTGTCTGCCACATCTCCCACCGAGAGGTTCATTCTTCCGATGCAGAGGCAGATCAGTGCCGTCGCGAGGGGAAGAATGATCATCATGATTACCGCTAACGGGGTAAAGTGATTGTTTCGAATCCAGATTGTATTTTTCATCGCAGGTGAATCATTTCCTCCAGTTCTTCATCTGTCACATCATAGTTGTAGCTTGCCTTGTAGTACTCGCGGATCGTGTCCTCAAGCGGGTAATCCGCGAACTGCTCTGGGTATGTGTTGCATGCGAGCCATGCGAGGACAAGCGGAGCGTCCGGGTTCGGTGTGAACCAGTTCCACATGCCCAGAGTTGTGTCATAGACACGTCCGTCTTTGACTGCCTGGATCGTGGAGAGATCTGCGCCCTCGATCTTGTTCTCGAGAACGTCTGTCTCTGTGACCTTGAAGAGTCCAGGACCATTTACAAATATGACTTCCGGATCCCAATCATAGATCTGTTCGAAGCTTACCTGGGCAAAACCCTGTGCCTCTTCCGCCACGTTCTTGACACCGAGGTGCTGAAGCCAGTAGTCACCGAAGATTCCTTTTCCGGCTACCTGCGGAACGCCGTCATTGACTTTATATAAGATCATGGCTGTCGGGCGTTCTTCCTCCGGGATCTTGGCGATACGGCCCTCAACGTCTGCAACGATGGCATCGCCTCTCTCAAAGAACTCATTCATCTTTCCGTCTTCGCCGAAAACATCCTCTAAGAGGGAAAGCCACTGTTTGTAGCGCTCCAACGGGTCTGCCGGGCTCTCAGTGCCTACGGTCGCGAATGCGACTGCCGGGATTCCGCTGGCTTCGAGAACCTTTGCATGCTCTTTGTTGTTTGCGTTATAAAGAATTACATCCGGCTCCAGCTTCATGATCTCCTCGATGTTTAAGTCGGACTGTGCATATACAGTCTCAGATGACTCCATGAGCTCCGGGGCGATGTTTTTCAGAACGGTCTCGGAAATCGTATCCTTAAAGGATCCGCAGTAGCCGACGATGTTCGGAGCGGAGCCCTCGAAATATGCCATGTAAGTGGAAAGAATCGGGATCTGGTCGATCACGACACGGTGGATCTCGTTCGGAACCTGTACATGATTGCCTGCGTGGTCAACCACCTCGTGGGTTCCCTCTGCGTCCGCGGTTTCAGATTCAGCTGCTTCTGCGTTTGTCTCTGCCTCTGCTGCCGCCTCGGTCTGTGTGGTCTCCGCCTGTGTCTCCGTTGTTCCTGCGCTGCTTCCGCAAGCGGAAAGCGCCAGGGATGCTGCTAAGATAATGGCCGCGCCTGTCCATTTATTGTGTCTCATTACAATTCCTCCTGATTTTTCTTTGAGTTAGTTTGTTCTAACTTAAGGTAGTATAGACTAACTCTGTGTGAAAATCAGTTGCATTTGCAACGAAATTCAAAAAATATCAAAACATTATTCGGACTCATAAAATGAAAAATGCCGGTATCCCATGTTTTTCGCATAGAATACCGACATTTCTATTTACCTGTATAACCTGCCTCTGGCAGCTTCTTCCAACTGCATTAACACACGGCAATTAAGAATTCTCTCAATGTCACGCCGTCTTATAAAGAATCGTGATCTCATTCTTCCTGTAATCGATCAGCCCCTCTTTTTTCATCCTCGCCATCTCCCTAGACAGGGCGCTGCGCTCCACCCCGAGATAATCCGCAAGCTCCTGGCGGTTCATGGAAAGGAAGGCGCTCTTTCCGTCTGTGGAGAACTGGGACAGCATGAGCTTTAATTTGTCGCGGATGGATTTCTGGCTCATGATGTGAATCCTGAGGCTCTGGGCCAGGTTCTCGGCAGCTGTCTGTTTTAAGAGGTTCACGGTGACAAGCCCCGCGTAGGCGCAGCCAAGCGCCTCTTTCCGGAACAGCTTTGAGAGATTCACAAACAGGATCTTCGTCTTCTTTTTCGCCAGAACCATCACAAGCGCCGGCTGCTCCACCAGGCAGGAATTCGAACAGCCAAAGGATTCCGACGGTCCCACAATCCGGATATGGGATTCCTCCCCATCCTTTCCCGGCGCCACAAGCGCGGCTTTCCCATCGAGAACGATCCCCGCCCAGGAGACGCGTTCCCCGTAGTGATAGATGATCTCCCCTTTGCCGTAAATACAGATGTGAGCCTCCATGCACCGCAGAATATGCACCATGGCCGTCTCATCCGCCCCGGCAAACAGCGGGGAATTTTTTAAGATATCATAATACTCTAGCATGTTGACACCCTGTTTTTTCAGGTTAGTTTAAATTAACTTATCACAATCCATCAATTTTGTCAACGGCGTATCTATGATAAATCTATTACTACATGACGGTCACCTGCTTCTTCAAAAAGGGGGCTGCATGGTAAAACCAACATTCATGCGGCGCTCCTTTATAGATTTCGTGTTTCCTGCCGTTACAGATAAATTGCTCCCCCAGGCCCAAGCGGAAGGTTTAAAATAACCCAAATAACGACTTGGATGATCCATGCGATTGCGAATGTTACCGAGAATGGAAGCATATTCGCAATAACCGTTCCAAGACCGATTTTTCCATCATATTTACGTGCAAAGCCAAGGATGACCGGCAGATAAGTGAATAACGGAGATAACGGATTTGTGATGGAATCACCGATTCTATAAACAACCTGTGTGATTGCCGGGTCGAAGCCCATTAACATCATCATCGGAACAAATACCGGTGCAAGAATTGCCCATTTTGCAGAAGCCGATCCAATGAACATATTGACGATGCAGGACAGAAGAATCAAGCCAATAAGCAGGGGAATTCCTGTAAACCCGATATTGCTTAATAAATTTGCACCTTTGATGGCAAGTACAGTTCCGAGTTTGGATACAGAGAAAAAGTTCGTAAAAATTGCAATAAAGAAACACATAAAAATATAGTTTCCCATCTCAGAAAATCCCTGGCTGATATCTGCCCAGACATCTTTATCACTCTTATATCTTCCAATTACGGTACCATAAACGATACCCGGAATCATCAAGAACAGCGTAACAGTAAATACGATACCTTTGGAGAACGGAGATGCACCACTTGTAATAGAACCATTTTCATCCGCAAGGATTGCACGTCCATTAAATAACGGAAGACTCATCAGAACGATAACAATAATGTAAATCAAGATGGATAATCCAGCAGCTGCAATACCTTTCTTCTGAATTGGTGTAAGTTGGGAATTTGTCTTGTTGAAATCGTACTTAGCAAGTTCTTCCTTAGAAATTGGGAAACGATGAACGAGCACTTTCTCTACAAGAATCGTTCCGACAAGCGTCAGAATTACGCAGGAGGCCATTAGAAAGTACCAGTTAATCGCGATGGATTGCTGATAGTTTGGATCAATCATCTGTGCTTCTGGCTCAGTAAAGCCATAAGCTAGAGCATCAGAAATTCCGAGAACAAGGTTTGCACAAAAACCGGCTGCTACAGAAGCAAACGCAGTGTACATTCCAAGAAGAGGATGACGTCCAATAGACATATACAGAATCGCAGCAAGCGGAGGAAGAACAATAAAGCCTGCGTCACCAGCGATATTTAAATTAATTCCAAGAAACATTACGACCATGGTTACGATCCATCCTTTTGCATCACCAAGGAAATTGACCATAACAGCAATTAGAAAGCCACTCTTTTCTGCAACAGAAGAACCAATGACAGCAACCAGTACCATTCCGAGCGGTGCAAAACCGGAAAAGTTTGTAATGACGTTTGTCCATAAATAACGAATTCCATCAATAGATAAAATGTTGAACACTTCTATCGTTGACCCATCCGCCGGGTTAATAGCAGAAACACCAGCCGCGCTGCAAATTGCAGAAATAATTGTTACAATCACTGCCAAGCCAAGGAACATAGTAATTGGGTCAGGAAGTTTGTTCCCCGCACGCTCAATCGCATCCAAAATTCGATCAAGTCTACTCTTACCTACAGAACTATTATTACTCATAATCGAACTCCTTTCTTTACAAATCAACAGGCTTCTAATGCTATTTTTCAGTTACCCTTACGTGTTCAAAAAGTCTAGCGCAAATTTAGCCATCACTGCACTGCCCCTTTTTAAAACACTCTCTTCCACAGTGAATTTTTCATGATGATTCGTATAGGTAATCCCCTTCTCTCTATTTCTGCTCCCAATATATCCGAATACATAGGGAACCATGTCAAAATGGGAAAAATCTTCACTACTCATCATAGTTGGAAGTTTTTGAAGTGTCTCTTCTCCATACAATGATTTTACGGCATTCTGCGCAAGTCGAACAAGGTGCTCATCCCTGTTTATTAACGGTTGTGCCCATGGCTGATAATCAATTGATACTGTGGCTCCAAATGCTGCTGCTGTAGATTCTACAATCTGACGGATCATCTTCTCTTCTTTTCTCTCCGTAGAAAACGTCCGCAGACTGCAATCCATTATGACATGATTGGGAATTACATTAAAACGAGTTCCACCATGAATCGTTCCCACTGTGAGTACCATTGGATTCACTGGATCATTCATTCTAGATACCGCTTGCTGCAGATTATTGATGATTGCGGCCGATGTCGTAATCGCATCAACACCAAGATGTGGCGCAGAACCGTGAGCAGCGACACCATTTACATTAATCGTAAATACATTGTTACCCGCCATTCGATTCCCTTCCGTAATATCAATCCCGGGGGCATCAAAATCTCCCCATATATGAGCACCGTACAATGCTGAAAGATCTTCAACTGCTCCTTCCCGAATCATTGCCTTTGCGCCACCATCTGTTTCCTCTTCCGGCTCAATCAAAAGCCGGATATCTCCTTCAAAGCGATCCCTGTTTTCTTGTAAAAATTTGGCGGCACCAAGCAGCATGGCAATATGACAGTCATGACCACAGGCATGCATATATCCATTTTTCGATGCAAAAGGCAATCCTGTCTGTTCTGTAATCTTAAGTGCATCGATATCCGTTCGCAGACCAACTATTTTGCCAGAAGCTTTCCCGTGTATCGTAGCAACTGCTCCATAACATTGTTTCATTTCGACGATATCTGTAATTCCGATTGATAACAAATCTTTCTCAATCGCAGCCCTTGTATTTTTCTCTTCGCCTGATGGCTCTGGATTTGCATGATAATATCGTCTTCGTTCAATAATATATGGTTCAAGTTCTTCCATCCTACGTCGAATATTCATATTCATTCCTCCATCAGACCTCAAACACTTCCGGGCGCAGCAAGGAAAAATACTGTTTTTTTTCGCGTATGATCTTCGGGGCATCCATATCAAGTTCCGCATAAAGAAGCTCTTCCTGATCTCCGCCTAATGTAATGATTTTTCCATCTGGTCCGACAAAAACCGTCTCCCCGCAAAAATCCATCTTTCCTTCTGTGCCCACACGGTTGCACATGATCAGGTTCACGCTATTCTGAAATGCGGCAACCTGAATCTCCGCACGGAAAATATCCGTTTGTTCCACCTTTTCGTTCGCCACCGGCACGATGATCAGATCTGCTCCTTTTTTTACGCAGGCACGATAACTTTCCGGATAATGACGGTCAAAGCACACGATCACTCCCACTTTTCCGACCGAAGTATCCGCTACAAGGAATCCCTCC
>CAVFLH010000016.1:0-7615 GCA_963622995.1 uncultured Eubacteriales bacterium | reverse complement strand
CTCCTGTCCCGGTGTAAAATAATCCTGCTCATAAAAATGTTCAAACCGTGCAATATGATTCTTTTTTCCGACTCCGAGGATTTCTCCATTTTCACTTACGATCATCATGGAGGCGTAAACATTTTCTCCCTCCTCGAGGCACAGACCAAAACATCCAATGATATGTGCCTCCCTGCAGGCGGCGCAGAATTCTTTTATATATGGATGGTCCAGGGGGATAGCAAAGGAATCTTTTTTTCTTCCTTCATACTGCGGAATGTATGGAGATAACTGTCCTTCTGGAAAACAAATCAGTCTGGCACCGTTTTCCGCAGCCTTTTTTATGTAGTCCAATGATTTTCTGTAGTTCTCTTCCACGTTCTCGCTGGCCGCCATCTGGACAGCTGCAATTTTAAATTTCGCCATATAATTACTCCTTTCCTGTATCACTTTAAAATTTTTGTAGTTCTTGACTCAAGAATATCATAGGGTTATCATTTGTGTGAAGCGACAATATTACAATCGCATTTTGACATAATGTCAAAGCCAGAAACGAGGTCATTAAATGGACACTGAAAAATGTACCGCACTTCTCGCGGCAATAGAATTTGGAAGTCTGTCAATCGCCGGCGAACATCTTGGGTATTCGCCATCCGGTATGAGCAGAATGATTGCTTCCATGGAACGGGAGACCGGTTTTTTACTTCTAAAAAGGGATTCATCGGGTGTCACTGCCACAGAACAATGTGAACGGATTCTACCCGTGATTCGAAGGCTTGCCGCAGATGGAGAAACATACCAGCAGCTCTCCGCCGAACTTATCGGAAAAAAGATTGGAACACTTGTCGTCGGAACTGCGTATCCGATCTTTTATCCATGGCTCACAGACGCCTTTTCCTCATATCGTCTTCTCTATCCGGATATCCAGCTCAGAATTCAGGATGGATGCAGTTCTGAACTTTGCAGGAAACTGACAGATCATCAAATGGATCTCTGTATCGTCAGCTGGCGCCCTGGAGATATGGCATGGGTTCCCCTGTTTCGCGACCCTCTGGTTGCCTGGGTCTCCAAAAAAGGTCCTTACGCATCAAAAGATGAATTTCCTCTGGAAAAGCTTTCCATTGAACCATATATTCATGTTGATCAGGGAAAAGATACGGATAACCTGCGCATGTATTCACTCACAGGGGTGAAACCCAATATATGCTATACCGCATCAGACAGCTATGCCGCCTACACGATGGTAGAGGCCGGACTCGGAGTCAGCGTCAATAACGCGATCACATCAAAGCAGTGGAATGGGGAGGTCGCTATTCTTCCGCTGAAACCATATCAGGATGTGGAGATCGGTATTGCCGCCATGCCCGACGGCAGGCGTTCCCCCGTCGCTGAAGATTTTTTTCAGTATTTAAAAGAAAAAACTAAAAATGCCGGAAAGTCCTAATTGCTCAGGAATTTCCAGCATTTTTGAGGGGGTTTTGCGCAGCCATCCATCCGGTCTCCCAGCGGACAGCCGCTCTATCGTATTAAATTTGAGGAAGCCTAAAAAATTATACCGGAATAATTCCCAGCAAAATCGCGGCAATCATACAGATAAAGGAGAATCCCCATACCCATAAGAAGTTGCTCTTGATGTGCTGGTTGATATCCACATCTGCCAGGCCGACACCGAGAAGGGTTGCCGGAACCATCGGGCTGATGAAGGTCGCACAGTTTCGGCAGACTGCCATGGCTGCGGCGATCGGGAGCGCCGGGATACCGAATCCCTCGCCGATTCCGATCATGACCGGAAGCATTCCGTAGAAGTAGCTGTCAGTGTCGAATGCAAGGGCAAGCGGCACGGAAAGAATACCGATGACAAGTGGCAGATGGCGGCCGAGAGCTGCCGGAAGGAAGGTACTGATAAGGCCGGACATACAGGTAATAACGCTTGTAGTCCCTTCTACCTCTTTTACGAGGACACCCATGAGGACTGCTGCTGCCATTAAGGTTGAACACATGGTCAGCGCCGGACCTGCATGGTTGTTGATGATCTTTTTCTGCATCTTGGCGCCCGGATAATTCACAAGGATGGAAGCCGCAACGCCGATCATGAACGGAACGTAGCTCGGGAAAATGTCGAGGATCAGGAGTGCGATTACTGCAATTGTGAGAAGTATATTGAATACGAACAATTTCGGTCTCGCAAACTCATTTTCCTTCACTTCCACTGCATTCTGTTCCGCCGTATCCACGTTCCCTTCGATCTTCGCAAGTTTGCCGTTTAAACCGGCTCCGCGTTTCTTCTCCATAATGCCGTTGATGAAAGCGACAGCAAATGCGAGAAGCACACCACAGATCTGGATCGGAAGAATTGTGTGCCAGAATGAGCTTGCCTCCATGCCGAGAACGGCTGCAGCACGCATCGTCGGCCCCGCCCATGGCATCAGGTTTAATACACCCATGGAGATAACTGTGATTCTGAGAAGCGTTGTTACACGCATGTGCATCTTCTTATAGATCGGCAGCATAGCCGGAATTACGATACAAAACGTTGCCGCTCCGGCACCATCTAAGTGACCAATCATGGCGATAATAGCTGTCATGATACATACACCAATAACGTTGTCCTTCACGAACTTCATCAGGAAATTGATAATGACATCAAACATTCCCGCATCCGTCATGATGCCGAAGTACAGAACGCTGAATACAAATAATGCTGCCGTCGGTCCCGTGCTGGAAAAGCCGCTTTTAATAAGCTTCGCCAGATTGTCCCAGGTATAATAACCAGAAAGGACAAGAATAACACCGAGAATCAATGGAAACGTGATAAAAGCAATACTGGGGAGTGTCTTGCTCTTAAAAAGGGTGATAACGATGGCAATGATACATGCAAAGCCAAGAACGCCGACTAACATTTCAGACATACTCTTATTCTCCTTTATCTAAGGGGTTTATGCTGCGAAACATGTCCGGGGACGCTGTTCTACAGCATTTTTCCGTCCGGCACCGGAGTTTTTTCAGCATTCCGCTTGCTTTTCCGATGCCGGAGCCTTTTCCAGTTGGGACAGTGCTTACTGTCCGTCTACAAACTCGTAATCCTTGATCTTTCTCACCACATCGATGATGGTGCCGTCGCGGGCCTCGATAACACCCACTACGCGGTCATCAAACTGTACCGGATCCGGGGTTCCGACCATGGCGTATGCCTTGTCACGGAGTTCCTCGATGGTGCAGAACGGAAGGTCAACGCCCTTCATGCACTCGATGAGATCCTGTCTTCTCGGGTTGATGGCGATGCCGTAGTCTGTGATGACAACGTCAACGGATTCACCCGGTGTGGTTACTGTAGTAACGTTCGTGCAGATCGCCGGAATTCTTCCCTGTAAGAGCGGTGCGATGACGATCGTGCACTTCGCTCCCGCTGCCGTATCCGGATGTCCGCCCTGGGCACCTGTGATCATGCCGTCGGAACCAACAACAACGTTGCAGTTAAAGTTCACGTCAACTTCCAGGGATGCCAGGATGACGAAGTCAAGCTTGTTGACATACGCGCCTTTGTTGAACGGGTTTGCGTACTCGGACGCGGAGATCTCGAAGTGGTTCGGGTTCGTCTTGATGGACTCGACGGCGCCCTGGTCGAAATCCTGGGTGTCAACGAGCTTGTTGACAAGGCCCTTCGCTAAAAGATCACACATCGGTGTGGTGATTCCGCCGAGGCCCAGGCCCATGTGGATGCCGCGCTCTTCCATGATCTTTCCGAGGGAGATCGTGGATGCGATGGAAGCTCCGCCGACACCTGTCTGGTAGGAGAAACCTTCCTTGAAGTACGGGGTGTTGATCACAAACTTTGTGCAGTAGTCTGCCATCATGATCTTTCTCACATCCGTCGTCGGCTTTGCGGCGCCTGTGGCGATCTTTGCCGGGTTTCCGATCTCATCGACCACGCACACATAGTCCACGTTCACCATGGAGATGCTTGCCGGAAGGTTCGGGAACGGAACGAGACAGTCTGTCACCGCTACGACCTTGTCCGCATACTGGGCGTCCACCATCGCGTAGGATAAAACGCCGCAGTCGCTCTTTCCGCCGTTTGCTCTCATGTTTCCGTACTCATCACATGTCGGGGCTCCGATGAACGCGATGTCGATGTGGACCTCGCCGGACTCGATGGCGCGGACACGTCCGCCGTGGGAACGCATGATCGCAAGATTCTTTAAGCGGCCTGTGGAGATCGCCTCACCGATCTTTCCGCGGACGCCGGAGGACTGGATGCCTGTGATGGTGCCGTCCTCTATGTAAGGAACGATCGGGTCATGTGCCTTTCCCAAGGAGCTGGCGCAGATCGTGATGTCCTTGATGCCCATCTTGTGGACCTCTTCCATGACCATATTTACCACATAGTCGCCCTCACGGAAGTGATGGTGGAAGGAAAGGACCATGCCGTCCTTGATGCCGCATTTTACGAGAGCATCATGGATGTTTTCAACGAGTTTGCTTCTCTTCGGGTCATTTAATGTGCGGACCGTCGGAGCAGCCTTTGTATATTCATAATTGTCATAGGCATAGACACCTTTAAACGGCTCTTTGCCTGTCGCTTTTAAGATCTCTTCGGGAATTTCTCTTCCAACTGCATTGATCATCTTATAAATCCCCCTTATAAACGCCTGCGGCCTTTGCCATGGCGAGTGTTCTCTTTGCTCCGTCGTAGAATGCGATGTCGATCATCTTTCCGTCAACGGTAAATACGCCGATTCCTTTTGCCTTCTTGTCATCGATTTCACGGACGACCTTCTCCGCGAAGATGATCTCCTTCTCGGACGGTGTGAAGATCTTGTGGACGATGGCGATCTGTCTCGGGTTTACGAGGGACTTTCCGTCAAATCCCATCATCTTGATCATTCTTGTCTCGTTCTCGAAGCCTTCCATGTCATCCAGGTTTGTAAATACGGTATCCCAGCACTGAACGCCTGCCGCTCTCGCCGCCATGATCATGTGCTGTCTCGCTCCCATGAGCTCCACGCCGGTTCCTGTGATGGTGGTCTGGAGATCCTTTGTGTAGTCACCGCCGGATAAGGCGATACCGATGAGTCTGTCGGAGGACTGGCATACCTCTAAGGCATTTAATACGCCCTTGCAGGACTCTAAGGCTGCCATTAAGAGTGTGCTTCCTTCCGGACGTCCGAATTCACGCTCCGCTGCGAGGACATGTTCCTCGACGGTCTTGACGTCCTGGGCTGTCTCTGTCTTTGCAATACGGATCGTATCGGCTCCGCCCGCTACGCAGACGCGGATGTCCTCTTTCCAGTGCGGGGTGTCAAGTCCGTTGATTCTTACGACTCTCTCAACGCCGCGGTAATCGATCTCCTGGAGCGCGTGATATAAGGAATATCTCGCCGCGTCCTTCTGGTTCTCTGCGACTGCGTCCTCGAGGTCCAGCATGATGGAATCCGGTTTGTAGATGTACGGATCCTTGATGAGGCCCGGTTTCTGGCAGTTTAAAAACATCATGGATCTTCTTAAGCGTTTTTTATTCGGATGCATTATTTGATGACACCTCCCCATGGAAGATTTTCGGTGATGCCGTTGGAACGGTAGACCGCGCATTCAACTCTCGCCTTTAAGGTGCAGTCGAGAGCTCCCTTGTCGAAGATCGTGACCTTCGCGTTGTCAACACCGAGGCGGTCTAATGTCTCCAATGTGACTTTTCTAATCTGTCTGCCGTACTGATGGATCACGCTGCTCTCGATGGTGAGTTCGATCTTTCCCTCACCCGGCTCAACAGTGACCTGGGCATCGCTGGATTCCAGTGTGCCGGCCATGGCTGTCTTCTTGATTTCCATATATTCCCTCCTGTGATCATTCACGGTCTGCAGCCGTTTTGTTTCCGGCGGCTGCATGGTCCGCTGCTGCTTTTCTTATGTATGTCTCGTCCGGACCTTCCGTTTCCTTTTATGCAGGATGCACAAAATCATTTTTGTTTCCCGCTTAAGTTCTATGACTTTCTATGGCTTTACTATATCACTTGTATTTTTTTTAATCCAATACATATCCGTCTATAATGAATATAGGGAAATTCTTATGGGCGGACATGGAAATATTGGCGGAATCCTATGGCAGTTTTTCCCTGCGTTGAATTTTTGCGGGAGATATGATAAAATATAGGAACGCAAAATCAGAAAGGAGTGCCACCTCATGAATGAAAAACACATGCAGTACGTTCTGACCGTCTTAAAGGAAGGCAGCTTTACGAACGCGGCAAAGAAACTCTATGTTTCCCAGCCCTCTTTGAGCCAGATCATAAAGACGGCGGAGAGCAATCTCGGCGCTCCGATCTTTAACCGCTCCACGGAGCCAATCACACTGACTCCGGCGGGACAACTCTATGTGGAGGCCGCGAGACAGGTGACGACGATCTCCACGAACCTCCGAAAACAGGTGGAGGAATTAAGCAACGAGGAATTCGGAAAGATCCGCCTCGGGATCTCCGTCCAGCGGGGCATGGAGCTTTTACCGAAATTATACCCGCGTTTTAAGAAACGATTCCCCCATGTGGACATAGAGCTTCATGAGCAGGGTTCCGCCACCATGGAAAAGAGCGTTCTGGAAGGCGAGGTCGGAATCGCGCTGTTGACGACCTTTCCGAAACATGCGGATCTGTACTACGACCTGATCCAGGAGGAACAGCTTATTCTCATCGTAAACAGGGATTGTGCCCTTGCGAAGCGGATCGCGCCGGGAACTCCGATTGATATTTTGGAGGCAAAGGATGAGACCTTCATCTCCAGCCGCCCCGGCCACTCTGTCCGGGCGATTCAGGATTCTCTCTTTATCACGAGGGACATGAAGCCGAAGATCGACCTGGAGACCATCAGCATTGAGGTGGGAAAACATGTGGTGGCGGCGAGCTCTGTGGTCATGGCCTGCCCGGACGCTTATGTGGATACGTCCAATTCCGCTGACTCCCCTTATTTTTCCTATCCGATCTTAGGGGTGGAGAATCCGCGGCATTTTTACGCGTGCTATCGGAAGGACATGTATCTCACGAAATATATGAAGGGATTTCTTGAGATCCTGCATGAGCTGCGGCATCCGGCAGAGAACGCTTAGAATCATTGGTGGGAAATTCAAGTTGTCGATATATGAGGTTTTTATGGAACAGTTTTACTTAAGTGATACAGAAAAAGAAGAATTAAAGCAGTTTATCGGCGCGGACGCTGAGCTGCCGGATATATTGAACGCCAGAGAACGGCGGGTCTGGGTGCAGGAGAAGCTTCTCTCCGAGTATCCGGGGGTACTTGTCTCTTTCACATTAAATATCCCGGGACCTGTGAAGGTCCTGCCCCATGTGCCGGATGCCTTTGCCCATGCGCTTAAGGAGATCGTCTCGGCGATTACGGAGGCGGGGATTCCCATTTTAAAACGCAGCCTGATCTTAGACAAGACGGGGCCTGAGGCGTTTCTCTGCGTCGACGCGGATGATCTGGATATAAAGAGGTTATTGGTGCCGTTGGAGGACGCTTCGAAGCTTGGACGGCTCTATGATATCGATATTATCGGACGGGACGGGAAAAAGATTTCGAGAAGTGATATCGGGAAAACGGGCCGGACATGCCTGCTTTGCGGGCGGCCTGCGAGGGAGTGTTCCAGAAGC
>CAVFLH010000015.1:0-25514 GCA_963622995.1 uncultured Eubacteriales bacterium | reverse complement strand
CTTCTATGGTTTTTGGAGTAGAATTGATTGACAGGAACTTTGCGGGGATTCCGGGAAAGGTCTGGTGCGCGGTCGGTGTGATCGTCCTGTTTGCGTATTTCTTTGCGCTGTGGATGAATTTCTATTACCGGATCGAGGAACAGACGATCCTGCCGCTGATGCTCTTGGCGGGCGGCGGAATGAACCACCTGATGGTGCTTGTGAGCCGGTATATCTTTATGCCGAACGACAAGTACGGAATGAGTTCCAGGTATGCGCTGCAGTATCAGATCGGCGTGATCGGAATTTTCCTGACGTTCGCGCTGGCAGCGAAGTGCGGATTCTGCAGAAAAGAAGAAGGCAGAGACAACGGAAGCGCAGGAACGAAAGGAATGCGGCGGAACTGCACAGCTAAGAAAAGTGAAGATACAGGCAGCAATGTGGGCCTGAGTGCGGAAAGCACATATAACGTGTCTGATGGTCAGAGGCAGAGAAGCATTGTGCCAGCGTGCGTAAGAACCTTATCTATCGCCCTCGCCGCCATGTTCCTCATCGGAAACGTGATGACGACGGCCGAGGAGTTCCGCTTCGGAAAGTACCGGAAAGAACATAACCGGGACGAAGTAAAGCAGATCTTATTAAATTTTGAAAACGAGTCAGACAAAACACTGGAGGATGCGCTGGAATATCACAAACCGGGATGCCGGGCAGCGCTTACGATCCTGAAAGAAAATGGTTGGAATATATGGAGGTAGACCTATGAAAGTAGTAATCCTGGCAGGAGGATTCGGAACAAGAATCAGCGAGGAGAGCCATTTAAAGCCGAAGCCAATGATCGAGATCGGTGAGAAGCCGATCCTCTGGCATATCATGAAATATTATTCCCAGTTCGGATATAACGAGTTTATCATCTGCCTGGGCTACAAACAGTATGTGGTAAAGGAGTTCTTTGCGGATTACTTCCTTCACACATCCGACGTGACCTTCGACCTCGCGAACAACAGCATGAAGGTCCACAACAACTACTCTGAGCCGTGGAAGGTGACCCTGATCGACACCGGACTCAACACCATGACCGGCGGACGTGTAAAGAGAATCAAAGATTATGTAGGCAATGAGCCGTTTATGCTGACATACGGCGACGGTCTCGCAAACATCGACTTAAAGGCACTGGAAGAGTTCCACAGAAGCCACGGAAAGATCGCGACCATCACAGCAGTCAACATCGGACAGCGTTTCGGCGTTCTCGATCTTGAGGAGAACGGAAAGATCAATTCCTTCCGCGAGAAGAACGACGATGACGGCAGTCTGATCAACGGCGGCTACATGGTATTAAATCCGGGCGTATTCGACTATATCGAGGGCGACTCCACGGTATTCGAGCAGGCACCGCTCAGAAACCTCGCAAAGGACGGAGAACTCATGGCATACCGCCACGAGGGATTCTGGAAGTGCATGGATACCCAGCGCGAGAAACAGCAGTTAGAGGCGATGTGGCAGTCCGGAAACGCTCCGTGGAAGATTTGGGAGTAACGAAAATGAATTTAGAAGAAGTATTTAACTTTTATAAAGGAAAGAAAGTCCTCGTGACCGGTCACACCGGCTTCAAGGGAACCTGGCTTTCCAGGATCCTCGTAAACGTGGGAGCGGAGGTCACAGGATATTCCTTAAACCCGCCGACGGACCCGGCACTGTTTGACATGGCAGGCCTTGAGGGAAAGATGAATTCTGTCATCGGCGACATCAGAGACCTCGCCCATTTAAAACAGGTATTTGAGGAGACGAAGCCGGAGATCGTCTTGCATCTGGCGGCACAGCCCATCGTCAGAGATTCCTACAAGGATCCGGTCTACACCTACGAGACGAATGTCATGGGCACCGTCAATATTCTGGAGTGTGTCCGCCTGAATCCGTGTGTAAAGTCCTTCTTAAACGTGACAACGGATAAGGTCTACGAGAACAGGGAGTGGGAGTACGGCTACCGCGAGGTGGACCGCCTGGACGGATATGATCCGTATTCCAACAGCAAATCCTGCTCCGAGCTTGTGACACACAGCTACAAGAAGTCCTTCTTCGCGGATGGATACTGCGCGATCTCAACCTGCCGTGCGGGAAATGTCATCGGCGGCGGCGACTTCGCGAATGACCGTATCGTTCCGGACTGCGTCCGCGCGGCGATGGCGAAGAAGCCGATCATCGTCCGCAACCCGCATTCCACCCGCCCGTACCAGCATGTGTTAGAGCCGCTTGCGGCATATCTCATGGTTGCAAAGGCCCAGTATGAGGACGGAAAATATGCCGGATACTACAACGTGGGACCGGATGACAAGGACTGTGTGACAACGGGTGAGCTTGTGGACATGTTCTGCAGTGCCTGGGGAAATGGACTTTCCTGGGAGAACAAGAGTGACGGCGGTCCTCACGAGGCAAACTTCTTAAAACTCGACTGCTCCAAGTTAAAGACCACATTCGGATGGCATCCGCACTACGGCGTGAAGGAAGCCATCGGACTTACCGTGGAGTGGTGCCAGGAGTATGAGAAGAACGGCGATGTTGTGGCCGTCATGGACAGACAGATCAAAGAGATGTTCCAGTAAGATACCAGGAACAGAAGAGACTTAAGATTACAGTCAGCAGCTTTTAAGCAATGATAGATGAAATATTGTATACAGCAGGAACCAGCTCAAAATCCGCCCTGCTGTGTAATCAGGAAAGGAAAACGTTATGTTTGAAAACAAGACAGAGGCAGAGGCAAGAAAAGAGATCCTTGACCTCGTAGCCGAATATGCCGATAAATTCCATAACCAGAAAAAGGAATTCCATGAGGGAGACCGCATCCCGTACGCGTCCCGCGTGTACGACAGCAAGGAGATGGTAAACCTTGTGGACAGTTCCCTGGAGTTCTGGCTCACATCCGGACGCTACACGGATGAGTTTGAGAAGAAGCTGGCGGAGTACCTTCACGTGCGCTACTGCGCTCTCGTAAACTCCGGTTCTTCCGCAAACCTGATTGCGTTCATGACACTGACATCCCCGCTGCTCGGCGACCGCCGTGTAAAGCGCGGAGACGAGATCATCACCGTCGCTGCAGGTTTCCCGACAACGGTAACTCCGGCGATCCAGTACGGCGCTGTCCCGGTGTTCGTTGACGTGACGATCCCACAGTACAACATCGATGTCACAAAGCTGGAAGCGGCCCTTTCCGACAAGACAAAGGCAGTCATGATCGCCCACACACTCGGAAATCCGTTCGACTTAAAGGCAGTAAAGGAATTCTGTGAGAAACATAACCTGTGGCTCGTTGAGGATAACTGTGATGCATTAGGATCCAGATACACCATCAACGGCGAGGAGAAATTCACCGGAACCGTAGGCGATATTGGAACATCCAGCTTCTACCCGCCGCACCACATGACCATGGGCGAGGGAGGAGCCGTTTACACAGACAACCCGCTGTTAAACAAGATCATCCGTTCCTTCCGCGACTGGGGCCGCGACTGCGTCTGCCCGTCCGGACATGACAACCTCTGCGGACACCGCTTCGACAGACAGTATGGTGAGCTTCCGCTTGGCTATGACCATAAATATGTATATTCCCATTTCGGATATAACCTGAAAGCCACAGACCTTCAGGCAGCCATCGGATGCGCCCAGATCGAGAAATTCCCGACCTTCGTGGAGCGCAGACGTCACAACTTCGACCGTCTGAGAGCAGCTCTCGCTGAGACGGAGGACCGCCTGATCCTTCCGGTACCGGCAGAGAACTCCAGACCGAGCTGGTTCGGCTTCCTGATCACATGCAAAGAGGGAACAGACAGAAATAAGCTCGTCCAGTACATCGAGAGCAAAGGCATCCAGACAAGAATGCTGTTTGCCGGAAACCTCATCAAGCACCCGTGCTTCGATGAGATGAGAGCAGAGAAAAAGGGTTACCGCGTTGTCGGCACCCTGGAAAATACAGACCGGATCATGAGCGACACCTTCTGGGTAGGTGTTTATCCGGGAATGACAGACGAAAAGATCGACTACATGGCAAAAGTGATTAAAGAGGGGCTGTTACAGTGAGTGAAGAAAAATCCTTTGACCTGACGAAAGTCCATGAGGTCAACTTAAAGCTTTTAAAGGAGATCGACCGGATCTGCAGAAAGTATAAGATCAAGTATGCCCTGGATTCCGGAACACTTTTGGGCGCGGTGCGCCACGGCGGATTCATCCCGTGGGATGACGATGTGGATGTCATGTTCACGAGAAAGAACTATGAGATGTTCGCGAAGGTCGTAAGACGGGAGCTGCCGGAGGATATGTCCTTTGTGGAGCCGAATGAGTACCACGGCGGAAAGGCGTTCTACGACTTTATCTCCCGCGTGACCTACAACAAGAGCCAGAAGTTTGAGGACTCCGGAAAGATGGAGTTCTACGATGATAAGATCAGCCGTCTGAACGTGGACCTGTTCATCGTGGACGGACTCCCGGCGGGAAAGATCGCGAAGAAGCTCACAAAGCTCTCCCACTGCGTTCTCTACGGGTTTGCCCTGGGACACCGCTATGAGATCAATTACAGCGATTACAAGGGCGTTATGAAGCTTTTCGTGGCAGTTCTCGCGACTGTCGGAAAGCTGATCCCGTTCCCGGTGATCTGGAAGATGTGGAACGCCCTGTGCCATATGGACAGCAGGAAAGAGCGTCCACTGTATTTCTACACGGGCTACGCGCCGAACTGGTTCTATGTGGAGATGAAGAGAGAGTGGGACGACGAGGTCGTCGAGATGCCTTTCGAGGACACGAAGTTCTACGCTCCGGCCGGATGGGATGAGCTTCTGACACAGCTTTACGGCGACTATATGAAGCTTCCGCCAAAGGAGAAACAGATTCCGGAACATTCCGATATGGAGATCAAGATTTATGACTAAACTGCTTTCGGTCGTTGTATCGGTATACAACGAGGAGCTGGCGTTACGAGAATTCTATGCGGAGACCGGGAAGATCCTGAAAACGCTGCCGGAGAACTGGGACTACGAGTTCCTGTTCGTGAACGACGGCAGCAGGGATCAGTCCCTGTCGATCCTTAAAGAGTTCGCGGCGTCTGACGAAAAAGTGAAGATCGTCAACTTTTCCAGGAACTTCGGGCATGAGGCGGCGATGATCGCAGGACTGGACTATGCGGGCGGTGACGGCATCGTCTGCATGGACGCGGACCTGCAGCATCCGCCGGAGTGCTTGCCGGAGATCGTGGAAAAATTCGACGAGGGATATGAAGTGATCAGCATGGTCCGCACGAAGAACAAGACGGCGGGGCTTGTGAAAAATGTCACATCCGCGGCGTTCTACAAGTTGATCAACCATCTCTCCGATGTGAAGTTTGAGGCAAATGCCTCGGACTTTTTTGCGGTGAGCAAAAATGCGGCGGATGTCCTCAGGAACAACTACCGGGAGAAGGTCCGTTTCCTGAGAGGGTATGTCCAGAGCATCGGATTTGAGAAGACCACTATCGAGTACGAGGCGAGACCGCGGTTTGCGGGGGAGAGCAAGTACAGCATCAAGAGCCTGTTCAAGTTTTCCATCAACACGATCTTATGCTTTTCGGACCTGCCGTTAAAGCTTGGAATCTATTCAGGCGTGATCACGGCGATCTTCGGCATGATCATGGTGATTTATACGATCTATACCTGGGAGCTTTACGGGGCACCGAACGGCTACGCGACGATCGTCGTGCTGATCTCATTTATGTTTTCAGTGCTGTTTGTGATCGTGGGGATCATCGGCGAGTATATCGCGATCCTGTTTGCGGAGATCAAGGACAGGCCGGTGTATATTGTGAAAAATACTGAGAATTTCAGGAAAAACCAGAGCAGAGATGCAGATGGACAGAATGACCGGCAGGTTCCAGATATAGTCGGTGGAAAACCCCGGAAACACTGGGAAAACATTACAAAATCATGAATTATTTGTGTAAATTTGAGAAAAGGACTTCAAAAATAAAAAGGAATCGTATATAATACGTGAGTATGCCGATTTCCCGGGGAATTCTGTTTGGTAGAATGGGAGATCCGTTGAATTCAGAGGAGGAATTTTATCATGAAATTATTAAAGAGAATGGCTGTGCTGTCTTTAGTAGTTCTCGCCCTCGGCGGATGTACAAAGAGTAGCATTTCAACAGATGCACCGGTATCCGGAAGTGAAGAAGTCGATCCGGCAAAGATGCAGGACGATGATGACGATGAAACACTGCCGAGAGACCAGAACTTCCTTGTTGAGGATGAGACAGTAGAGACTACCATGTATGACTGGGAGCAGGCACAGAACGAGTGCGACGGACTGTTCAACGACACATCCGCATTCCCGCAGTCTGTAAAGATGGAGTTCACTTACGATGAGACAGCATTAAACATCGGTCTCACATGGACTGTAAAAGATGATACAACAAACGATGACGCTATGGAATATGCTGTAACAATGGTAAAACAGTTCAACGACATCATCGCTGCACAGAGCATGGATCTTGAGAACTCCAGCACTGATTCCTTCGGAACACTCTGGAACCAGTTCTCCCTTGACGTGAAGGTTGTTACCGAGAGCGGAAAGGCACTTGTAGATAAGAGCTACAAGGCTGGCGAGAAGATCGACCTCAAGAGCAACGAGACAGCTGCAGACGGTCCGGAGGACGTTGCGGACGATTCACCGAAGAAGCTTGACGAGACAAAGGCTTCCAAGTAATTTGTTGAAACAATCTCAACAGAATTAAGACAATATAATGGCAGAATGCTTTTCCGAGTGATCTGGAAAGGTGTTCTGCCATTTTTGCTGTCATGATATTGAAAACAAAAATGCCGCATCGACCTTTTGAAAGATCAGATGCGGTGTTTTTATTGTGGATTATCTGTTTACAGCCCACGATGAGGGACTGTATTTACCGTAATCATTATTTTGTGCACTGCTTCACGAAATACTCGAACATCGGAAGAGAGTCCACGCACTCCTTCGGGTTTGTAACCGGACCGGTCATGCGCTCCGGGTGCCACTGTACGGACCAGATCGGAAGAGTCTCGTGCTGGATCGCCTCTGTGAAGGTGTGGCCGTTGGACTCGCCCCACGCGATAGCCTCAAGACCTTCGCCGAGCTTGTCGAGAGCCTGGTGGTGGTAGCTGTTTACTTCCATGGACTCGCCGTAGAGATTTCCTAAGATGGAATCTTTCTTGAGTGTCACCTGATGGCAGACGCCCTTGGAGTGGTCACCGCCGAGCTGTGTCGGAATATCCTGGGTGAGAGTACCGCCGAAGTATACGTTTAAGATCTGGATTCCGCGGCAGATGCCCCAGATCGGTTTCTTGCGGTCAACGAAGGCTTTGATGATCTTGTATTCCAGATCGTCGCGCTGCGGATCTGTGATAACGAAGTCAAACATCTTCTCCTGGCCGTAGAGCTTCGGCTCAACGTCTTTTCCGCCGCTTAAGAGAAGTCCGTCAGCGAGATCCGCGTACTCCTCAGCACAGTCGTTGTTGACTGCAAGGATCGGGATGCCGCCTGCGCGGCGGATATTCTCCGCATAGTTCTGGTTTAATGCCCATGTCGGTGTTCCGTTGGCTGCTGCGCCGGTTCCTCCGGTCAGTAAGATCAATGGTTTCATAATGTAACTCTCCTTTTTTATTTCTGCCCGCCTGCCTGCCCCCGTAGTGAAATCTGCCGGAATGGATCCGACTGTCTTTCATACAGACAGAGCGGGGATTTGATAGATGGCAGCTGTCTAAAAAGTGAAACAGCTACGATAGTATATGATAATTCCGCCACTGCGGGCTGGAAATCATCCATTTTAAGTGACATGCCCCAGAGAAAAGCCTCAGGAGTTTTGGCGGTTATTTGCTGTTTGTCATTAGGAAAAAACGCTGGCAGCAGGTGCTGCAGGTTATCCCACGTCAAGGCCGCTGTGATAGGAATAGTTTCCAAGTTCTGACAGCAGTGCGGACATGTTCGGCGGTCCGGACGGGACATTTGCGATGAGAAACGCGTTGAGGTAGTAGTAGACCGCGTTGCATTTCTTTAATGTCTGGTGGTAAAGATCCGGGAATGATGCCGTGGAGGCGATGGAATTATCCCATGGGTTCGTCCAGACTTCATGATCCAGGTTCAGGATATCGCGGACCTGGGCGGAAAGTTTATCCGTCACCAGCTTTTTCGAGGCGATCGGGTGCTTTAAAAAAATGGATTCCAGGGAACCGATCACGTGGGTCTTATGCCCAGCCGGATCGGACAGGATCCGGCTTCCGAAGCGGATCGCGAAGATCGACCGGGAGACCATTCCGTCTGTGACCTGGAAATTGTTTTTCTCTGTGATCTGGTAGTAGGTGCGGTTGATGCACCGTCTGAGATATCTGGAGATAAACTGGCTCTCCTGGGCATTTAAACAGAGGGAAGCGGCCTGGTTAAATTCGGACGGCTTTTTGTGCTTGAACTTCCAGAGCAGGATCGCGTCGATATCGTTTTCCAGGGCGGCATGGAGTCCATGACACTCGGTCTTTTTCTTATCGGTGCGGTATTTGATCCGCCCGTAGACGAACGGGTGGCAGATCGAATCGGCGATATAGTGGCACATGAATCCCGCCAGGAACGCTGCCGCCTCCTCTTTCTGCTGCCTCGAGTGGATCTCAGTGAACTCTAAAAGGCTGTTCTTAAAAAAGTCGTTTACCTGATACTCGTGCATATGGGAGCCGACGTTGCGGTAGTCCCTGTGACGGAGGATCGGGACATTATAAAAGAAGATATCCGGTCCCTGGAGACCAAGCTGGTAGAGCCAGCGGTATTTGGATATCACATGTTTTAGATAGTTGTTCGGCAGGTCATTGTAGGCCTTCACACCAAACAGGTAGTGGGTCGTAAAGCCGGGCACAAGAATCATCTCCTCTGAAAGAAAAATGCCAAGGTCTCACATCCGCGCGGACTTTGGCTTGCTGCTTGTGCAAATAAAACTGCCAGTGGCAGACAATGTATTTATTATAGCATAGATGAGGGGAAATGGGAATAAAACGTAGTAAGAAATAGGGAAGGTAAAGCGCGGCGGTGGGCGGCGATTTTCACGACCCAAAAGGGCGGAAATAATTCGCAGAGGGATGGAAAAAGAGATCGTCAGGCTGCCGGGCGTGATATGAAATGAATATAATTCGAGAGATCCATGATATCGTCTGGGGGCCGTGGACGTCGGTGCTGTTTTTGCTGGTGGGCATTGTATACAGTGTGCGGATCCGGTTCTTTCAGATCAGGAAGATCCCGTGCTGGTGGGACGCGACCATCGGGAATCTCCTGCGGGACCGGAAGAACCATCGGGAATCGTTCCGGTCGGCATGTACGGCGTTGGCGGCAACCATAGGGACAGGGAATATCACGGGTGTGGCGGCAGCTGTGATCGCAGGCGGACCCGGGGCGGTGTTCTGGATGTGGGTGTCGGCATTTCTCGGGATGGCGACAGCCTACGGGGAGACGGTGCTGGGGATCCGGTACCGGGAAAAGGGGCGGGACGGCGGATGGATGGCGGGACCGATGATCTATCTGGAAAAGCGGCTGGGGTGCCCCGGGGCGGCAGTTCTCTATGGATTCTTCTGTATTCCGGCGGCATTTGGGATGGGCAGCATGGTGCAGGCCAACGCGATCTCGGAGACCGTGTCCTATGTGTATGGGATCCCGGAGGCGGCAGTGGGGGTGATCCTTGTGATCGTTGCGGGAATCGTACTGGCAGGCGGCGGACGGCGGATCTTTCTTGCGGCGGAGCGGCTTGTGCCGTTGTCTGCGGGACTTTACATGGCGGCAGCGCTGGCGGTGATCATTCTGTATGCCGGGAATATACCGGGAGTGCTTTTTGGGATCATGGCGGACGCGTTTTCCTTCCGAAGTGCCGTGGGCGGAGTTGCGGGATATGGGATCTCCCGGTGTGTCAGCTATGGGATCGCCAGGGGCGTATTCTCTAACGAGGCGGGGCTCGGGAGTCTCGCTGTGCTTAATGGAAGCGCGGAGACGACGGCGGAGGAGTTTCAGGGGCAGTGGGCGATCTTTGAGGTGTTTTTTGATACTATCGTGAGCTGCACGCTGACGGCGCTGGTGATCCTATGCGTAGCGGGCAGCGGGACGGCCTCGGAGTTCGGGGCGGAGAACGGAGCGTCGCTCACAAGTCTCTGCTTTTTTACGGCGCTGGGGAGTCCCGGCGGGTACGCAGTGGCAGTCTGCGTGGTGCTGTTCGCCTTCTCCACGATCATCGCCTGGTACTATATGGGGCGTCAGGCAGCAGAGTATCTTGGCGGAAAGATATCGGGAAAGATACCGGCGGTCTACACGGCGGAATATCTTCTGGCGGCGTTTCTCGGGTGCCTCGGGGCGATGGAGACAGTGTGGGAGATCTCGGATATCTTTAACGGAATGATGGCGGTGCCGAACCTGGCGGCGCTGGTGCTGCTGTCGGGGGAGGTTTATGCGCCGGGGGAGTAATGTTCATATCTTGTTCAAAAAGTTTTCAAAATTTTTTTACACAATTCACACGATTTCTTCATGTTTTATGGATATCATATAACCATAAACAGAAAGACATCTGATATAGATGCTGCTTATAAGATTTTTTTCATAATACTCGAGCTGGTAAGTGATTATCAGCTCTCCTCCCTTTTTCAAATAATCATTTTGTTGAAGAAAAGCACTCGGCGGGGTGCTTTTTTTCATGTCTGGATCTGCGAGATTGTTGTTTGGAGATTTTCTCGTATTCTTGTACGCATCGCGTCTGGTGCAGGTTTCAGCTTGAAAAATTTTAGACAGCTAGTATAATTACCTTAAAATTAAGTGAGTGATCTGACAGATTACAGATACAATCATGAACAGTAGATCACGGAGAACGCTGTCCACCAGAAGAATATATGGCGGAGGTATGGATCAACAAATAAGGAGAGGTGCCGGATGGAAGAGAAGGTTTATGAATATTTAAAGAGACTCGTATCGGTTCCAGGAATTTCGGATACGGATGAAGAGCGGAAAACGGCGGAGGCGATCCGCGAGATCCTCGCAGAGCAGCCGTATTTTAAGGCATATCCGGAGAATTTCGGAACGGTGGAGATTCCGGGGGATGCGAGAAAGCGCCCGCTGGTGTATGGCCTGGTGCGTGGAAATAAGAAGTCCGGGCGGACGATGATTCTGACGGGGCATTATGATGTGGTCAGCGTGGAAGATTACGGGCAGTTGAAGCCGTTGGCATTTTCTATGGATGAGCTGAAGGCGGAGCTTGAAAAAGAGTATAGTGCGCGGCTGATGCGGGAGTCGAAGGAAAACGTGGGAAAAGGCAGTGTAGAAACTAGTGCGAAAGCCAACGAAGAAGCTGGTGAAAGGGCAGGGGTTCTTAAGGAAAAGACCTTCGTGACAGCTATGGACTTAGAACAGGATTTCTGGAACGATGTGGCATCCGGCGAGTGGATCTTCGGGCGCGGGGCTGCGGATATGAAAGGCGGGCTGGCAGCAGGACTTGCGGAGCTTTTAGGAATCGGTGAGGAAGTTCTTGACGGGACATGTGGAATGGACGGGAATGTATTATTTTTGTCGGTTCCCGATGAAGAGTCTTACTCCGTCGGCATGCGCGGAGCGGCAGGATTTCTCGCAAAGCTCCGGGAACAGGAAAAACTCTCCTATGAACTCCTGATCGACCTGGAGCCCATGAGCCGGGACGAGAACGGGCAGGAAGTGTTCCTGGGATCTGTCGGAAAGTGCATGCCGGTGGTGCTGGTCCAGGGGCGGACCGCCCATGTGAGCCGTTGCTTTGATGGGCTGAACGCGGTGGGTGTCCTTGGACGCATGTTTGAGAAGACGGAGCTCTCTGCGGAGTTTGCGGAAGTCTTCGACGGCGAAGTGTGCATGCCGCCGACGTGGCTGAACTTCAAGGATCTCAAGAAGGAATACGATGTGTCGGTTCCGGCGAGAGCGGCAGGATATCTGAGTGTGCTGAGTTTCCAGTCTGGACCGGGGGAGATCATGGAGAAGATGCGGGAACTCGGTGACGAAGCGTTTGCAGAGTACATTGAGAAGATGGATGTGGAGAAGAGAAAGCTGGAAGGGAAGATTTCCGGCGGAGCAGTGCAGCAGAATTTCACAGTTCTTTCCTTCGCAGAGCTTTCAGAACAGTGCCGCGAAAAGGATGTGGATGGATTTGAGAGTTTTATAGCTGAATTAAGGAACCGCACAGAAGCGCGGATCCGCAGCGGGGAGACGAACTACCCCCAGGCGACCATCGACATGATGACGGAGGTTCTGGACTGGTCCGGAATCACAGATCCGGTGATGATCATAGGCTTCGCTCCGCCGCTCTACCCGGCATACCACAGCGACCAGATGGCCGCAAAAGAGGGCGTCGGAAGCTGGCAGTTTAGAAAGATCAAAAAGGCATCGGAAACTGCCGGGTGCAAGGTAAAGAAAGTCCACTATTTTACAGGAATCTCCGACCTCAGCTACTGCGGCACCTGTGGTGACATGGATTTTTCCGGCTATGCCGCCGAGACTCCGCTCTGGGGCGGCGGCTACCAGGTAGACTTTGAAGAGATTGGAAAGCTGAACATCCCGGCCGTCCTCATGGGTCCCTGGGGAAAAGACATCCACAGGAGAACGGAGCGGGTGAACCGGAAAAGCCTGCTGGTGGAGCTGCCGGAGATCCTGTATACTTTGATAGAGAATATATAAAAATGTCCTAAAAAAGTAAGAGAAAAGATAAAACGCCGCAATGTTTTTCTGATATACTCTTTAATATAGAAGACGTGTTTTCATATTTTCACGGCCAGCGCAGTAAATACGCATATCTGCGGACATGGGATGCATGTTTGGGGCCGTGGAACATAGGATTGAGGGATAAGGAGGAATCCAGTATGAAGAAAAGAACATTGACGGTGGCAGGTTTAGCGGTGATGATGGCGGTTTCTCTTGCGGGATGCAGCACGACGGTGTCTGTGCCGGATACCGTGAAGGTCGAGAACGTGGGGGACAGCTCGGACGGGAAGATCACCATGGACAGCAGCGAGACTGTGAAAATCGTGCCGGACATGGCGAAGATCGTGTTTGCGGTCACTTCTGAGGCGAGTAAGGCAGATGAGTGCCAGCAGAAGAATACGGAGAGTCTGAATTCCCTGATCGAGTACCTGAAAGGGCAGGGAATTGATGAGAAGTCCATCAGCACTTCCGGGTATTATCTGAATCCGCGGTATGACTGGAGCAGCAATACGAGGAAGCTCATCGGATATGAGATGCAGACGGAAGTGACAGTATCCGATGTGGCGGTGGATCAGGTTGGGACGCTGCTCTCCAACGGTGTCGGCAACGGGGCGAATGAGATCTATTCGGTGTCTTACTACTCCAGTGGATATGATGACGCGTATGCGGAGGCGCTTAAGAAAGCCGTTGATCTTGCGCGCACGAAGGCAGAGGCGCTTGCGGAGGCCAGCGGACGGACGCTCGGGTATGTGGTCAGCATTGAGGAGTATTCGGACAGCCAGTACGGCAGATATGTGGACGGCAGTGTGAACCTCCAGAAGGAAAGCGTTGCGATGTCGGCAGCCGGGGCAGAGAACACCGCGGAAGATATGAACGTGATGCCGGGAGAGATGGAAGTCAGCGCGAATATCAAGATCGTGTTCTCTATGGGAGACTGATCGCTTGCAAAACGAGTGAAATCCGATAGCAATTCACAGGGCATGGACCGGAAAACAGTGGACATCCGGGACCATGCCTTGTATAATATAGGGTACAATAGGCGGTTGCCCAGCATCTTCGCAGCCGTGCAAATTACTGTTCAGAAGGAGAAAGACAATGGCAGAAAAGAAAAATCCGGTCATTACCATCGAAATGACAAACGGCGATATCATCAAAGCTGAGCTTTACCCGGACGTTGCTCCGAACACGGTAAACAACTTTTTAAGTCTTGTAAATAAGGGATTCTACAACGGACTGATCTTCCACCGCGTAATTAAGGGATTCATGATCCAGGGCGGATGCCCGGACGGCAACGGAATGGGCGGCCCGGGATACTGCATCAAGGGCGAGTTCTCCCATAACGGTTTCCAGAACGATCTGGCACATACCGAGGGCGTTCTCTCCATGGCCCGCGCTATGAACCCGAACTCCGCGGGTTCCCAGTTCTTCATCATGCACAAGGACGCTCCGTACTTAAACGGTGAGTACGCAGCATTCGGCCAGGTCATCGACGGTATGGACATCGTCAACAAGATCGCTGAGGTCCGCACTGACTACAGCGACTGTCCGATGAAAGAGCAGAAGATCAAATCCATCACAGCAGAGACATTCGGCGTAGAGTATCCGGAACCGGAGAAGTGCTGATAAAAAGTGACAGTCGGTCCAAGGCTCATTGGAAATGAGAACTGGAAACTGGTCACAGTTATAAAAAGGAGATGTGCTATGCAGGAGACCCGTTATGCAACTGTAAACGGTGAAAAAGTTCCTGTCCTGATCTCCGATGAAAACGAGGCTCTCCAGGCGGCAAAGGCTGCCGGGAGAGCCATTGTTGGCTTATGGAGAGAAGATGCGCAGGGGGATGAGTGGTGCGCGGCTGACACACTGATCGCGGATGTGGAGGACGCGGACGAAGAGTTTTTGGAGCGGATCGCGAGAAGACATCTTGGGCTGCCGTGGACGATCTGTGAGACGGAGCGGCTTAAGATCCGGGAGATCGAGGAAGGCGATTATGAGAAGATCGTGGAGAACCATGTGGATGCCGGGCTGGACACGGTGGAGAAGATCGCCGGTTACACAAAGCGTCATTATGAGGTGTTTGAGTTTGGATTCTGGGCGGTCGAGGAGAAGAAAAGCGGAAATCTCATCGGTGTCGTAGGTTTCCGCGTCCCGCAGGATGACGGGATCTGGGATGTAGATTACTATATACTGTCTCTGGATGATGAGAACATTCTGGAAGACACGCTGGAACTCGGGTACCATATTTTCCCGGAATACAGGAGAAAAGGATACGCGAAAGAGGCGTGCCGGGCGGCTATCGAGTACGCCGAAGAAGAGTTCGGAACCGTCCAGTTTATCGTCAGGATCGGGAAGGAAAACATCGTGTCAAAGAAAGTGGCGGAAAGCCTGGGATTCGTGCCGGCAGAATAAAGGTTTATTGAAGAAAAAAGTCAATTATTATGTGAGATTTCTCTTGTCAAATGGTGTATCAATCATGTATATTATACATTGTATACAAACAACAAAGATACAATCTGCGACACCAGGGTAACAAGCTTAAAGGTTCGACGCAAGCTTGCTTGCAGGAGAATCTTTAAATTTGTTACCCGCCAGAATCATGAGTAAGGAGCCATTTTTCGAAGAAAAATGAGCGGATTACGAATGATTCGTAGGAGTGCGTCAGCACTCCGGTGTAGCGAGCGAGTACATGAAAATATAGAAGGTGACAACATGAAAGACCATTTAGACCTGAAAGCCTACGCCAAGATCAACCTTGGCCTGGACGTGGTCCGGAAGAGAGAGGACGGATACCATGAGGTCCGCATGATCATGCAGACCGTGAACCTGTACGACCGGATCGAGATGGACCGGACCGAGGACAGCGTGATCAGGACGGAGACGAATCTCCCGTTCGTTCCGGACGGGGAGGGAAATCTTGCGTGGCGGGCGGCGAAGCTGCTTCTCGATGAAAAGGGAATCAAGGACGGCGTGACCATAAAGATCCGCAAATATATCCCGGTGGCAGCTGGAATGGCCGGCGGCAGCACCGACGCGGCAGCCGTCTTAGTCGGCGTGAACCGGATGTTTGATCTCGGATTTACAAAGAAAGAACTTATGGAGCGGGGCGTGAAGCTCGGTGCGGATGTTCCGTACTGTATCATGCGTGGAACGGCCCTGTCCGAGGGAATCGGTGAGATCCTGACAGTACTCCCGGCACCGCCGCAGTGCCATCTTGTGATCGCAAAGCCGCAGATCTCCGTGTCCACGAAAGCGGTGTACGGAAAACTGCGTGTGAATGAACTGGCACCGGAGGAACACCCGGATATCGACGGTATGATGGAGTCCATCAAGAACGGTGACCTTGACGGCGTGATCAGCCGTCTCGGAAATGTCTTGGAGACCGTGACGGTCCCGGATCACCCGGAGATCGCGAGAATCAAGGAAATGATGATGGAGAACGGTGCCTGCGGCTCCCTGATGAGCGGCAGCGGCCCTACGGTATTTGGTATCTATAAGGATAAAGAACTGGCGGAAAAGGCCTGTCAGGCCCTCAGGGAAGCGGACGGCGGACGTCTGACCCGTCAGGTGTACCTGACTGAATTCTACAACCGGAAGAAAGCCAGATAGAGGAGAGAGACACGATGACGAATCATTTTGAAGTAAACATGGATGAGTACCTGCCGCTGAGGGACGTTGTGTTCAAGACCCTGCGCCAGGCAATTTTAAAAGGAGAGCTGGAGCCGGGCGAGCGCCTGATGGAGATCCAGCTTGCGGAGCGCCTCGGCGTGAGCCGTACCCCGATCCGTGAGGCGATCAGAAAGCTGGAGTTAGAGGGACTGGTTCTCATGATCCCGAGAAAGGGCGCGGAGGTCGCGAAGATCTCCGAGAACAACCTCCGGGATGTGCTGGAGGTGCGCCGTTCCCTGGAGGAACTTGCAATCGACCTTGCCTGCCAGAGAATCACCGAGGAAGAACTGGAGTCATTAAACAAAGCGGAAGTTGCTTTCAAGGCGGCCATCGAGAACGGGGACGCGATGCAGATCGCCCAGACAGACGAGAGCTTCCATGAGATTATCTACAACAGCACGAAGAACCAGAAGCTGGTGCAGATCTTAAACAATTTAAGAGAGCAGATGTACCGCTACCGCCTGGAGTACATCAAGGACGCGGACAAGCGTCAGATCCTCATGGTGGAGCATGAACATATTTTAAAGGCACTGACCCTGCGCCACATCCAGGAGGCGAAGATGGCTGTGCGGGAACACATCGACAATCAGGAGATCACGATTCTCAAGAATCTGAAGGAGCAGGAAAATGACATTCAAAGAAAAGTACCAGGCAGGAGAAATTGAATTTGAAGCCATCGACGACTATGTGGATGAGTGGAACAACAGCGATGACGAGAGAACTCTCGCGAAATTCCTGGGTCTCAACGCGGACGAAGAGGATGCGTGGATCGATGATGGGGATGAGGCGCTGAAGGAGATGCTGGACGCTGGAAAGCAGTAAGACTGTAGTCTTCTTGGCAGAATCAACGCCGGAAAGACAATACAGAGGCAGCAGGGGCTTCGTCCGGAAAGCGAAAGCATGAACTGAAGTATAAGACAGAGGCGGCAGAAACTGGTCACGGGAAGCGGGAGCGCGGACCGACAACTGCGGTTGCCGATGCAGAATAAAGAGGAAAAATTGCCCGTAACCTGAGGTCACAGATATGTGAAAAAGGTTACGGGCAAACGTATAGGAAGAAAGGAGAGTCTTCATGACAACAGTTACACTTGGAAAGACCGGGATCACGGTAAACAAGAACGGATTCGGCGCACTTCCGATCCAGAGGATCACGAAGGAAGAGGCCGCAAAGATCCTGAGAAAGGCATATGACAACGGAATTACATATTTCGACACGGCGAGAGCCTACTCCGACAGTGAGGAGAAGATCGGCTATGCACTGAGTGATGTGAGAAACCACATTTACATTGCTTCCAAGACCATGGCAAAGACAGCGGACGGCTTCTGGAAAGACCTTGAGACCAGCCTTCGCTTTTTAAAGACGGACTGCATCGACGTATACCAGTTCCACAACCCGGCAGTCTGTCCGAAGCCGGGGGATGAATCCGGCCTTTACGACGCGGCATTGAAGGCGAGAGAGCAGGGGAAGATCCGCTTTATCAGCATCACGAACCATCGCCTTTCAGTGGCGAATGAGGCGGTGGACTCCGGACTTTACGCGACACTGCAGTTCCCGTTCTGCTATCTCTGCAGTGACCAGGATCTGGCACTCATGGAGAAGTGCAGGAAGGCGGACATGGGCTTCCTCGCAATGAAGGCACTGTCCGGCGGCCTCATCAACAACTCAAAGGCAGCCTATGCGTTCGAGGCACAGTATGACAGCGTACTCCCGCTCTGGGGAATCCAGAAGGAGAGCGAGCTCGATGAGTTCTTAAGCTACAATGACAACCCGCCGGCGATGGACGGCGAGATCCGCGAGCTGATCGAGAACGATAGAAAACAGTTGATCGGCAGCTTCTGCCGTGCCTGCGGCTACTGCATGCCATGTCCGGCAGGCATCGAGATCAACACCTGCGCGAGAATGTCCCTTCTCCTCAGAAGAGCACCGTCCAGCGCCCAGCTCACACCGGAAATGCAGGCGAAGATGATGAAGGTTAAAGACTGCCTCCACTGCGGCCACTGCATGAGCAAATGCCCGTATGGACTGAATACGCCGGAGCTGTTGCAGAGAAACCTGAAGGACTATGAAGAAGTTCTTGCGGGTAAGGAGATCCTGCCGGGGAATTTCTAACTGCTGTATTTGTTTGAAAGGTAAAATGGTAGATGAAGATTCTGGTCGTCGAGGATGAGAAGCTCCTCGCAGATTCCTTAAAGCTCTTTCTGGATAAAAAAGGCTTTGAGACGGATACAGCTTACGATGGGGAGACAGGGGAAATGTACGCGAAGACAGGCGTCTATGACCTCCTGATCCTGGACGTGATGCTGCCGGGGGTAAACGGGTATGAAGTGGCAAAACATGTGAGGGAAGAGCATATCGGCGTGCCGATCTTAATGCTGACGGCGCGGTCTGCCCTGGAAGATCGAATCACGGGGTTAGACAGCGGTGCCGATTATTACCTCACAAAGCCTTTTGACATGCGGGAGCTTCTCGCCTGCGTTCATGCGCTTTTGAGGCGTCAGGGAAGCAGCGTGGACGAGGCGGTGTTCGGCAATACCTCCCTGGATCTGGAGACGGCGACACTAAGCTGCGGGGAGCGCTCGATCCGGCTCTCGGCGAAAGAATTTGAGATCATGCGCTCCCTCATGCAGGCGGGGGAGCGGAATCTCTCGAAGGAGACGATCCTGGCGAAGGTGTGGGGATACGATTCGGACGCGGTGGAGAACCATGTGGAGGTCTACATCGGATTTTTAAGAAAAAAGCTTGCCGGTATCGGTTCTGACATCCGGATCGAGTCGATCCGCAGACTGGGATATCATCTGGAGGCGGGAGACCATGCTTAAAAGACTTCGTTTGAAATTTGTTGCGATCAACATGACGATCGTGACGGTGATGCTCTGCGTGATCCTGGGGCTTGTTTATTCTTTCACAAAGTCCGGGATCGAACAGGAAAGCCTGAACATGATGAAAAATATCGCGGTCCATCCGCCGGGGATCATGGCGCCGGACACGCCGGGAGAGGATGTCCGGATCCCGTACTTTGTGATCCAGATCGGGATCAACGGGGAATTTATCGAGGCGGAAGGCGGATATTTCGACCTCTCGGACCAGAAGTTCCTGGATGAGCTGGTGAAAACGACCGTGGAGTCGCCAAGGTCCTTCGGGATCCTGCATGAGTACAAACTGCGGTATTATCGGTTTGACGGTCAGACGTTTCACAGGCTGGTATTCGCGGATATCTCAAATGAGCAGACGACACTGGGGCACCTTTTTAGGATCTGCCTGGTGGTGGGAATCTTTGGATTTTTGATCTTTCTCTCTATAAGCGTGTTCCTGTCCGGCTGGGCGGTGCGTCCGGTGGAACGGGCGTGGACCCAGCAGAAGCAGTTTGTGGCGGACGCGTCCCATGAGTTAAAGACGCCGTTAACGGTGATTGCGACGAATATCCAACTGGTGCAGAGCGATGAATTTGATGAGCCGACGAGGATCCGGCTGCTTAAGAATATCGAGACGGTGACCGGGCAGATGCGAAAGCTCCTGGAACAGATGCTGTTTCTTGCCCGTGCTGACGCGGGGGAACAGAAGACGGAATTTCAGAACACGGATCTCAGTCAGATCGCGGAGGACGCAGTCATGTCCTTTGAGCCGGTGTTCTTTGAAAATGAGCGGTCTCTGGAATCGGAGATCGAACCGGGAATCACCATCATGGGGGATCATGACAGGCTTGCCAGACTTGTCGCGATCTTTCTCGACAATGCGGTGAAGTATTCGGAGAAGAATACGAAGACGGAACTCACTTTAAAACGGACGGAAAAAGGAAAATGCCGCCTGACGGTATCCGATCACGGAGAACCAATCCCGGAGGAACAGCGCCAGAAGCTTTTCGAGCGGTTTTACCGGGCGGACGATTCCAGGAGCCGGGACGGAAGCTTCGGACTCGGTCTCTCCATCGCGGAGAGTATCGTGAAGGAACACCGGGGAAAAATATGGGCAGAGAGCAATGAAGGAGTCAACAGCTTCCATGTGGAGCTGTAGGCTCCTTTTTTTCAGTTTCATTTCAGCGTCGTATGCTAGAATTCAGATGCTTGGGCGCGGGGGTTCCGCGCGGAGGGCGGACAGAAGTATCTGGATGAAGAACTGTCTGTCAAATAAAAGGAGGAGGCAAATCATGATATCAGTAGAGCATCTGACGAAATGGTACGGCGACGTGAAGGCCGTCGATGATCTGTCCTTTCAGATCGAGGATGGGCATGTCTACGGATTCCTTGGACCGAACGGCGCGGGAAAATCTACGACCATGAATATCATGACCGGCTGTCTCTCTGCCACATCAGGCAGTGTAAAGATCGGCGGCTGTGATATTTTTGAGGACGCGAAGGAAGCGAAGAAAAAGATCGGTTATCTGCCGGAGCAGCCGCCGCTCTATATGGCGGAGACACCGGAGGAATATTTGAGATTTGTAGGTGAGGCGAAGGGACTTCGCGGAGCCGAATTGAAAGCGCAGATCGATGAGGTGATCGCCCAGACAAAGCTGGAGCCGATGAGAAAGCGGCAGATCGCGGCCCTGTCGAAAGGTTATAAACAGAGAGTCGGGATTGCCCAGGCGCTGCTGGGGGATCCGGAGGTCATTATCCTCGACGAGCCGACGGTCGGACTGGATCCGATCCAGATCATCGAGATCCGGGCGTTGATTAAGGAGCTTGGACAGAAGCACACGGTCATCTTCAGCTCCCATATCCTGTCGGAGGTCCAGACGATCTGCAACGAGATCCTGATCATCGCGGGCGGAAAGCTCATCGCCCTGGATAAACCGGAGAACCTGGAGAAACGTCTTCTGGCGAAGGAAGTCATCATCACGGCGGACAGCAGCGTTGAGGACGCCGAGCGGGTGCTTTCCGGAATGGAACACATCACGTCCCTTCAGGTGGAAGAGAAGGACGGCGGCCATCCGGCGATCCATATCCGGACGGACGCGGCGGATATTTATGATATGTCCCGGGCGGTGTTCCTGGCGTTCACGAACGCGGATATTCCGCTTCTTGAGATGACGTTAAAGAGAGCGAACCTGGAAGAGGTATTCCTGGAACTTACGGATGCAGGCGGAAAAAAGGAAAATGCAGCAGGATTGCAGGCTGAAAAAGAGATGACAGCGGGCAGCGAAAACAGCGCTGCCGAGACGGAAAACGCTGCAGTTTCCGACAGCGGCGATTCTGGCACAGGAATGGAAAATAATGAAAATGGAGGCGAGGAACAGTGACAGCAGTATTGAAACATGAACTGCGGATCTATTTCCGCTCACTGACAGCCTATGTGTTCGGCGCGTTTCTCCTGGCATTTGTGGGCCTTGGAGCGATGCTTTACAATATCCAGGCGGCGGTCAGCAACTTTGAGCTTGTCTTAAATTTCGGCAGCCTGATCTTCGTCGTGATCGTTCCGATCCTGACGATGAGAGTTCTCGCGGAGGAGAGAAAGCAGCGGACGGACCAGCTCCTCTATTCCCTGCCGATCACGACCACCCAGGTTATCGTCGGAAAATATCTGGCGCTCCTGATCGTCTACGCGATTCCGATGGTCATCATCAGCTTTTATCCGCTGATCTTTGCGCAGTTCGGTGACGTGTACCTTCCGACATCCTACGGCACGGTATTCGCGTTCTATCTTCTCGGTGCGGCGTTGATCGCGGTGGGAGTTTTTATCTCATCCCTGACAGACAACCAGGGCTTTGCGGCGGGAATCGGTATCGCGGCGATTCTGCTTAACTATTACAGTGTGAACCTCTCGGAGTATGTTTCCTCCACAGCCTTCGGCTCCGCTGCGGCGCTGATCGTTCTGGCGGTCATTCTGGGCGTTGTGATCCGCCATGTGTCCGGAAATGAGGCTTTTGGATATGTGGTGAGCATCGTTCTCATGCTGGGGATCGGCATCGCGTGCTTCGTGAATTCTTCCCTGTTTGAGGGACGTCTCCCGGCGATCATGAAACAATTATCTTTATTCTCCAGATTCACCACATTCGTCAATGGAATCTTTGACATGACGGCAGTCTTTTATTTCCTGACAGTCATCGTTTTCTTCCTGTTCCTTGCGGTGGAGTCCATGGAGAAAAGGAGGTATAACTGATGAAAAAGACTCAGAAAATCCAAAAGCGCATTGCCCTTCATGGCGGCGCGTATACGATGGCGGTCACAGCGGTCGTACTTGCGATCCTTGTGGCTGGAAATGTCCTTGTTTCCGCCCTGCCGTCGAATCTTACGAAATTTGACATCAGTTCCTCCAAACTCTACTCTGTCACCAGCAACACGAAGGTGGTCGTAAACGGGCTTGACCAGGATGTGACGATCTACTGGATCGTGCAGGCGGGCAAGGAGGACAAGGTTCTGGACAATCTTCTCGACAATTACAAGAACCTGTCGGACCACATCCAGGTGGTAAAGAAGAATCCGGATGTCTATCCGTCTTTTGCAAAGCAGTATACGGATGAGACGGTCCAGAACAACAGCCTTGTTGTGGAGTGCGGAGACCGGAACAAATATATCAGCTACAACGATATCTATGTCCAGGAGTCCAACATGTACTCCTACAACTATAATGTCTCCTTCGACGGAGAGGGAGCCATCACCTCAGCCATCGACTATGTGACGGATGAGGAACAGCCGCAGATGTACGTCCTGGAAGGACACGGGGAAGCGGATCTTCCGGAGACCTTTAAGGACCAGTTAAACAAGGAAAATATTGAGACACATTCCTTCTCCCTCTTGAATGAGGACCAGATCCCGGAGGACGCGGACTTTGTCATGATCTATGCCCCGTCCAGCGATATTTCCGAGGAGGAGGAGAAGATCCTTGTGGACTACGCGTCAAACGGAGGAAAGCTTCTTGTGATGGCGGGACCGGCGAAGAGCGGAACTCTGACGAATCTCTATGCGCTGCTTGACGATTACGGAGTCACAGCGGATGACGGAATCGTCGTGGAAGGCGACCGGGAACATTACGCGTTCCAATCCCCGTTTGTGCTTCTCCCGAACATCGAGTCGGATAGTATGACGGATTCCCTGATCGACGCGAACTACTTTGTCATCATGCCGTTAGCCCAGGGAATGAAGGTGGAAGAGAGCAGCACAAAGGGAACGGTGACACCGATCCTGACGACTTCTGACAGCGCCTTCAGCAAGGCAGACGGGTATAACCTCACCACATATGAGCATGAGGATCAGGATACGGACGGCCCGTACGCGGTAGGTCTTTCTATTTCGACAGACGGCGGCGGACAGATCATCTGGTTCTCTTCCTCCACGTTCCTTGAGGACATGTACAACGCATATTCTTCCGGAGCGAATGATGATCTTGCGATGAACGCGGTATCTTCCCTCGTGGGCGAGCGTGAGGCAATGGCGATCCGCAGCAAGTCACTGAACTACAATTACCTGACGATCAGTGATTCCACGTCATCACTTCTCAAGGTGCTGATGATCGGTGTGTTCCCGCTTGTTTACCTGGCAGCAGGAATCTATATTGTGATGAGAAGAAGGAGACTGCAGAGATGAAACGTCAAAAAAAGCTTGCGGTTCTGACCGGTGCCCTGGTCGTGGTCTGCGCGGCAGCGTGGGTGGTAGTCGGAACGGAGAAACATAAGGAAAAGATCGAAAACAGCGATGAGGTGATCCTGGAAGTGCCGAAGGACACGGTCACCTCGCTCTCCTGGGAACATGACGGGAAGAAGCTCGCGTTTCACAAGGATGAGACCTGGGTCTACGATGATGACGATGCGTTCCCGGTGAGCGAGAAGATGATCAACCGTCTCCTGGAGAACTTTGAGGAGTTTGGGGTCTCCTTTAAGATCGAGGACGCGGAGGATCTGTCCCAGTATGGATTGGATAATCCGGAGTGCACGATTGAGCTGAAGACAGATGACAATACATATGAGATCAGCCTCGGTGACTTCAGTACGATGGATTCGGAGCGGTATGTGTCCATCGGCGATGGAAATGTCTATCTCGTGAAGACAGATCCGATGGATGAGTTTGATGTGGAGCTGAAGGACATGATCCAGAATGATAAGATCCCGTCCTACAAGACCGCCAAGCAGATCACATTTACCGGGGATGATTCCTACACGATCACCCGCGATGAGGATGACGATACGGATACATACCGGGATGACGATATCTTCTTTGCGGAGCGGGACGGAAAGACGGTTCCGCTGGACACGGGAAGCGTAAACGGGTATCTGAACCGCCTGTCCGGAGTTTCCATGGCGGAGTATGTGACGTATAAGGCGACGGACGAGGAGATCGCGAAGTATGGTCTCGATGATCCGGAGGTGACGATCGCGGTGGACGGAAGTGCTCTTGCCGAGAATACGGATGACGACGGGGAGGACAAGAAGGATGATAACGAGCAGTATGAGGATGTGAGCGTCACGGTGCGCGTGAGCCGCAGCGCGGAGGACAAAAAGAAGGCCGCGAAGAAGGCGGATTCGAACAAGGACGATTCCGATGTGAAGGATGTGCCGGATGCCGCGTATTTCCGGGTGGATGATTCGCCGATCATTTATAAGATCAGCGGGGATATCTACGAGGAACTTATGGAGTACACCTACAATGACCTCCGCCACAAGGAAGTCCTGACGGCGGATCTCGACGATATCAAGCAGATCGATGTCTCCCTGGAAGGAAACACCTACACGATCACGTCCGAGAAGAAGGGCAAGGACCGTGTATACAAGTACGAGGACGAGGAGATCTCTTCCGACAAGCTTGTATCCGCCTTAAAGGCGTTAAAAGCCAACGAGTTTACGGATGAGCAGCCGGGCGACAAGGAGGAGATCGGCCTGACACTCCACTTAGACCGCGACGGGGATCCGACCGTGGAGATCAGTCTGTATCGGTACGATGGAAGCAACTGCCTGGCCGTTGTGGACGGTGCACCGGTATCATTGGTTACAAGGTCGCTCGTGGTGGATCTTGTGGAGGCGGTGCATGGGATCGTGTTGAAATAAGGAAGCTGGGAACTGCCGGTATTAGGAACGGTGGGAAAAGTAAGGATTTAGGAAAAGGTTTGCATATTGAAAATTACGGATATGCAAAAATTGCATGTCTGGGAATGTGAATGTGCAAAAAATAGGGTTTTAAACTATAAATGAGCAAGTTCGTGATTTTGCATAAAAAGAGAGACATCTTGATTC
>CAVFLH010000014.1:6177-27514 GCA_963622995.1 uncultured Eubacteriales bacterium | reverse complement strand
CGCGAATCAAGATGTCTCTCTTTTTATGCAAAATCACGAACTTGCTCATTTATAGTTACATAGTAGAATCCATCATCCGGCAGCTCGCCGCCGACGGATGCCGGGTTCTGGTCATACAGAGCCTGGAGGTAGCCGGAAAGTGCCTCTTTCATCTCTTCGCCGGAGATGAAGGTGATATTGCAGTACGGAAGAGCCTTTCTCGCGATCGGTGCTTTTGCGACGATCTCAGCGTTTGCGATGAGCTCGGCTGCAGTATCCGGATCCTCGGATGTGAACTGGATGGATGCCTCATGTTCCTGTAAGAAGGTGTCGACCAGATCCTCATGTTCCTTTAAGAAATCGTTGTTTACGATGGTAACGCCTGTTACAAGGTGGCTTCCGGAACCTTCGCCCTGAACATTATCCCACTCTCTTGTGAGGTCCATGATGATGGAGAACTTCTCGTTCTGGGCGAGAGCGGCAGTTACGAACGGCTGCGGAAGAAGACCGATGGCGTTCGGATCTTCAGCGAGGACGGAAGCGACCTCGGATGCCTCGGACTTGAACTCGAGAGTCACATCATCCTCTCCGAGTCCAGCAGCGGAGAGCACATAGCGGAGCGCGTACTCCGGAGTAGTTCCCTTGCCCGGAAGGTATACGGTCTTGCCCTTTAACTGCTCGATCGTAGAAACAGAGTTGTCGGCGGATACAAAGTAGAGAACGCCGAGAGTGTTGATATCGATCACGGAGATATTTTTGTTTGTCTTATTGTAGAGAACACTTGCAACGTTCGCCGGAAGCAGGGCGATATCGACTTTTCCGCCTGCAACCATAGCAGTCATCTCGTCGGCCGCGGTTACCATTGTGAACTCATAGCTGTTCTCGGATTCGCCGTTTGCGGCCTCGTCCATGAGCTTTACAAGTCCCATGGTGGTCGGTCCTTTTAAGCCGCCGACACGGACAACAGTCTCATCGCCGGTGCTTTCAGCGGCGGACTCGGAAGCAGCTTCCGCCTCAGTCTCCTCAGCGGCAGTCGTTGTCTCTTCGGCGGAAGAAGCGGCAGCAGTTGTCTCGGTTGTGGATGATGAGCAGCCTGCGAGGAGAGCTCCTGCGATCGCTGCAGCCATCATGACAGATAACATTTTTCTCATAATTAAGTTCCTCCTGGAAATGATCTGGCAGACATGGACTTTTCTCATTGTCTGCGTAAATAATAAATCCCCGGTATGCACACGAAAAGAGCATACTGGGGGTACTCGCCATGGCAGAATTTTCCCGTAACAGATTCTTTTCGTCTTTTTCCTCAGGACAGATGACCTTTGGAGTTAGCACGACCGGAACTAAGTAGAATATAGCATGAGCAGTTAGGAATGTCAATCTAACATGAGACTGAGGAAAACATGTTTTAAAGGCGAGGACTGCCTATGTCAAAACGAAAAATGTGCGGAAGCGATATGACGGAAAGAGGTGAATCTGACACTTGGCATTGTTAAAAAAGAGACAAAGAAAGCACCGTCAGACAGCCGCACACTGCGTACAAATATCCGACACAGAAAGACAGAAAAACCTGGGAAAATACAAGGAATTTCGCGGCCTGTACTTTATGACATACAATTTAAGAAAATAAGGTTTTTCCGCGGAATGCGTTAAATTATATACAATTTCTGGCTTGCTTTGCGGGGGGCGATATGCGATAATATGATGCGAAAACACTAAAAAAATTAAGGTATAAATGAGGATTAAATTTTAGGAGGAAATGGTATGAAAACCAACGATGAGGCACTGCTTAAGATCAAGTATGACGTGCTGCGTGCAGTTTCCAAACTGGCCTTCGAGGGCAGACTCGAGGAAGAGAGAGACAATATCCCGTTCAAACTGATTCCGGGTCCGAAGGCACAGTTCCGCTGCTGCGTGTATAAGGAGAGAGAGATCATCCGTCAGAGAATCCGTCTCGCGGAAGGAAAATGTCCGAGCGACAAAGAGAGCGATAACATGATCCAGGTAATCTCTTCCGCATGTGAGGAGTGTCCGATCACAAGATTCGTTGTAACTGATAACTGCCAGAAATGTATGGGTAAGGCCTGTCAGAACGCATGTAACTTCGGTGCGATCTCCATGGGACGTGACCGTGCCCACATCGATCCGGGTGTCTGTAAGGAGTGCGGACGCTGCTCCCAGGCATGTCCGTATAACGCGATTGCTGAGCTGATCCGTCCGTGCCGCCGCGCATGTCCGGTAGACGCGATCAAGATGGATCTTGAGACAGGTATCTGCCAGATCGATGAGAAGAAGTGCATCCAGTGCGGCGCCTGTGTAAGAAGCTGCCCGTTCGGTGCGATCTCCTCCAAGGTATTCGTTGTGCAGGTAATCGAGGCGATCAAGGCAGGCAAGAAGGTCGTTGCCATGGTTGCTCCGGCAGCAGAAGGTGAGTTCGGCAAGGACATCACAATGGAGAGCTGGCGCGTTGCGTTAAAGAAAGTCGGCTTCGCAGATATGGTAGAAGTTGCCGCAGGTGCTGATATGACAGCAGCTTACGAGGCAATGGAGTGGGCGGAAGCGTTCAAGGAAGGCAAAAAGATGACAACTTCCTGCTGTCCGGCATTCGTAAATATGATTAAGAAACACTATCCGAACCTGATCGACAATATGTCCACAACGATCTCCCCGATGTGCGCGGTATCCAGAATGTTAAAGGCTATCGATCCGGAGACCATCACTGTATTTATCGGACCGTGTATGGCAAAGAAATCCGAGGCTGCGGACAAGTCCATCGAGAACAACGCGGACTACGTTCTTACCTTCGGTGAGGCGATCGAGATGATGCGCGGTAAAGAAGTCGAGCTTGAGCCGGCAGAGGATACAAAGCAGGAAGGCAGCGTATTCGGAAAGAGATTCGGCAACGGCGGCGGCGTAACAAACGCGGTTATCGAGTGCTTAAAGGAAAAAGGCGAGAGCACAGATGTCAAAGTTGCACGCTGCAGCGGTGCGGCTGAGGTCAAGAAAGCTCTTCTTCTTCTCAAGGTCGGCAGACTTCCGGAGGACTTCATCGAGGGCATGATGTGCCAGGGCGGCTGCGTAGGCGGACCGAGCAACCTGAAACAGGAGATGGCGTTCAAGAAAGACCGTGACGCGGCGATCGCGAAGGCTGACGGACGTGGAGTATGGGAGAACTTAGAGAACTACAATATGGATTCCTTTTCCATGCACCGTACTTATGAGAAGCCGGAGGCTTAATATAGGTTTACATAATATGAGAATATGACAGATGAGTTGGCTGAGGCTGGCAGAGCATCTGTGAATAAGAGAACAGCATGTATTTTCTGGAAAATTTCTGGAAGATACATGCTGTTTTTGTGCTATAAAAAAACTGGAAATGAATCCGAAAAGAGATGGAAGATCTTTCAAGGATACATTTCCAGTTTTACTTTTAAAAGTTTACGAAATATGCATTACAACCGGCACTTATTGACCCGCTTGGAAGAAAGCTCTTCCACTTTCTTCAAGGTTCTGGCCAGATTCGGATCCACATACTCCTCTTTCTCAAGATTCTTCTGCGCCGTAGAAAGCATCAGCTTGATTCGGTTCAGCTGGTTTACCTCACTTGCGCCCGGATCGTAGTCGACGGCGATGATGTTCGCCTTCGGGTTCGCGTGGCGAAGCTCTTTGATGACGCCTTTTCCGACGATGTGGTTCGGCAGGCAGCCGAAGGGCTGGACGCAGACGATGTTGTTGACACCGCTCTTGATAAGTTCAAGCATCTCACCGGTTAAGAACCATCCCTCACCGGTCTGGTTTCCGAGGGAGACGAAGTCGTTTGCCATCACTGCCAGCTCCTTGATCCTTGACGGCGGAGTAAAGTGTGTGCTCTTTTCGAGAGCGATTCTTGCGGCTTTTCTCATGTACTCGAGAAGTGAGATTCCCATGTTGCAGAGGTACGCCGTGGAGCGCTTTGTTCCAAGGTTATCCGCCTTGAAGTTGCTGTTGTAGAAGCAGTAAAGCAGGAAATCCATGAGATCCGGCATAACGGCCTCTGCGCCTTCCGACTCCAGGAGATCCACGATGTGGTTGTTGGCGGTCGGTGAGAACTTGACGAGGATCTCTCCGACGATGCCGACCTTCGGCTTGTGGACGTTCGTGCGCTCCAGGTTGTCGAAGTCGTGGATGATGCCGCGGATGTTCTTCACGAAGGTCATCATGCCGGTGCTCTTTGTGGAGAGCGATTCGATACAGATCTTCTTCCACTTCTCGTGGAGAGCGTTTGCGGAGCCAGGAACGGCCTCGTAAGGTCTTGTGGCATAGAGAACGCGCATGAATACATCACCGTATACAACGGCCTGCAGCGCCTTCACAAGCATAGCTGGGGTGTACTTGAATCCTGGGTTCGTTTCCATGCCGTTTGCGTTGATGGAGATGACCGGGATCTGCGCCATTCCGGCTTTCTCTAAAGCACGGCGGATAAATCCGATATAGTTTGACGCACGGCAGCCGCCGCCGGTCTGGCTCATGATGACCGCCGTGTGGTCGAGGTCATACTTGCCGGAAAGCAGGGCGTCCATGATCTGTCCGATTACGATTAAGGACGGGTAACATGCGTCGTTGTTTACATATTTTAATCCTGTATCTACAGCCGTCTTGTCATCGTTCTGGAGAACGACGAGGTTGTAGCCGAAGCTGCGGATCGCCGGCTCGATGAGCTCGAAGTGGATCGGGGACATTTGCGGGCAGAGCAGCGTGTAGTTCTTCTTCATGTCCTTCGTGAACATCACGCGGTTGTAGGCGCTGGACACGATGGTTCTCGTGTAGCGGCGCTCCTCGCGGACGCGCAGGGCGGAAATGAGAGAACGGATACGGATCCTTGCGGCGCCCAGGTTGTTGACCTCGTCGATCTTTAAGACCGTATAGATTTTGCCGGATCTGGTGAGAATATCACTTACCTGGTCGGTGGTTACGGCGTCGAGGCCGCAGCCGAAGGAGTTTAACTGGACGAGGTCCAGGTTATCCTGCGTCTTTACAAAGGTCGCCGCCGCGTACAGACGGGAGTGGTACATCCACTGGTCGGTGACGACGAGCGGGCGCTCGACCTTTCCTAAGTGGGAGACGGAGTCCTCGGTGAGAACTGCGAAACCGTAGGAGGTGATCATGTCGGCGATGCCGTGGTTGATCTCCGGGTCGATGTGGTACGGACGTCCGGCGAGAACGATGCCGTGCTTTCCGGTGTCTTTCAGATACTGTAAGACTTCCTCACCTTTTTTCTCCACATCCGTTCTTGCCTGTGCAAGCTCCGCCCAGGCTTTCTTTGCGGCTGCCTTCGTCTCGGATTCCGGAATATCAAATTCCTTCTTAAAGACTTCCTGGAGCTGCTTGGAAAGGATCTCCTCGCTGGTGAACGCCATGAACGGATTTAAGAACTTCACGTTCTTTTCCTTTAATTCCTCCATGTTGTTCTTGATATTCTCCGAGTAGGAGGTTACCATCGGGCAGTTGTAGTGGTTTCCGGCACCCGGTACTTCCTTTCGCTCGTAAGGGATACACGGGTAGAAGATAAACGGCACATCCCGCTTGATGAGCCAGGAAACATGTCCGTGGGCAAGCTTTGCCGGGTAACATTCGGACTCACTCGGGATCGTCTCGATGCCCAGCTCATAGATCTGGTGGCTGGACTGCGGGGACAGCATCACGCGGAAGCCGAGTTCCTTAAAGAAAGTCGCCCAGTACGGGAAGTTTTCGTACATGTTGAGGACTCTCGGGATACCTACAATGCCGCGGGTCGCTTTGTCGGCTGTCAGCGGCTCATAGTCGAAGAGTCTGTGGTACTTCCATGTAAAGAGGTTCGGAATGTCACGCTTTGCCTTCTCTACACCGAGACCGCGCTCACAGCGGTTACCGGAAATATACTGGCGGCCGCCCTCGAACCGGTTGATCGTCAGGACGCAGTGGTTTACGCATCCGCGGCAGCGGCTCATGGTGGTCGTGTAAGTCAGGTTGATAATATCGTCCAGAGAGAGCATGGTCGTCTCATGCGGGCGGTGCATATAGCGCTCGCGGGCAATTAAAGCCGCACCGAAAGCACCCATGATACCTGCGATATCCGGGCGGACAGCTTCACAGCCGGAGATCCGCTCGAAGCTTCTGAGGACGGCGTCATTGTAGAATGTTCCGCCCTGTACAACGACATTCTTTCCGAGGTCGCCGGCGGAAGTGATCTTGATGACCTTAAACAGGGCATTCTTGATAACAGAGTAGGCGAGACCTGCGGAGATATCCGCCACGGAAGCGCCCTCTTTCTGCGCCTGTTTTACGTTTGAGTTCATGAACACGGTACATCTCGTTCCGAGGTCCACCGGATTCTGGGCAAAAAGCGCCGCTTTCGCGAAATCCTGGACGCTGTAGTTTAAGGATTTTGCGAATGTCTCGATAAAGGAGCCGCAGCCGGAGGAACATGCCTCGTTAAGCTGGACGCTGTCCACGGTGCCGTCCTTGATGCGGATACATTTCATGTCCTGTCCGCCGATATCGAGGATACAGTCTACGGACGGATCGAAAAACGCCGCCGCGTAGTAGTGGGAGATCGTCTCGACCTCGCCCTCATCCAGCATGAAAGCCGCCTTTAAGAGCGCCTCACCGTAGCCGGTAGAGCAGGAGTAAGCGATCTTCGCGCTGTCCGGAAGCAGGGACTTGATCTCCTTTATGGATGAGATCGCGGTCGCCAACGGGCTTCCGTTGTTGCTGCTGTAAAAGCTGTAGAGAAGGGAACCGTCCTCGCCGACGAGAGCCACCTTTGTTGTGGTGGAACCGGCGTCGATTCCAAGGAATACATTTCCCTCATAGGTGGCGAGGTTGCCGCGGTGGACCTTATACTGGTCGTGGCGGTCGGTGAATTCCTTGTAGTCTGCCTCATCCTTAAATAAAGGCTGCATTCTCTTTACTTCGAATTTCATCTTGATGCCGCCGGAGAGATCCGCGATCAGCTTGTCAAGAGAGAATACCTCCGCGTCATCCTTCGCGTTCATGGCAGCGCCCATGGCGGCGAAGAGGTGGGAGTGATCCGGGGCGATGATCGCGTCACCGGTCAGATTCAGGGTGCGGATAAAGGCATTTCTAAGCTCCGGTAAAAAGTGCAGCGGACCGCCGAGGAACGCTACGTTTCCGCGGATCGGCTTGCCGCAGGCGAGACCGCTGATGGTCTGGTTTACTACCGCCTGGAAAATAGAGGCGGCAAGGTCCTCGCGGGTCGCACCGTCGTTGATAAGCGGCTGGATATCGGACTTTGCGAACACGCCGCAGCGGGCAGCGATCGGGTAGATCGCCTTGTAATTCTTTGCATACTCATTTAAACCAGCGGCATCCGTCTGTAATAAGGAAGCCATCTGGTCGATAAAGGAACCGGTACCGCCGGCGCAGATACCGTTCATACGCTGGTCGATTCCGCCTGTGAAGTAGATGATCTTCGCGTCCTCGCCGCCGAGCTCGATGGCAACGTCGGTCCGCGGAGCGTAGTCCTGGAGCGCGGTCGCAACCGCTACGACTTCCTGGACAAATGGAATATGTAAATAACCCGACAGAGTCAGTCCGCCGGAACCTGTAATATTGGGCCGTAGAGAGAGTTCACCGAGTTCTCCCTTACACTTTTTCAGAAGCGAGGCCAGGGTTTCCTGGATATTGGCGTAATGCCGCTCATAATCCGCGAATAAGATTTTGTTGTTGTCGTCGATGACGGCAACCTTTACTGTAGTGGAACCGATATCGATTCCAAGACGATAACATTGATTCATACGAGCGGGGAGTGCTCCCCATACCTCCTTTTTTAACAGAAAAAAACGAGCCGTCCGCAAAAGCAGGCAGCCAGCTGGAATGCGTGGGCAGATGGCTGTCAGAAATTTTTACAGCCTGCCTTCGACAAAATTCCATGCATAGTATAACACAATAAAATAGGAAATACAATTGACGGAATGGGCATGTATGGGGCAAAAGTGGTTAAATTTCTGTAAAGATTGTGTAAAGAAATCAGGAAAAAATGTTGCCAGGTTACTGTTTATCCTAAATATTGGCATGCGGCGGCATTTAGATATCTGGCGTCCAGGCCTATAAAGCGTTTGACAAAAGAATCTGTTGGGAATTATAATACGGGGCGTAGGAAAAGTAGATACTTCTATTAGGAAAGGAAAGCTTCAATGAATTTTATGAACAAGATGGAGCGGAAATTCGGTCGGTACGCGATTCCGAATCTCATGTATTATATCGTGATTCTGTATGCGGTGGGCGTACTTGTCCAGATGATGGCACCGGCATTATACATCCAGTACCTGATGTTGGATGCGAGGGCGATCCTTCACGGACAGATCTGGCGAGTCGTAACATTTATGATCTGGCCGCCGTCCAACAGCCTTTTCTTCAACCTGGTAGCGATCTACCTTTACTACAATCTGGGAATGACTTTGGAGCGGGTTTGGGGAACCTTCCGGTTTAACGTGTACTTTTTTATGGGTGTGATCGGTCATGTCCTCGCGGCACTGCTGATCTACATCATCACAGGGCAGGTCTATATTCTCACCACAGATTATCTGAACTTCTCCCTGTTTTTCGCATTTGCGGCCACATTCCCGGAAATGCAGTTTTACCTGTTTTTTGTACTTCCGATCAAGGCGAAGTATCTGGCAATTTTTGATGGACTTTACTTCGTCTATGGATTCCTTTTCGGCGGCATGTCGCAGAGAATTGCGATCGTTATGTCTTTACTTAATTTTATCGTATACCTCTTCATGTCCAGGGGGAGCCGTCTGAATCCAAAGGAAATTCGGAGAAAACAGGTCTTTCACTCACAGATGCGCGAGGCGCAGAAGACAGCGGAAAAGATCGGACGCCACCGCTGTGCTGTTTGCGGACGTACAGAGGAGGACGACCCGAATCTTGTATTCCGCTACTGTTCCAAGTGCGAAGGCGACTATGAATACTGTCAGGACCACCTGTATACCCACAGGCATGTAACAAAAGGCGGGATGGATCCAAGACAGGCGAATAGCAATCAGGAGGCATAACATGAAGAAAACAAAAATTATCTGTACCATGGGACCGAACAGCGATGACAGAGAGGTCATGAAACAGCTGCTCTTAAACGGAATGGACGTTGCCCGTTTCAACTTCTCCCACGGAACACACGATGAGCAGAGAGCCCGCTACAAACAGCTCCGCGAGGTTGCGGAGGAGGTTGGAAAACCGGTAGCAGCTCTTCTTGATACAAAGGGACCGGAGATCCGTACCGGCGTTTTAAAAGACGGAAAGAAGGTAACACTGACAGCTGGCGAGGAGATCATCCTCACAACAGAAGAGATCGTCGGAGACGCGAAGAAAGTCCACATCAACTACAACGGCTTAAATGAAGACGTAAAAGAGGGCAATGTGATCCTGATCGATGACGGCCTCATCGAGCTCCATGTTGAGCGCGTCGAGGGAACCGAGATCTACTGCAAGATCATGAACGGCGGCGAGCTTGGCGAGAGAAAGGGCGTAAACGTTCCAAACGTAAAGATCAAGCTTCCGGCATTAACTGATAAAGATAAGGAAGATATCCGTTTCGGTATCGAACTCGGATTCGACTACATTGCGGCTTCCTTCATCCGCTCCGCAGACGCGATCCATGAGATCCGCCAGATTCTGGAAGAGGGCGGTTCCAATATGGGAATCATCGCGAAGATCGAGAACGCTGAGGGACTTGAGAACCTGGACGAGATCATCGAGGCCAGCGACGGAATCATGGTAGCCCGCGGAGACTTAGGTGTTGAGATTGCTCCGGAGAAGCTTCCGCACCTTCAGAAGATGATGATCAAGAAGTGCAGCGCTGCCTGTAAGGTGGTTATCACGGCCACACAGATGCTGGATTCCATGATCCGCAATCCGAGACCGACCCGTGCGGAGGTTTCCGACGTTGCGAACGCTGTATACGATGGAACAGACGTTGTTATGTTATCCGGTGAGACAGCAAACGGCAAATACCCGGTCGAGGCATTAAAGATGATGGCTCATATCGTTGAGGAGACCGAGTCCCACATGAGCAGCGACTTCTATGAGAAGAGAAAAGTGTCCGATGATAACCGCCACAATATTTCCAATGCAGTGAGCTACGCATCCGTTGCGACAGCGCAGTCCCTTGACGCAGCTGTCATCATCGCTCCGAGTATCAGCGGCTACACAGCGAGAATGCTTTCCAAGTGGCATCCGGCTACGAAGCTTGTGGGAATGTCCCCGAGTATCTCCGCAGTCCGCAAGATGATGCTCTACTGGGGCGTAACTCCGTTCCAGGCAAAGAGAGCGGAGTCCACTGACACTTTAATTGAGAACAGTATTGACATTTTGAAAGAGAATGGTATTGTTAAAAAAGGCGATATCGCAGTTGTAACTGCAGGAGTCGTGGATTATGCAAAGAGACATGAACCGGCTGCTTCTACAAACATCATGCGTGTTGTAAATATCGACTAACACTGACTAACAAAGGAGAGAACGTACATGGAGAAGAAACCGTTTGTAACGAAGGAACAGCTGGAAGAGATCGCAAAGACCTATCCGACTCCTTTCTATCTTTACGATGAAAAGGGGATCCGCGAGAACGCCCTCAAATTAAAAGAGGCATTTTCCTGGAATAAAGGATTCAGAGAGTACTTTGCGGTAAAAGCAACACCGAACCCGTTCATTTTAAAAACACTTCAGGAGCTTGGATGCGGAACAGACTGCTCCTCCAAGACAGAGCTTTTAATGTCTGATGCATGCGGTTTTTCCGGACATGACATCATGTTCTCTTCCAACGATACACCGCCGGAAGAGTTCAAACTGGCATACGATCTTGGCGCGATCATCAACCTGGATGATTTCACCCACATCGAGTGCCTTGAGAAGACCATCGGAACGATTCCGGAGACCATCTGCTGCCGTTTTAATCCGGGCGGATTATTCAAGGTAACAACCGATATCATGGATAACCCGGGCGACGCGAAGTACGGCATGACAGAGGCACAGATCACAGAGGCTTACAAGATCTTAAAGGCAAAGGGCGCTAAGAACTTCGGTATCCATGCGTTCCTTGCAAGCAATACCGTAACAAATGAGTATTATCCGCTTCTTGCAAAAGTTCTTTTTGAACTTGCAGTGAAGTTAAAGAACGAGACCGGCGCTGACATTAAGTTCATCAACCTGTCCGGCGGAATCGGTATCCCGTACAGACCGGACCAGGAGCCGAACGACATCAAGGTCATCGGTGAGGGCGTAAGAAAAGTTTACGAGGAAGTTCTCGTTCCGGCAGGAATGGGAGATGTAGCGATCTTCACAGAGCTTGGCCGTTTCATGCTGGCTCCGTACGGTGCGCTCGTGACAAGAGCGATCCATGAGAAGCACACATACAAGGAGTACATCGGTGTTGATGCCTGCGCGGTAAACCTGATGCGTCCGGCTATGTACGGTGCTTACCATCACATCACTGTTATGGGCAAGGAGAACGAGCCGTGCGACCACAAGTACGATGTAACCGGTTCCCTCTGCGAGAACAATGATAAGTTTGCCGTTGACCGCATGCTTCCGAAGATCGATATGGGCGACCTGATCTTCATCCATGACGCAGGCGCGCATGGATTCGCGATGGGTTACAACTACAACGGTAAGTTAAAGAGCGCAGAGCTTCTTCTCAAAGAGGATGGCAGCGTTCAGATGATCCGCCGCGCGGAGACTCCGAAGGATTACTTCGCTACGTTTGATTTCTGCGATATTCTTAAGAATGTGAGAAATGTGTAAGAAATAGAATGACGGCTTAGGGCAGCCGGGAACGGATCGCCGGGCCGGGCATTAAAAAGAAGAGACGGTAACTGGTTTTATAAATCAGCTTCCGTCTCTTTTTGTATGATGGAAAGCGCCGCCTGGGGGCGGGAATAATTTTTAAGCCCGGGAATTGGGAGAATTTTCCAGAAAAATGGCATGAAAAAACCCTGTACATACTGTACAGGGATTCATCATTTAGGATTTCAATTTCAAAAAGGTTTAGGATAAAGGATTTAAAATATCTCGTGCATTTCTTATGGTTAAAGTATAGCACATCACCCTGGAAAATGATTGTATATTCTTTGAATGAATTATTAAGATTTCTTTAAGATTCGGACGCCGTTTTCGAAACATGTGGAAAAGTGTCGGAAATACTGCAATTTGCAGTATTGGATATACACAAATGTATATTTAGTGTCAGGACCCGAGCGAGTGATCGAGCCAGACCTGGGAATGTGGCAGGAAGTATTCTATTTTCGAGCGGCAGCGCAGGACAAAGCATTCATGAATATCCTGTAGGTAAGAGGAATAGAATAGAGGAATCTTGCATGTGAACCGTATTAAAGATCAGATCCGCTGCGGCGCGGCTTACCGTCTGGGACTTACCGGAAAAGGCGTTGGCGTGGCGGTTTTGGATACCGGGATCTTTCTTCACCGGGATTTTGACAGCCGGGTGACCGGTTTCGCGGACATGGTGAACGGAAAGACGTTCGCCTATGATGACTGCGGGCACGGGACCCATATCTGCGGGATCATCGGCGGCAGCGGGCGCATGTCCGGCGGGCGGTACAGCGGGATCGCGCCGGGCTGTGATCTCATCATGGTGAAGGTCCTGGACCGGAAAGGAAATGGATATTCTTCGGATGTCCTGGCGGGAATCTCCTGGATCCTGGAGAGAAAGGAGAGGCTGGGGATCCGGATCTTAAATATATCGGTGGGTGCCTGTTCGAAGCGGGGGATGAGCGAAAATTCCGCCCTGGTAAAGGGCGTAAACCGGGCATGGGATGCGGGGCTTGTTGTTGTGGTGGCGGCGGGAAACAACGGACCGCAGACTATGAGCATCACGACGCCGGGGATCAGCAGAAAGGTGATCACGGTGGGCTGTTCGGATGATGACAGGGAGGTTCTGGTGGGCGGAAACCGGATGGTGGACTACTCCGGCCGCGGCCCCACCGCCGCCTGCATCTGCAAGCCGGATCTCGTCGCCCCGGGCTGCAGCGTCGTCAGCTGCGCCGGCCGGGCGGACAAATATACGATCAAAAGCGGCACCTCCATGAGCACCCCCATCGTCTCAGGAGCCGCGGCGCTCCTGCTGGAGCGGTATCCAGACATGACAAATAAGGATGTGAAGCTGAAGCTTCGGGAAAGCTGTGTGGATATCGGGCTTCCGAGGAATCAGCAGGGGTGGGGGCTGCTGGATATAGAAAAACTGGTGAGTAAGTAGAGACTATAATAAACTGAAGTATATTGAAATGCCTTATAAAGTATGCTATATTAAAAACAAAGAGTGTCACCGATAGACGGTTGTCCCCTAGGTATTAAAAAAAATAACCGTTCGATTTCCTAGGTCGGGGCGGTTATTTTTTTGCGTTTTTCTAACATATCTAAGATATTCCATCAATCGACTCCAGTATAAAACAGAACAAATTTTAAAAGAAATTTAAAGCCATTTTTGGCCTTGATATTTTACACAGATTTTACATACCGCCCACAAAGCATTTTACATTCCCCTGATATTCTGTTACATGGTAAGAAAGAAATAAACAAAATGTTAATGAATTTGAAGAGGGAAAATTTATGGATTTTTTTGGAGTATTGACGATGCTTGGCGGACTCGCGCTGTTTCTTTATGGAATGGAGACCATGGGAAATGGTCTCGAAAAACTTTCCGGCGGCAGACTGGAGAGAATTCTTGAAAAACTGACATCGAACCCGATCAAGGCGGTTCTCCTGGGGGCCGGAGTGACGGCGATCATCCAGTCGTCCTCCGCGACCACCGTCATGGTCGTCGGATTTGTAAACTCGGGCATCATGAAGCTGACCCAGGCGGTTGGCATCATCATGGGTGCCAACATCGGAACCACAGTGACGTCCTGGCTCTTAAGCCTTACAGGAATTGAGAGCGGAAACTTCTTCGTCCGTCTCTTAAAGCCGACGTCCTTCTCCCCGATCCTGGCGCTCATCGGCATCAGCTTCATTATGTTCTCCAAAAAGGAGAAGAAAAAAGATGCCGGAACTATCATGATCGGTTTCGCGATCTTAATGACCGGAATGGAGACCATGAGCGGAGCTGTGAAACCGCTTGCGAATGTCCCGGAATTTACAGGAATCCTGACTATGTTCTCGAACCCGATACTCGGCATGATCGCAGGCGCAGTCCTCACAGCGATCATCCAGAGTTCCTCCGCATCCGTCGGTATTCTCCAGGCGTTGTGCGCCACAGGTGCGGTAAACTTCAGTACGGCGCTTCCGATCATCATGGGTCAGAACATCGGAACCTGCGTGACAGCGATAATCTCCAGTATCGGTGCGTCCAAGAACGCGAAGCGCGCGGCGTTGGTTCATCTCTACTTTAATATTATCGGTACCGTTATTTTCATGATCGTCTTTTACACGATCAACGCGGTCGTTCATTTTTCCTTCCTGGATACAGCGGCAAACGCCATGGGAATCGCAGTGATCCACAGCAGCTTCAATATTGCGGCTACAGTCCTGCTTCTCCCGTTCGGCAACGGCCTTGTAAAGCTGGCATGCCTCACGATCCCGGAGGAGAAGAAGGAAACTCCGGTTCAGGAGAAGGGAGAAGACGCATTCCGTCTTCTGGATGCACGTTTCCTCGACACTCCTGGCTTTGCTGTTGAGCAGTGCCGTCAGACTACGATCCAGATGGCAAAACTCGCGAGAGAATGTTTCTTCACGGCTGTTGACCTGCTTCACGACTACGACGAGGAAAAGGCAGAGCGCGTGGAAGCGCTGGAGAACCTTGTGGACCGCTACGAGGATGAGCTCGGAACTTACATGGTAAAGCTCGGCGGAAAGAATCTCTCCAAGACAGACAGCCATATGGTGTCCCTGCTTTTGCACTGCATCGGCGATTTTGAGCGTATCTCTGACCATGGAATCAACTTGAAAGACTCCGCGAAAGAGATGAAAGATAAGGATATGCACTTCTCCAACAAGGCGGAAAAGGAACTTCATGTGTTCTTAGATGCCGTCAAGGAGATCTTAAACATGTCCATCGACGCCTTCGAGACGAACAATACCGACGAGGCGTCCAAGGTGGAGCCGCTTGAGGAGGTCATCGACGATATCAATACCGTTGTCAAGGCAAACCACATCCGCAGACTCCAGAAAGGCAAATGTACCATTGAGCAGGGCTTTGTCCTCTCCGATATTTCCATGAACCTGGAGCGTGTCTCCGACCACTGCTCCAATATCGCGGTCAGCGTCATCGAGATCGACCGCGACGGATTTGATACCCACGGTTATCTGGAGAACTTAAAGCGTGACGGAGATCCGCATTTTGCGGCGATGGTGGAAGAGTACCGCGGCAAATATATGCTTCCGGTCTAGGCGGATATGTAGTAAAATTAATGTTAAGAGGAAGTTGACCTGTGGGAAGCAGAGAACGGTCGGGAGACCGTTCGCTTTCCTGTGGGGCGTTATAATCGTAAAAACTGGGAAAAACGACAGAATATAGGACAGGAGGACAGGACCATGGCTCTGATCTATGCAGTGGAAGATGATAAAAATATCCTGGAGATCGAGATGTTCGCGTTGAAGAACAGCGGATATCAGGTGGAAGGATTTGAATGTGCCCGTGATTTTTATAAGAAATTGGAAGAGAAGCAGCCGGACCTCGTGCTCCTGGACATCATGCTTCCCGATGAGGACGGACTGGAGATCGTCGCGAAGCTCCGCCGCCGTCCGGAGACGAAGAAACTCCCGGTGATCATGGTGACGGCAAAGAGCACTGAGATCGACAAGGTAAAAGGCCTTGATGTGGGGGCGGATGACTACATGACAAAGCCCTTCGGCGTCATGGAGCTCATCGCGAGAGTGAAAGCGGTGCTGAGACGGACCATGGAGGAAGACAAGTTCCTGACTCTCGGGGATATCTTTCTGGACGACGAGAAACACATGGTCTATGTGAAGGATGTTCCCTGCAGCCTGACATTCAAGGAATATGAGCTCTTAAAGCTCCTGCTCCACAACGCGGGAATCGTTGTGACCCGCGAGATCATCTTAGAGCGCGTCTGGGGCATCGACTTCGAGGGCGAGTCGAGAACCCTGGACATGCATATCCGGACGCTCAGACAGAAACTCGGAGAGGCGGGATCCATGATCCGCACCGTGAGAAATGTGGGGTACATGATCGAATGAAACGAAAGATCCATATAGAACTTCTGGCAACGGCAGTGTTTGCAATTTTGCTGACACTGCTTTGCGTGTTATTTGTATTTTACGGAGTTTACCGGAAACAGGTCATCGGGGACCTGAGGGCAGACGCGGTCGTCATGAAAAACATGCACATCTTCGACAGTATTTCCGACCTTCACCCGGACGCCTACGACCTGAACCCGGATACGCTGCGCATCACGGTGGTGAATGCCAACGGCAGCGTTATTTTTGACAGCAACGCGGATTCCTCCGCGATGGAGAACCATGAGGACCGCCCGGAGATCCATATGGCGGTGGAATACGGGGAAGGAAGCGGAACTCGCCGGTCGACGACCCTGGATAAAAACATGTTCTACTACGCGCTCCGGCTGGACAACGGGCGGATTTTGCGGCTTGCGAGAGAGGGCGACAATATCTTTGCCCTGACCCAGAACATGATGACAACGGTGATCGGAGTATTTATTCTTCTCTTCTTCTTTTGCATCATGATGTCCAACTATTTTACGAAGAATCTCATTGCGCCCATCGAGCAGATGGCGGAGAACCTCTCGGAGCCGGGGATCCAGGCGGCATATAAGGAGCTTGTGCCGTTTATGAACAAGATCCGGCAGCAGCATGAGGATATCCTAAAGAGCTCCCAGGTGCGCCAGGAATTTACGGCGAACGTGTCCCATGAGCTTAAGACCCCGCTGACGGCGATCTCCGGCTACGCGGAACTTATCGAACATGGAATGTCCGGGGAAAATACGGAGCGGTTCGCGGCGGAGATCCACAAAAACGCGGCAAGACTCCTGACGCTGATCAACGATATTATCCAGCTGTCCCAGCTTGACGGCGGAAAGAAAGATGTGGAGTATAAGGATCTGGATTTGTTCCTGTTGGCGAAAGAGTGCGTGGACATGCTGCAGATGAACGCCCAGAAGCAGAATGTGACCATCAAAGTCCGGGGCGGCGAGGCGCCGGTCTTTGCGGACAAGCAGTTGATGGAAGAACTGATCTACAATCTGTGCGACAACGCGATCCGGTACAATAAAAAGGACGGATCTGTGACGGTGACGACAGGTATTGAAAATGGGCACACATTCCTGTCTGTAAAGGATACAGGAATCGGCATTTCGCCGGAACACCAGGAGCGGGTATTTGAGCGCTTTTACCGTGTTGATAAGAGCCGTTCGAAGGCGACAGGCGGAACCGGTCTGGGACTTGCCATCGTAAAACACATCGTGGCGCAGCACGGAGCGAAGCTGTCCCTCGAGAGCGAGCAGGGAAAGGGAACGGAGATCCGTGTGGAGTTCTCGGAGGCGTTGAAGCAGCATGAGCTGGAGATGAAAAAACAGCGGGAAACGATGCAGGAAGAGACTGTAAGTTGACCGATTTCTAAGAGTCAGTGGATTTTCCCTCACAGCGGTTTGCGCGTGATGGAAGCCACAAAAGCTGCAGGTTCAAAGTGATTCGTCAGATTGAAGAAAATGAAGCGGGATTTTATGGCTTCATGTGACAACTTTTACAAAATTTACTTAACTCACCACTTTAGTTCAAAAACACGTTGATACAGAAGGAAAACTGTGATAGTATGTAACACATAAGTGCAGTCCAGACGGACAAACGTCCGCCTGGACACTCTGGAGAGTCTCCGAATGGAGCGCCGAAGGTGTAAGACCGGTTCATGTCCATGGTACCGGTCGATCTCTCAGGCAAAAGGACAGGGCATACAAATAACCACAATGGGGCAGTACCCCGTTGTATGCAAATGTTCTACTCTTTGGAGAGCTGATAAATATCAGCTCTTATTTTATTGCATGGAAATTCAGAGGGGATATTCCATGCTGCCGGATCAGCTGAAAAATAAAGAGGCTGGCGGCTATGATGATGAAAGAGGAGGATAATTAAAATGGACACACTGATGCAGCTTGTAACAAAGGGAAATGATTTTCTGTGGAGCTTTCTCCTGCTCGTTCTCTTATGCGGAACCGGACTTTACTACACGATCCGCCTGAGATTTATCCAGGTCAGAAAGTTCGGGGAGGGCGTCCGCCAGGTATTCGGGCATTTCAGCATGAACGGCGAAAAGCACGAAAAAGGTGAGATGACTCCGTTCCAGTCCATCGCAACGGCCATCGCGGCCCAGGTGGGAACCGGAAACCTTGCCGGAGCGGCGACAGCCCTCATCGGCGGCGGACCGGGCGCGATCTTCTGGATGTGGGTCAGCGCGTTTCTCGGAATGGCGACGATCTACGGAGAGGCGGTTCTGGCACAGACATATAAGACAGAGGTAAACGGCGAGGTGACAGGCGGACCTGTCTACTACATCAAAGCGGCGTTTAAGGGAACATTCGGAAAAGTGCTCTCCACCCTGTTTGCGGTATTCATTATTCTTGCCCTGGGATTCATGGGGAACATGGTTCAGTCCAATTCCATCGGGGCAGCGTTTGTGGAAGCGTTTCAGGTGTTCCACATCGAACTTTCACCGGTGATCGTCGGCGTTGTCATTGCGGTCATCGCGGCGGTGATCTTCCTCGGAGGAACAAAGAGCCTGGCAACGGTGGTTGAGAAGGTCGTTCCGGTCATGGCGGGTATCTACATCGTCGGCAGCCTGATCTTGATCGGCATGAACATCACGGCTCTTCCGGCAGCGTTCCTTTCTATTCTGAAAGGCGCGTTTGACCCGCAGGCGGTTCTCGGCGCAGGTGCCGGAATCACAGTGCGTGAGGCAATCCGTTACGGTGTTGCCCGCGGCCTCTTCTCCAACGAGGCCGGCATGGGATCCACCCCGCATGCCCACGCGAGAGCGAAAGCGGAATCCCCGCATCACCAGGGACTCTGCGCAATGGTCAGTGTGTTCATCGACACATTTATCGTCCTGAACCTGACCGTATTCTCCGTCCTCACAACAGGCGTTATGAGCACAGGAAAGGACGGCACAGCGCTCACACAGGCGGCATTCATGAAAGGCTTCGGCAGCGCGGGAATCATCTTCGTTGCGATCTGTCTGTTCTTCTTCGCATTCTCTACGATCCTGAGCTGGCATTTCTTTGGACTTGTAAACGTGAAGTACCTGTTTGGCGAGAAGGCGTCTAAGATTTATTCCCTGATCGTCGTTGTCTGCATCGTGATTGGTTCCTGCCTGAAGCTGGAGCTTGTGTGGTCCCTGGCAGACTTCTTCAACGGACTTATGGTTATTCCGAATGTCCTGGCGCTTCTGGTGCTCAGCGGGCTGGTAGCGGGGGCTTCGAAGGAGAGATAGGGAGAACGGGCGTGAGCCTTGTGGAAGTACATATACAATAGGATAGGATGGCGGCAGAACATGTATTGTGGGCATGGGCTGCCGCCTTTTATGCATTTGCGTTGAGCATGCGGAAGGAAAACTGAGGGGTGGATTTTGGAGATTCAGCAATTTTTCATGGCTGAGCAGATAAAAAATAGGGGCCTGAATTTGTGGAGAATGTCAATTGACAGGACGGTGGAATTTCGATATAGTACGAGTATCTGAATTCGTTCTGGGAGGTCTGTCCCAGATTGCAGATAGTTCATGATGCGGGGAAAGCATCGTCCTGGCGGCGGATCGCTGCAGGTCTCAGTGAGAAACTTAGATGGAATAAGGAAAGAGAAACGGGCAGAACGGCATTTCTATGACATTGGGCGGAAGAAAATGCTGGTTTTAAAATGCAGGGAACTGCCGGGAAGGAGATGGGATATGGTGGTGGAAGAAAAGCAGTTGGAATGATAAGAAACAGTTGACTTTTCACGGGGATTATATTATGATTAACAGGTACAGAACATTTGTTCGCATACAATAATTGATTTGACAGAACATTAAGAAAAATGCGAACTGTAAAGTTAGTAATTCGTGGATGTCCGGGGACGCGGGGAACGCTGCGGGGCCGGATCTTGGAGGAAGAATATGAATAAAGATGATAAATTAAAAGCCCTTGACGCGGCTCTCACACAGATCGAAAAAGCTTACGGAAAAGGTTCCGTTATGAAGCTCGGTGATTCCGGCGCGAATATGAATATCGAGACGGTTCCGACCGGCTCCTTAAGCCTTGATATCGCCCTTGGCCTCGGCGGCGTTCCGAAGGGACGTGTCGTTGAGATCTACGGACCGGAGTCCAGTGGTAAAACTACCGTTGCGCTCCATATGGTAGCGGAAGTCCAGAAGCGCGGCGGAATCGCAGGCTTCATTGACGCTGAGCACGCTCTCGACCCGGTATACGCAAAGAATATCGGTGTCGATATCGATAACCTCTATATCTCCCAGCCGGATAACGGCGAGCAGGCCTTAGAGATCACAGAGACGATGGTGCGCTCCGGTGCCGTTGATATCGTGATTGTGGACTCTGTAGCGGCCCTCGTTCCGAAGGCGGAGATCGACGGCGATATGGGTGACTCCCACGTCGGCTTACAGGCCCGCTTAATGTCCCAGGCCTTAAGAAAACTGACCGCGATCATCAGCAAGACAAACTGTATCGTGATCTTTATCAACCAGCTCCGTGAGAAGGTCGGCGTTATGTTCGGAAACCCGGAGACAACGACCGGCGGACGTGCGCTTAAGTTCTATTCTTCAGTCCGTCTCGATGTAAGAAGAACCGAGTCCTTAAAGCAGAGCGGTGAGGTGATCGGTAACCATGTCCGCGTAAAAGTCGTAAAGAATAAGATCGCTCCGCCATTTAAAGAGGCTGAGTTTGACATTATGTTCGGAAAGGGAATCTCCCGCGAGGGCGATGTCCTGGATCTGGCTGCCGACGCAAATATCGTCGAGAAGAGCGGTTCCTGGTACGCGTATAAGGGAGCGAAGATCGGTCAGGGACGCGAGAACGCGAAGACTTACCTGGCGCAGAACCCGCTGATCTGCGAGGAGATCGAAAACCAGGTGAGAGAGCTCCACGGACTGGAAGCACAGCATATTGTTCCAGGTGAGGCGGCTGCGGTACCGGCGGCTGATGAGGCTGCGGAAGCTGACGAGTAATAAAAATATTGATAAAAGAGAACTGCTTAACATGTGCGGTGCTTCGGGGAGAAGTCTGTATAAGAAAAGCGGTTCTGACAGGAAAACATAGATGAAAGAATGGCAGCAGGAAGAGCACCGGGAGCAGAAAATGTATGCCGGTGCGGACGGAGACGCGGTCCCAGAAGCGTTCCGGGAGGCGCGGAACAAAGG
>CAVFLH010000014.1:0-6057 GCA_963622995.1 uncultured Eubacteriales bacterium | reverse complement strand
GTTCTCCGGAAAAACAGAAAATGAAATGCGCAAGAAGCTGGCGGAACAGGGGTTTTCGCCAGCCTCTGTTGAAGATGCGGTTCTTTTTCTGAAGCATTACCGGTATCTGGACGATGAGGACTACGCGAGGCGGTTTGTGGAGAAAAACGGCCACAAAAAGAGCATCCGCCAGATGAAATTTGACCTCCGCCAGAAAGGTGTCGGCGATGATCTGGTGGAGATGGTCTTTGAGGATATGGAGGTGGATGAGTCCGCCCAGATCCTTGGATTTTTGAGAAAGAAAAATTACGATCCGAAAGAACCGGCCCCCGCGAAGCGCCAGAAGATATACGCGTTTCTGGCGAGAAAAGGCTTTTCCTACGATGCGATCAACAGCGCGATGAAACAGTGGGAATAGTAGTGGAAACAGGGCATTTACGGCTTTCCAGGACCGGATATGACAGGTTTCGTGTGGATGCACAGAAGTACCCGGAATGAGGGCATTATACTTGACATAATGCATAAAACAGTTTAGAATTGAAGTGTTGTAATTAGTACAATGAAAACTAAATAAAGGAGGTGCTCCTGTGTCACCAATAATCAGCGTTATTATAACAGCAATTATTGTGGCTCCTATTACCTGGATCGTGGCTGTCGCTTACCGCAAGAACAGTTATGAAAGCAAGATCGGCAGCGCAGAGGAAAAATCCAGAGAAATAATAGATGAAGCATTGAAGGTCGCCGAGACGAAGAAGAAAGAAGCTCTCCTGGAAGCTAAGGAAGAGAATTTAAAAGCGAAAAACGAGCTTGAAAAGGAAACCAGAGAACGGAGAGCCGAGATTCAGCGTTATGAGCGCCGCGTACTGAGCAAAGAGGAAAACCTTGACAAAAAGTCTGAGGCAATGGAGAGAAAAGAATCCAGTCTTGCCGCGAAGGAAGAGACTTTAAGAAAGCGTTCTTCCGAGGTCGAGGAATTATTTGCTAAGGAGCAGGAAGAACTGGAGAAGATCTCCGGACTTACCAGCGAGCAGGCGAAAGAATATCTTCTGAAATCCGTAGAGGAAGATGTAAAACACGACACCGCAAAGCTCATCAAGGAATTAGAAGCCAAAGCAAAGGAAGAAGCTGACAAGAAAGCCAAAGAATATGTGGTTACCGCCATCCAGAGATGTGCAGCTGACCATGTGGCTGAGACTACAGTTTCTGTCGTTCAGCTCCCGAACGATGAGATGAAGGGCCGCATCATTGGACGTGAGGGACGTAATATCCGTACTCTCGAGACAATGACTGGTGTGGAACTCATTATCGACGATACACCGGAAGCTGTCGTATTATCCGGTTTTGATCCGGTAAGACGTGAAGTTGCAAGAATTGCTCTTGAAAGACTGATCGTGGATGGACGTATCCATCCGGCTAGAATCGAAGAGATGGTGGAGAAAGCGCAGAAGGAAGTTGAAAACATGATGCGCGAGGAAGGTGAAGCCGCGATCCTTGAGGTCGGCATTCACAATATCCATCCGGAGCTTGTCAAGCTCCTCGGCAAGATGAAATTCAGAACCAGCTATGGTCAGAATGCATTGAAGCATTCCATCGAGGTCGCACAGTTATCCGGTTTACTGGCAGCCGAAATTGGTGTTGACGTCAGAATGGCAAAGCGTGCCGGCTTATTACATGACATTGGAAAATCCGTTGACCATGAGATGGAAGGTTCCCATGTACAGCTCGGATCGGAACTCTGTAAGAAATACAAAGAGTCCCCGATCGTTATCAATGCTGTTGAATCCCACCATGGCGATGTTGAGCCAACGAACCTTATTTCCTGCATCGTTCAGGCAGCAGATACGATCTCCGCTGCAAGACCGGGTGCAAGAAGAGAGACGTTGGAGACATACACGAACCGCTTAAAGCAGCTTGAGGATATCACAAACTCCTTCAAGGGAGTAGACAAGTCCTTTGCGATCCAGGCAGGACGCGAAGTGCGCATTATGGTAGTACCGGAGCAGATCAGCGATGACGATATGGTTCTTCTCGCAAGAGACATATCCAAGAAGATCGAAGAGAGCCTGGAGTATCCGGGACAGATCAAAGTCAACGTGATCCGCGAGTCCAGAGTTACCGATTACGCGAAATAAAGATGAAAGCCGTTGCTGTGCAGAGATATCTGTATGGCAGCGGCTTTTTTAGAAATTTCTGTGCTGCTGAAACTTTTGCAATATGAGCAAAGATCGGTCGGCTGCAGATGAGAGTTGGCAGAAAATATAAAACAGGAGGTAATATTGATATGGCAAAAATTGGTTTTATCGGTATGGGAAACATGGGAACCGCTATCATGCGGGGACTTTTAAAGACATATAGGCCGGAAGAGCTGCTCTTCACGAGCGCTCACGAGGCGAAGATGCAGAAGATCACAGAGGAGACAGGTGTTGCCCACGTCTCTACAGCGACCGAGTGTGCGGAGCAGGTAAAATATCTGGTTCTCGCGGTAAAGCCGCAGGTACTTCCGATAATTTTTAAGGAATTAAACGGAAAGATCAGCAAAGATCAGGTCGTGATCTCCATCGCGGCCGGATATGCGATCTCGGATCTTCAGGCAGGTCTCGGCGACAGCGCGAGAATCGTCCGCTCCATGCCGAATACACCGGCGATGGTCGGCGAGGGAATGTCTGGGGTGAGCTACGATGAGGCACTGTTTACCGATGAGGAAAAGGATGTCATCGACGGATTCTTCACTTCCTTCGGAAAAATGGAGAAAGTGGACGAGAAGCTGATGGACGTCGTTGGAAGCGCCAGCGGCTGCTCCCCAGCCTATGTATACATGTTTATCGAGGCGCTGGCTGACGGCTGCGTAAAGAACGGACTCCCGCGCCAGGCTGCCTACAAGATGGTTGCCCAGGCTGTCCTTGGAAGCGCAAAGATGGTTCTCGAGACAGGAAAACATCCGGGCGAATTAAAGGATATGGTATGCTCACCGGGAGGAACCACCATCGAGGGACTTGCAGCCCTGGAAGAGAATGGGTTCCGCGGCGCGATCATCAAGGCGTGTGACGCGAACTTTGAGAAGAATAAGAAACTTAAGGGCTGATACTTCTTCGAGAAAAGTGAAATTTTTGGAGCAGTTAAAAAATTAAAACTGCAAAGAAGTGAGTTCTGAACAGATATATTCATGAAGGAAACAACTTTTATCATGGAAAAGACAATTCGTTTAAAACGTGATCTTGCCTACACCGGAACGATCTTAAAGATCTACCGGGATACTGTTGTCGCAAACGGAATCGAGGAAGTGTACGACTATATCCACCACGACGGCGCGGCAGCCGTTCTCCCGGTGACAAAGGACGGAAAGATCCTGATGGTGCGCCAGTACCGGAACGCCCTGGACCGTTTCACACTGGAGATCCCGGCCGGAAAACTCGATGCGCCGGATGAGCCGAAGATCGAGTGCGCAGCGAGAGAGCTTGAGGAGGAGACAGGATTCCGCAGTGAAAATCTGGAGTTTTTAATGACAGTCAACACGACGGTAGCATTCTGTGACGAGCAGATCGGCGTCTATATCGCGAAAGACCTGATCCCGTCCAAGCAGCATCTCGATGCGGATGAGAGTATTGATGTGGAAGAGTGGGATGTGAAGGACCTTCTTGAGATAATCTATACCGGTAGGATGACGGATGCGAAGACGATCGCTGCGATTCTTGCATACGCTCAGAGAGAAGGAATCCGGTAGGAAAATTGCAGAAGAGTAAAACACACGCGTAATAGTTATCATTTTGCGTGGAAAATAATTTGTAGAATATAGAAATCAATAATCGGAAAGAGCTGGTGGGTATATGACCGGGCTGCCTGGGGAAAGATTCTGCATTTAGAATGAATCCTGTGGATAAACCAGGTCTATAAGCGCATACACTGTGAAAAAGGAACATGGACGGTATCGCTATGGCCGGAATTCACAGGCATCGGAGATCTTGGGACAGTCAGATGTTCTGGCTGTCCTTTTTTTTATTTCTGGGAACCATATTGGGAACGGTTTTCTGCAATCAGATGAGTGCTGAAATGAAAAATACGCTTGGAAACTGGTTTGCCGGAATCTTTACATCATCAGAAATAGCGTCAGTGGACCGGTACAGCCTGATCGTGGGAGTCTTGAAAAAACGTTTTGTATGGATCTTAATAGGAATTCTGATCTGCCAGGCAGTTTTTGCAAGGATCCTGTTTTATGCGGGGGCAGTCTATCTGGCGTTTACATCCGCAATCGCTGTCTGCGTATTGACGATGCATGCGGGAATTTATGGGATCCTGCGCTTTTTCGGTCTTGTATTTCCGCAGGGATTCTTTTACGCGCTAGCGGCCTGCCTCCTGTGGATCATGGCAGTGGAACCGGCGGACGGAAAGGAGAAGATCAGGCTATGGACAATGGTGTTTTTTATGGTGCTTGGAACCACATCGGAGATATTCATAAACCCTGCTTTTTCGGCGTTGATCTTCCAACTGTTTTAGAAAGACATATCTGAAAATCATGGATTTGAACCAGGACATCAGCTGAAGAGGCAATATCTGCCGACGGGCATTGAAAGCGGGGGTCGGAAGTCAGGGTAATGCGGGCGGAAAAGTGGGATTTTCCCAGAAAATACGCGGCTTTCAGCCTTTTTTATAAAATTTTTTTTCGAACATTTTGACAAGATATTGCCATTGTGGATATATACAGTTCCATATCTAGCGATTAGTTATGTAAAACAGTCTAAAATGGGATCTAAGTGGGAAAAATCCGTTTGATTTTGCCCTAAAATGGGACTATAATGTAGGAAAATACTGGTTTTGCCGGGAAAAACAGTGTATCGGGGATTCAAGTGGAAAAATTAGGTCTATGTCCCATCTTTCCCAAAGGCAGACATCGTGGAACTTAAAAACAGATAGAACGTAAACAGGTATAGACACAAGCGCTGAAAATTTTGTGTAACCGTTCCGCAGGTCTGCGCACTTGTTGTGCGGACCGCAAGAAAGCATTACAATTTCGTATAGGATCGTGAAAAGCGCGGATAACTGTGTCTGGAAATGAACGGGGAAAAGGTATGAGAGAGGAAATTCGAACCTTCATAAATTATATGGAGGAGGAAAAGCACGCGTCAAAAAACACAACGCTTTCTTATCAGAGAGATCTGTTAAAGATGGCAGATTATCTGGAGGAAAACGGGATCACGGACTGCGGGAAAGTGACGAAGACAGCGTTAAATTCCTATATCCTTTTCTTGGAAAAAGAAGGAAAAGCGGCGTCGACAGTTTCAAGAGCGCTGGCATCCACAAGATCTTTTTTTGGCTGGCTGTTTAAGGAAGGAAAGATCCGCCGCGATCCAGCAGACTCGATGCATGCGCCGAAGATCGAGAAAAAGGTGCCTGTGATCCTCACGGTGGACGAGGTGACAAGACTTTTAGAGCAGCCGTCTGGCGCGAATCCGAAGGAGATCCGCGATAAGGCGATGCTGGAACTCTTATACGCGACGGGGATCCGTGTGACGGAACTCGTGAACCTGAAACTTTCTGACGTGAATATGTCCATCGGCTTTATCACCTGCCGGGATGAGCATAAAGAGAGGATGATACCCTTTGGTCATGCGGCGAAGGATGCCATTGCGAAATATCTGGAATCTGCCCGTGAAACATTCTTAAAAGGAACACGCTCGGAACTGCTATTTACAAATTACAACGGCAGAGCCATGAGCCGCCAGGGATTCTGGAAGATCATCAAATACTATGGGGATCGTGCGGGAATCGAGGAAGATATCACTCCCCACACCCTGCGCCATTCCTTCGCGGCACACCTCTTAAGCAACGGAGCCGACATGCGCGTCGTCCAGACCATGATGGGCCACTCCGACCTGGCATCCACCCAGATGTATACGGCATATGCCTTGGACAATGCAGTTAGAGAGGCGTATCAGGGAGCACATCCAAGGAAGTAAAAGTGAAAAAGTAATCCAAAAGATCAGGAAGCTTGCAGAGTTGTTCCAAAGAGAACGTTGCATGCAGGGGAATGAACACTCCCATGGAAAGCCTTGAATAAGAATTATGCACGCATTGAGTTATGGC
>CAVFLH010000013.1:0-29213 GCA_963622995.1 uncultured Eubacteriales bacterium | reverse complement strand
GTATCCGGAAGAGAAACAAAATAAAATTCTGGAACGGGTCGTACAGAAAAATCCGGCGCTCAGAATGTGGTCGATCTCGGAGCTTTATAAGGCAGATAATAGAAAAATCAGGCTGGATGTTCCTGTTGTGAAACCTGTGGAAGAATTTGTGGGAAAGATGAAAGACGATAAATTTCAATCAGGAAAACGCTACGATTCGTTTGGAACTCTGATATATGAAGGCGATTTCAGAAATGGAAAATATAACGGAAGTGGAACATTGTATTATGAGTCCGGGACACCTAAATATAAGGGAAAATTCAGTGACGGAAAGTATAATGGCGATGGAATTTTATACAATGAGGACGGAAGTGTAAGAAAAAAGGGCAAATTCAAGAATGAAGATCCGGAAACGGAACAAGAAAGACTTGCCTCATCATTGGGTTCATCTATTACTATGGCATTAGCGACTACAATGACAGAAAAGGGAGCTGCATATTTCTTTGAACCAGAATCTGTGGACAGTGACGAATCATTGCCAGAGACAGAGAGCAGTGGAACAAATGAGCAGTCGGATGATGATTTGGACAAAATGTTAAGAGAATCAGTTCTTCCGGTTGCCGTCGATGCACATCCGGTCGATAGGGGTACGGAAGATGAGGAATATATTTTTCCCATGAGTGATTATCTGGAATTAACGGACGAGCAGATATCAGCGTTGACGCAGGACGAGATAAGAATCGCGATCAATGAAATCTATGCACGACATGGATACATTTTTAAAGATAATGATTTGAAAACATATTTCGAGTCAAAGAGCTGGTATCATGGTACGGTAGAACCGGAAAATTTCCAGGAATCCGTGTTAAATGTCTGGGAGAAAGAGAATATCAGAAAACTTGCAGTGGTCAGAAATTAAAATGTAATTAAACAAAAGGAGCATGAATAAAATGGGGACAATATCAGGTATCATCCTTCTGGTTCTTTCGATTGTCATTACAAACAAAATCTGTAGAATTTTGTTTAGAAACACGATTGGCACCATGACGGCGTACATAACGCGGACATTTATTGTGTGGCTGATCGTAATGCTGATTCTTGGGGGAATTCTCAATTCAATCGGGATATTTTAGGTACGAAAAGAGGTCCGGATACATTTGTGAAGTGTATCGGACCTCTTTTTAAAAGCGTAATTTACAGTGCGAAAGAAATTACTGAATGAACAGTGTGTTCACATCAAGCTCGTTCTCGATCATGCCGGACTCGTACATAAAGTCAGCTGTCTTCTGGAAACCTTCTTTGTCAGCGTCTGTGATCTCTGTGGAGAAGTCATAGAAACCGTACATTTCCTTAACTGCGTCAACATCAAGATCAAGTGCTGCGGCAACAGTCTCCATGGTCTCATCCTCGCTGTCGCTCATGTAAGCGGCGATCTCTTCCTGTGCTGCGTTTAACTTCTCGATAACATCCGGGTGCTCGTCGTAGAACTTCTGAGTTGTAGCAACTGCAATCAGCGCGCTGATGAGACCGTCGCCGTCTGCAACGAGGTGGTAGCCCTGCTGTTCTGCGTTGTAAGCGGTAGCGCCTGCAACGAGAGCAACGTCAACGCTGCCGCCGTCAAGACCTGCTTTTGCGTCCGGGATGCTCATGTTTACATAGTTTACATCGTCAAGAGTCATGTCAGCCTGCGCAAGGTAAGCGACAAGGAGCTCATGAAGGTTTGTGCCGGTCGGGCCAGCGATGGTCTTGCCCTTTAAACTCTCCGGAGTTGTGAGAGACTCGTCCTTGGAGTACATGCAGAATGCCTTCGGGGAACGGCTGTACATGTTTAATACCTTGATGTCAGCGCCGTTTGCTGCGGACAGGATCACGGAAGTTGCGCCTACGGCGTAGAGAACCTGAACGTCGCCGGAAGCCAGAGCCTGTGTCTGGTCAGCGCCGGAAGTAAGCTCTGCGTACTCAACCGGAACGCCGAGCTCTTTCTCGAAGATTCCCTGGTCCTTCTCGATGATAGTCGGTACATTTAACGGGGATGTTACATAGGTAACGGTAAGTTTGTCGATGGATGTCTCAGCGTCAGCTGCTGCTTCAGCGGAAGTTTCAGCCTCAGCAGAAGTCTCTACAGTTGTCTCGGCAGCAGAAGCGGCCTCAGTCTCTTTGCTTGCAGATCCGGAGCAGCCTGCAAGGGAAAATGTCATGCATGCCGCAAGTCCTAATGCGATCAGTTTTTTCATTTTGTTTTGTCCTCCTCATGTAAGTTGAAAAATTAAGTGTATTGATATGCCTAAATAGTAGGCGGATATCCTAATTTATAAAATTCAGGTTCTCAATGATATCTCTCTTGAGAGCAATAAATTCTTCATCCAGCAGATTTCTCTCCCCGGACGGCGCTTCCACCGGATAAACATGCTTCACAAGTCCCTTTTCGATCACCACGATCTGGTCCCCAAGGATCAGCGCCTCGTCGATGCTGTGGGTCACGAACATGATGCTGGAATGCTCTTTCTGCTGTACGCGGAGAAGCTCCTTCTGCATCTGTTCCCTTGTGAAGTAGTCGAGAGCCGCAAACGGCTCGTCCATCAGGATGAACGTCGGTTCGTAGGCCAGCGCCCTGGCGATGGCGGCGCGCTGCTGCATGCCGCCGGAAAGCTGTGACGGGTACGCTTTTTCGAAGCCTGCGAGGTTCACCGTGGAGACGATGTCCTGGATCTTCGCCTTATCGACCTGATTTTTCTTAAGACCGAAGATAATGTTGTCCCATACATTGAGCCATGGCATGAGCCGTGGTTCCTGGAACACGAAGGCGGTCTTGTGGGCACCGTCCCAGAGGATTTCGCCGCTGTCGGCGGACTCCAGACCACCGGTGAGCCGCAGCAGGGTCGTCTTTCCGCAGCCGCTCTGGCCCAGGATCACGGTGATCTTTCCTTCCGGGATCTCGAGGTCGATACCGTTTAAGACGGGAAATGTCCGGCCGTCGACCTGGTATGTTTTATGAATGTCTTTTAATCTAATTCCAGCCATTTTCACCGGCTCCTTTCAGAAAGATGCTGATGAGAAGACCGAAGATCCGGTCTGTCACATAGCCCGCGAGTCCGATGGCAAAGATGCCGACGATGACCTTGTCGGTCCGGGACATCTGCTGGGCAAACAGGATCATGTGTCCCAGGCCGGTGGACGCCGCGACCATCTCCGCGCCGATGATGGCGCGCCAGCTGTAGCCCAGGCCGATGCGCATTCCCACGAGAATGTCCGCCATGGCGTAGGGCAGCATGATCCGGAAAAATTTCTGCCGGTCCGTGTAGCCGAACATGGTTCCGACTTCCAGGAGCTTCCGGTCACAGCTGGTAAAGCCCTTGACGATGTTCAAATACATCGGGAAGAAGGACGCCAGCACGATGATCACCGTCTTTGTGGTCTCGCCGATTCCACACCATAAAATAAGAAGCGGGATCATGCTGAGCGGCGGAACGTTTCGGAAAAACTGCACCAGGTATTCATAGTAGCCAGCGGATGCGGGAACCATCGCCCGCAGCATGCCGAAGGCGAACGCCAGGATGAAGGCGATCACAAAGCCTTTTCCTACGCGCAGGAAGCTGATCCTTAAGTCACGGAAGAGCTCGCCGCTCTGCAGCATTTTGCAGAAGCTCTGGAAGACTTTTCCCGGGGACGGGAGCACGTAGGAGCTTAAAATACCCGCACGGCAGACGATATACCAGACGGCAAAGACCGCCAGGATACCGATGAGCGGCGGGAAATATGTTTTCAATTTCTGATTCATCGCACTCCATCTCCTCTGTGGCAGCCCTGAACGCAGTATAAAAGCTCGATCAGTCTTGCGTCTTTCCATTCATTTCCGGTTACATAGGATTCAATCGCCGGGCGGCCGGACTTGCTGACCACTGGAAACGGCAGGTCTTTAAAGAATCCAGGCGGGATCGGGCTTGCCTCCGGCGCGGATTCCACCGGCTCGCCGGCCGCCGCGAGGAAGCGGTTCCACGGCACAAAGTGCGTGTCCTTTAATTCCAGCTTATTTCCCATGTCGGCTAAGATCCTGCACGGTGTCGTGATGATCTTCTCACCGTCCGCGAGGTCCGGGCGCTCTGCCAGCTCTCTCGCACAGTGGATCAGGATCGGCTCAATATCTGCGATCTGGATCCCAGACTGCAGGGAACGCACCAGAGAGACCGCCGCCGGACATCTCGCGTCCGCAAAAGTCCCGTCCGTATGTTCCAAAAGTTCCCGGTACTTCCGAAGCACGATCTCGCCCCAGTTCTCCCGACAGACAACCCGCGTCAGGTCATGCTTTTTCAGCAGTCGTTCCAACGCCTCCGCCGAGATCATCCTCTCCGATACCGGATTGATCCATAAATATGTCAAAGTAAAACCCCTTTCAATTAGCCATAGCTAACTAGCGGTATTCAGCATAGCAGATGAGTAGGGAAATGTCAATTGTGAATGAGACTTTATATTTAAAAGAGATTGATTGTGAGGGTAGAAATGGGTACAATATATATAAGTAAAGGAGGGGCGACCATGGCAACTGAGATGCAAAACTTGATTTCGGAATATGTAAGAGCTGTGAGAAAAATATATGGTCATCATTTAAAGCAGGTGATTTTGTATGGTTCATATGCGCGTGGGGATTATACAAAAGATTCTGATGTGGATCTTATGCTGCTGGTGGACCTAGATGAAACAGAATTAGAGAAGTATTCTGACGAACTGTCAGAGTTAGGTTTTGATTATAATGTCGAACATAATATTTGGATGATGCCTATCGTAAAAAATATGAAAAATTTCTTTAAATGGAGCGATGCCTATCCATTCTACAAGAATGTAAAAACAGAGGGGATTTCATTGTATGAAGCAGCCTGAAGAGTTTGATGTTGGGGATCAGTGGGATCTGGTTTATCACCGCTTGCAGATTGCGGAAGAAGATTATGAAACCGCAGAGCTGTTAATGCAAGGTGAACGCTATCGTGGTGCAAACAACCGGGCATATTATTCGATTTACCACACGATAGATGCGGTTCTATCGGTACATGGTGTTGCATTTAAACGTCATAAAGATACATTGGCATATTTTAATAAGAATTTCGTAGCAACAGAAATATTTCCACGGTCAATGGGAAGACAGATCGTTCAGGCAGAAGAAATCAGGCATGCAAGTGACTATGATCCGTTTTATATTGCGTCAAAGACAGGAACACAGAAGCAGATTGAAACAGCAAGGATTATGTTGGAGTATGCAAAGCAATATATTGACGGGCAGAGAAATAAATGATTTTCAGAGAAAATAGTTGAAATCTCAGAATGGCAGTGATATACTTTCAAACGTTGCAAAGCCCGCAAAAACCAAGGTCTTAAAGGGCTTTCGCCGATTCCCGGCGTAAAATGAATCGAGTGTTCGTGACCTTCCACTCGTAAAACAAAACTAAAGGAGAAACTGAATATGAAAAACAACGCAACAAACAGCCCGGTACTGACACTTGTATACGGGGCGGCTATCGCGGCGATCTATGTGGTGCTGACGATGGTGTTCCTGCCGATCAGCTTTGGACCGATCCAGTTTAGGATCTCTGAGCTTCTCTGCGTACTTCCGTACTTTACCCCGGCGGCGATTCCGGGACTCTTTATCGGATGCCTGCTGGCCAACTTCCTTGGCGGCGCAGCGGCTCTCGATGTGATCTTTGGAAGTATCGCGACCCTGATCGGTGCGGTAGGTTCCTACCTGCTCCGCAAGAACCGTTGTCTGGTATCTGTTCCGCCGATCCTCGCGAACATGATCATTGTTCCGTGGGTGCTCCGCTTCGCGTACGGTTCTGAGGATATGATCTGGTTTTCCACGATCACAGTCGGAATCGGAGAGATCCTGGCTATCGGTATTCTCGGACAGATCCTGTTATCCGTTCTGATCCGGTATCAGCATGTGATTTTTGGAAAAGCTGCAGCGTAAAAATTAGTGATCCCGTATCTATTGGATGAGAAATTCAGTAGATGCGGGATTTTTTATGCAAAAAACTGCAAGAAATGATGGTCGTCCTGTCAATAAACGGAGATGCGGAACTAAAATACACTGCAGCTTAGTAATACCAGACAATGATTAAAGAAACGGAAAATATGGAATAACGAGGAAAGGTTTTGCGTAAATTTCGCCGCATGTTAATTTTTCCGCGAGGATAGATTTTCTTTGATTTTTGTGATATCATGTGTAAAAGACTGTGTATATTTAAACACATATTTTTTACGTGCTTAAATGTATACAGTGTAAAATATCTAAAATAGAGATCAAACATCCGGAAGGAGACAACGATGTATCATATCGATTTTAATAAACCAGAACACATTCACTTTATCGGCATCGGCGGAATCAGCATGAGCGGACTGGCTGAGATCCTGTTGGAGAGAGGCTTCACAGTAAGCGGCTCCGATGCCCATGAATCCGAGCTCACCGACAAGCTCACCGCCCACGGTGCAAAGATCGTCTACGGACAGCGTGCGGAGAATATCACCGACGGTATCGATGCGGTTGTATACACAGCGGCAGTTCACCCGGATAACCCGGAGTACGCGGCGGCAGCGGCGAAGAACCTGCCGATCCTTTCCAGAGCGGAACTTCTCGGACAGCTCATGAAAAACTATGAGAAATCCATCGCCGTATCCGGAACCCACGGAAAGACAACGACGACCTCCATGCTGACCGAGATCCTCATGGACGAAAAGAAGAACCCGACAATCTCTGTCGGCGGAATGTTAGACTCCATCGGCGGCAACATCCGCGTCGGCGGACCGGAGCTCTTCGTGACAGAGGCCTGCGAGTACACAAACAGCTTCCTGTCCTTCTTCCCGAACATGGAGATCATATTAAATATAGAAGCAGACCACCTCGATTTCTTCAAAGACATCGAAGATATCCGTCATTCCTTCCGTAAGTTTGCGGAGCTTCTCCCGGAAAACGGCGTCCTGATCATCAACAGCGACATCCGCGATTATAAGGAGATCTGCGACGGACTTCCGATCAAGGTGATCACCGTCGGAAGCGACCCGGCGAAGAGCCACTACAGCGCCGCAGACGTGACATTCAATGAGAACGCCTGCGCGACATACACACTCTTAGAAGACGGAAAAGCAATTGACACGATCACTCTCGGCGTTCCGGGAATCCACAATGTATACAATTCCCTGGCGGCCATCGCGGCAGCCCATGAGTTGGGGATCCGCGGCGAGGGAATCAAGAATGGACTCTTAAGATTTACCGGTACCCACCGCAGATTCGAGAAAAAGGGCGAGATCGGCGGCGTGACCATCATCGACGATTACGCGCACCATCCGCAGGAGATCGCAGCGACTCTGGCGGCGGCAAAGAATTATCCGCACCGCGAGATCTGGTGCGTCTTCCAGCCGCATACATATACGAGAACCAAGGCGCTGATGGATGACTTCGCGAAGTCCTTATCCGCAGCGGACCATGTTGTCCTCGCGGACATCTACGCTGCCCGTGAGACTGACAATCTGGGAATCAGTTCCGAGACATTGGCGGAAAAGATCGCGGCATTTGGTACTGATACCCACTATTTCCCGAGCTTCGATGCGATCGAGACATTTCTTCTTGAAAATTGTGTCAACGGCGACCTGTTGATAACTATGGGGGCCGGAGATATTGTAAAAGTGGGCGAAAAGCTCCTTGGACAGTAAGTTATCCACATTATCCACAGAGTTTTCAACAGAATCCTGTTGAATACCCTGTGGATTTTTTGATTTACATAACTGTAAATTTGAAAATGCCGGAAAGTAGGGAAAAATAAGGAAAATCGGGGATTTTCCGGGTTTCATTGATAATTATGTAACGCATTTATCCACGTTATCCACATTATCCACAATTATGGTAGTGGATAATTCCGGCTATTTCATTTTTGATGGGCATATGTTATGATATTTCAAGATGAAAAGAGATAACGAGTGTGCCGGAAAGTACGGTGTTGCCCGGAAAAACTGAAAATGTGAAAAGTAAGTGGCCGATGGAAAGAACGATCGACAGGACAGCAGGCGGTTATATCAGGCAGATTTGAAATGGAACGTGAACATAAAGGGTGAAAAAAGAATGGGTTTAGGCTATAAAAACAACATAAACGCGGCAGTGACCGCCGTTTCCAATACATTTATCGACGAATACATGGGGACAGCCAGCGGAGAATATGTAAAAGTGTACTTATATCTTCTGCGCCACGCCGGAGAAGACATAGAGATTCCGGATATCGCAGACGCACTGAATCACACGGAGGCGGATGTCCGCCGTGCTCTGGCTTACTGGGAGCGCGCAGGTGTGCTTGCGCCGGAGAAAGAGGAACCGGCGGCGAGGGAATCTGCGGTTACGCGAGAAAATATGACAGATGCCGGTTATGTGACACCGGAATCACGAAGAAATTATGGGGACTCCGATGCAATAGAAAGAATGCCGGAAGCGAGCACGGCTGACAATGGAAAACAGCCGCAAATCAGCGACCGCGACATAGCGAAGCAGCAGCCCGGAACTCCAGATATCCCGGATGCCGGCAACAGCTATGACCGCATGAAGCGCTTATCCTCGGACGAAGAATTCTCCGCGCTCCTCTACGCGGTCCAGCAGTACCTCGGAAAGACCTTCAGCGCCATCGAGTGCGAGAAATTCGCTTACTTCTACGATGTTCTCCACATGTCCTGCGAGCTTCTGGAATACCTGGCGGAATACTGCGCCGAGGGTGGCCATACCAGCATCCGCTACATAGAAAAAGTGGCATTAAACTGGTATCAGGCCGGAATCCATACCAGGGACGAGGCGAGAGAGCACTCCACAAGATACTCAAAAGACACCTCCGCCGTCATGAAAGCATTCGGCATCATGGGCCGGAACGCCGGAACCGCGGAGCAGGAGTTTATGCGCCGCTGGTTCAAGGAATTCGGCTTTGATGCCGCGATCGTCACAGAGGCATGCAACAGGACTCTCACAGCCACGGGAGCGGCGAGCTTCCCCTACGCGGACAAAATCCTCACAGGCTGGAAGGAAAACGGCGTGCGGACCTTACAGGACGTTGAGACCTTAGATAAACGCCGCCAGGAGAAACAGGCGAGAAAGCCTGCGGCGGCACCGAGACAGAACCGGAATACATCCTCGAACCGCTTCAACAACTTTGAACAGCGGTCCTATAACTACGAGGACTATGTCTGGGCGGATATGAGAAAGCGGAAGCAGGAAGGAGGAAATACGGATGGCGCTCAGTAATTCCCAGTATGACGCGATCATGCGTGTCTACAACCAGAGACAGTTTCAGGACAAGCGCGACCAGGACAAGCGGATTGCGGAAGTGTACGAGAAGGTCCCGCAGGTAGAAGCGCTGTCCGATGAGATCGCCGCGACTATGGCCCAGGCGGCGAGAAAGATCCTCACCGGTGACCGCGCGGCGGCAGATCAGTTAAAAAAGGACGCGGAGTTCTTAAAAGAGCAGAAAGCGATCTACTTAAAACAGAACGGATACCCGGCAGATTACCTGGAACTCCAGTACGCCTGCCCGGACTGCAAGGACACGGGCTATGCGGACGGCAAAAAATGCCACTGCTTCAAGCACATGGAGATCGAGATCCTCTACGACCAGTCCAATATCCGCGAAGTTCTGGAGCGTGAGAATTTTGATACGCTTTCCATGGAATACTACGATAAAAAACGTGTGGATGAGAAGACCGGCATGACCGTTTACGACTACATGTCCATGGTCGTTAAAGAGTGCAGGGCGTATGTGGAACATTTCAAGGATGAAAAGGGAAGTATCCTGTTTACCGGAAATACCGGCTGCGGAAAGACATTCTTAAGCAACTGCATCGCGCGGGAGCTGATCCGCAGATATTTCTCCGTGGTCTATCTCACGGCGACGGACATGTTCGATATTCTGGCAGGCAGCCGCTTTAACGGAAATGATGACGATGAGGCGAAGGACCGGGCATCCTATATCCTGGACTGCGATCTCCTGATCATCGATGACCTCGGAACCGAGCTCATCAACACCTTCACGGCATCCCAGATGTTTTACTGTGTGAACGAACGCCTGAACAGGAATAAGGGAACGATCATCTCCACAAACCTGACGCTTGGCGAGCTTCAGGACGCGTTCACGGAGCGCGTGACATCCAGGATCATGAGCAAATATAAGATCATGCCGTTAATCGGCGACGATTTACGCCTGGTGCGCAGAGGTTTTATCCGATAAAACCTGAAAATGGGAAATCATGTCAGAAACGGCCGGAAATCCGGTTGACGGGGCGGTTAGTTGGTGCTATAAATGAAATGTATGCGCGCTGCCAAGAAAACGGGGAACCGGGCAAATGCCTTAAAAATGGGGCAGACCGGAAAGCGGCGGGCGAATATCAAAATGTCAAATAATGAGTAGAAAAATCAGGGAGGAACAGGAATGCTGTACGAAGAAAAGCAGATTGAGACAATACCGGTTGGACCATTAGGTCTGATTCCGCTGAAAAGCTGTGAGGATCTGGGTAAGAAGGTAGATGCCTGGCTGGTTGAGTGGAGAAAAGAAAGAGAGAGCGAGCACAAGACCACGATCGCTTTTGCTGGATATCAGAGAGATTCCTATATTATCGGCGCAAAGACTCCGCGTTTCGGCTCCGGTGAAGCAAAGGGAGAGCTGACAGAGTCTGTCCGCGGCGATGACCTCTATTTAATGGTAGATGTCTGCAACTACAATATGACATACACAATGAACGGCTTAAAGAACCACATGTCTCCGGATGACCACTATCAGGACTTAAAGCGTGTGATCGCGGCCGTAGGCGGCAAGGCAAGAAGAATCAACGTCATCATGCCGTTCCTCTACGAGAGCCGTCAGCACAAGAGAACAGGCCGTGAGTCCTTAGACTGCGCAATGGCACTCCGCGAGCTTGTCGACATGGGTGTTGAGAACATCATCACTTTTGATGCCCATGACCCGCGTGTCCAGAACGCGATTCCGTTAAAGGGATTCGAGACCGTACAGCCGACCTACCAGTTTATCAAACACCTGTTAAAGAACGAGAAAGACCTTCAGATCGACAGCGACCACATGATGGTTATCAGCCCGGATGAAGGCGGCATGGGCCGTGCAGTCTACTTCGCAAACGTTCTCGGACTGGATCTCGGTATGTTCTACAAGAGACGTGACTACACAAAGATCATCAATGGCCGCAACCCGATCGTTGCCCATGAGTTCCTCGGCGCAAGCGTAGAGGGCAAGGACGTAATTATCGTTGACGATATGATTTCCTCCGGCGAGAGCATGCTCGATACCGCAAAAGAGTTAAAGAGAATGAAGGCAAGAAAAGTATTCATCTGCACAACATTCGGTCTCTTCACAAGCGGCTTAAAGAAATTCGACGAGTACTATGAGAACGGCATCATCGACCGCGTTCTGACAACAAACCTTGTATATCAGACACCGGAGCTGCTCTCCAAACCGTACTACATTGATGTAGACATGAGTAAGTACATCGCTCTCATCATCGACAACTTAAACCACGACGCATCCTTGAGCGAGCTTCTGAACCCGACCGCGAGAATCAACCGCGTTCTGGCGAAGTACCGTGCTGAGGAGAGATAAGACTAAGAAAAGATGGAAACAGAGATACCGGTAGAGGTTCGTTAGAAACAGAAGCCGGTGTCAAAGTTAAAATAATGCCTGATATTTATTCGGCCCGCCTGATGCTCTGCTAAAGAGCGGTACATCAGACCGGATCGAATAATATCAGGCGTTTTATTAGATGTAGATTGCCGTATGCGGCTGTATGTCAAAAGTTCCTAGCTTTCCTCCGCACCTTTCGTATACTTCTGCCTCTTCCGCACAAACGTCGACGGTGTCATTCCGAGGCTTTCCGCGGCCTCACGGACGTTTCCGTATTTCTCGTAGGCATGGTTGATATATTCCAACTCCAGCTCCTCCATAGCGGTTTTCAGATCCTTTACCGGGTCCAGTACCCTGGATTTCGTCTCCGGACGTTCTTCCACCGGGAATAAGTGGAGAGCATCAGGGCTGATCTCGTCCTCGTTGCTGATGATGACGGCCCGCTCGATGATGTTTCTGAGCTCGCGGATATTTCCGGGCCAGTTGTAGTCCTGCATCATCTTTGCTGAGAGCGGAGAGAGATATTTCTTGAAATCATATTTCCGGTTCAAGGTCTGTAAAAAGAGATGCGCTAACGGCAGAATATCATCCGGGCGCTCCCTGAGCGGCGGAATATGTACCGGGAATATCATCAGGCGGTAATAGAGATCCTGACGGAATGTTTTCTGCTTTACCATCTCCTCCAGATCACGGTTTGTTGCCGCAAGGACCCGGACGTCTACTTTTACCGGTTTTCTGCCGCCGATCCGCTCAAATTCCTGTTCCTGTAAGACACGCAGAAGCTTTACCTGCATGTCGAGAGGCAGTTCGCCTACCTCATCGAGAAAGATAGTTCCGTTGTTCGCCAGCTCGAACAGACCCATTTTCCCGTTTTTATCAGCCCCCGTAAATGCACCTTTTTCATATCCAAATAACTCACTTTCCACCAGATTCGCAGGAATCGCGCCGCAGTTTACCTTGATAAACGGTTTGTTTTTCCTGGCGCTGTGCTGGTAAATATATTTCGCAAAGACTTCTTTTCCGACACCGGTCTCACCGAACAGAATCACTGTCGTATCGAGGGGCGCTACCCGGTCGATCATGGACAGCACCTTTTCAGTCCTGGAATCTTCGACCACCATATTGCACTGATTCCGATGGCTGGTCCGAATTCTTAAAAGCTCTTCCCTCAGGAGCTCTCCCTCGGTTTTTAAATTCGTGGCCTCTTCCTTTAAGTGGTAGAGTTCTGTGATGTCACGCACATTGGTGATTACCAGGACAATCTCATTTTTGGTGTTGAAAATCGGACTGCTTGTGATAAGTGCCCGCTTTCCGGTCTTAAATTCCTGTTGGATCGTGATCGGCCGTTTCTGTTCCATCGCCATCAGGGTCCCGGAAGCGGAAATCGTTCCGTTTCTTACCAATTCCCTCATATTGATGCCAAGTACCTCAGACATTTTCAGACCGGATATTGTAAGGTAGGATCGGTTTACCTTCATGGTATTTGCCTGACCGTCTGTTATATAAATCCCATCAAATGAATGTTCAATTATAGTATCCAGAAGTTCATTGCTGAATACTGTTTCAGTCGTTTTTATACACCCCATATGCAATTCTCCCAACCGATTTTATCCGTATAGAATAGAAATTTTCATCTTTCATTGTATCATATTGTGAAATAAATATCCATTCAAAAAAATTCTGTGAAGAAAGACAAAAAGAAAGCTGAACATAATCTTAACTTGATAGGTATTTTGTGAAAAAGTACCTGAGGGAAAATTTGAAGATACGACAACGCAAATCCGGCAGACCTGTAGGTTGGTCTGCCGGAAAAAAGGAAGTATTGGAGGTTAAAGTCGTATGTCAACGATACAAAAGACCTTATTCTGTCTGAGTGCTTAAAGTCTTTTCCGAAACCTCAACGCTCTTGAAATGTCCGTAAATCAGGAGGTAGAGGATAATGCCGACTGCGAGTCCCCAGCTTGCGCCTTTGATCGCGAGAACAGCTGCCATAACACCGGCGAGTCCGCGCTCGGAATCTGTATGGATCATGCTGAGTCCGATCTGGCAGCAGACAAAGCCCTGCACGATAAGAGTCAGAGACAAAGCTGCCGGAAGAATCGGCTGTACAAAGGAGGCAACTGGAACAAGTGATACGCAGATAAAGGTGGACCAGCGGAATGTACCGACGCCGCTGAAGATGGAATCCATCGATTTTCTGCCGTCTTTGTATCGCTCGGATACTGCGGCTGTAACAGCTGCCCAAAGCGGACCGCAAAGGCTCGGATACGGGCAGATAAACGCCTGAATGATGTTTCGGATCGCGCTGATGATGTTGGAGCGGTTCGCATTAAAGTCGATGTGCTCATCAGTGCGGACTTCCTCAGCACTGCGGATCAGCTGCTCGCTGGATACGAAATCGCCGAATGCGATGATGTAGACAGCAATAGCAGTCGGAATCGTGGAGATGATCTTTCCGATGCTTGGGAAACCGATCGCGAATGGGCTTAAGGTGTTCCAGATAATCGCGAAATCCGGGATCTTGATGATGGAACCGAGAACCAGGTTCGGGGCCGGAAGCTCACCGGAGAGAGGTCCTACGATTACAGCTACGATGATTGCCGGCAGCATACCGAAGTTGCCGACCATGTACCAGAGCTTATTTTTTGCCTTCATCTTCTTAAACAGAAGAGAGAAGAGCAGGAAATATGCGAAGATGGAACCGACAAGTACGGTTACCGGATAGAGACCGGCACGTCCGCCGTCCTTGAATTCACCCATAATCGCGGAGAAACCTGCGCCGAGGAGAATACCTGCTTTGATCGCGTTGGGGATTGCACCGATAATCTTGCTCGCAAGTCCGGTGATTCCCATGAAGAGGAAAATCAGTCCGACAACAAGCTGTAAAGCGATCATGGTCTGAACACGCTCAACACCCTGTTCTGTCAGCGTTAAAAACGCGGTGACAAGCGGAATCGCAGGTGTGATCCATCCCGGAACTACCGGATCGCCCAGCAGGGAATGGAGGTTATAAAAGAAACCGTTGATGATAACCATGCTCCATGCGACTTCATAAGGAACACCTAAGAGCTCCTGGAGAACAGGAATCGCACCGAGACAGGTCGCGCACATTAAAATTGCCTGGAGACATTCAGAAATTTCCCAGCGATAATGAATAAATGGGATTCGGATCTTAAATGGACCGGCCGGAATATAAGGCTGTTCTTTGCCATTTTCACGATGTAAAGCCATACGCGTAACTCCTATCATACATTGGAAGTGCAATTCTGCACCGGGTGACTGTACTAAAAGACCGGCGCAGAACTGATGGTTCATCCTGCCGTATCCCGAGGGCACCGGATTAACGGCAGGGAGTTCACCGTTTATTCATAGGAACAGTGGAACCGTTCCTCATAAACCTTCTTTAAATCGTCACGGAAATTCGGATGCGCAATCTCAATAAGAGCATGCGCACGCTGTTTTAAAGTCTTTCCGGACAGTTTTGCAATACCATATTCAGTGATGACATAATCCACGTCGTTTCTGGATGTTGTAACGGCTGCGCCTTCGTCAAGCAGCGGAACGATCTTGGAGACAGTTCCCTTTGCAGCAGTAGACGGGAAAGCGAGAATGGAACGGCCGTTCTTTGCCATAGCAGCGCCGCGGACGAAGTCGACCTGACCACCGACACCGGAGATCTGGGTGTATCCGATGCTCTCGGATGCTGCCTGTCCCATTAAGTCGATCTGGACACAGGAGTTGATGGAGACGATGTTGTCTTCCTTCATGACAACGACTGGATTGTTTACATAATCGACCGGATACATTTCCACATCCGGATTGTTGTTTACGAAATCATAGAGTCTCTTTGTACCCATTAAGAAGTTCGCAACAAACTTGCCGACATGGGTCTTTTTCTTTGTGTTTGTGATCACACCTTTTTCAACGAGTTCCACAACGCCGTCGGAGAACATCTCAGAGTGGATACCGAGGTCTTTCTTCTCTGTCAGGAAGAGGAGAACAGCGTCCGGAATTGCGCCGATACCAAGTTGAAGGGTATCGCCGTCATGGATCAGAGATGCGCAGTTTGCACCGATGGCACGTTCTACGTCACCGATCTTCGGCGGAGCCAGTTCGATGATCGGGGCATCATGCTCCACGATAGCAACGATATTTTTGTCGGATACATTGATGCAGCTGTCGCCGCCTGTTCTCGGGAGTTCATGGTTTACCTGTACGATAACGGTTTTAGCGGCTCTTGCTGCCGGAAGTGTGTAGTCAATGGAGATTCCGAGACTCATGTTTCCGTTCTCATCCGGCGGAGTTGCCTGAACGAGAGCAACATCAACCGGGAGACTGCCGTTTGTAAATAATTCCGGAATGCGGTAGAAGAAACACGGAGTGTAGTCACCGCGGCCTTCTGCGACTGCTTTTCTTGTAGTTCCGCCGATGAAGAGGGCGTTATGGCGGAAATGGGATTCCATACCGGGCTGTGCGTAGCCGGCTTTACCCATTGCAACCATGTGGACAATTTCCACATCATGGTAGCTTTCTGCATTCGCAACCATTGCGTCTACTAAGTAGGACGGTTCTGCGCATGCGTGACCGATAACGACACGATTGCCGGATTTGATAAGCTCCACTGCCTTTTCGGCAGTGGTGAGCTTAGATTTATATTCGTTTTCCCAACTCATGGAAGATACCTCCCGTTATTATTCTGTGATTTTCGCGATATCTTTTGCAAGTTTCTTCTTCATTGCAAGGTTGCCCTGACGGGAGATCATGATTCTCTGAGCCTGCGGGGAACCTGCGCCGTGCATGGACTCTGTACGGTATCCAACAGCGGCTGCGCCAAGGGTAAGGTTCTCGATGAGTCTCATGATGCGGAGACGGTTTTCTGTGGAAACTACGTTTACGCCGCGGAAGTATTTATCAACGTACTTGCCAAGGAACGGATCCTTTAAGTCTTTCTCAGACGGTGCGGTAACCATAAGACCACCGGCGATATCCTCTGCGAGACGTGCGATCTCGTACGGGAATCTTGTGACGTTCTGTTTGCAGACGTTTGCAAGAAGAAGGTCGATTAAGTAGTTGCCGGATTTTGTCGGACGGCCTTCAGCGGAGCATGCGATACCGCAGCAGTAAAGTGTCTCATTTAAGTGAGTCATCTCGATGAGTTTGTCTTTGACATGGGATGCCTTCTGAGCACCGTTGAAGTCTGCAGCAACGGCAGCAGCACCGATAAGAACATCACCAACACCAACTTTACATCCGCCGTAGGACTGTCTGTGGTAACCTGCGAAACGCTCAACCAGGACACCTGCGAACTCGTTCTCGCCGTTTAAGAAGATACGGTCATTCGGTACGAATACATCGTCGAAGATTACGAGAGCCTCTGTGCCGCCGAACTGGGAGTTTCCTACATCGATCTCGCTACCCTCAAGTTTTCTTGTATCACAGGACTGACGGCCGACGATCATGAAGATTCCCTTTGCGTCTGTCGGAACTGCGAATGCTACTGCGTAGTCCTTATCGTCCTCGCCCATAGCCTGTGTCGGCATTACGATAACCTCGTGGGAGTTTACGAAACCTGTCTGGTGAGCTTTCGCGCCGCGGACAACGATACCGTCCGGTCTTCTCTCAACGACTCTTAAGTAGAGATCCGGATCTGCCTGTAAGTGCGGCGGAAGGGAACGGTCACCTTTCGGGTCTGTCATAGCGCCGTCAACGGTGTAGTCATGTTCCTGAACGTACTGGAGGAACTTCTTGAAGTTCTCATGGTAATGTGTTCCGTACTTTTCATCTGTTTCATATGTTGTGCTGTAAACGGCGTTGAAAGCGTCCATGCCGACACAGCGCTGGAAACAGGCTGCGGTCTTCTGTCCACAGAGTCTCTGCATTTTAACCTTCTTGATCAGGTCGTCTGTGCTCTGATGGATATGTGTGAAACGGTTGATGGTCTCGCCTGTAAGAATGGACTTTGTTGTCATTAAGTCCGCGTACTCCGGATCCTGTGCAAGATCATAAGTTGCCTTTACAGAGTTTAAGGACGGACGAAGGATCGGGTCATCTACCGGATTGTCGATCTTCTCACCGAACATGTAAACCTGAAGATTTAACTTTCTCATGCTCTCTACATACTGTTCACCTGTCATTAATGCCATAACACATTTTCCCTTCGCAGCCGTTTCCGTTTCGGCTGCATCCTTTCTTGATAAGTTTTTGTGAGTAGTTGCTATACATCCGAAGGGCTCCTGATTTTAGGTCCTTTTTGGAATTCATAAGCTTGTGTGTTCCACTTTCGGAACTGACCTAATATAGAGCAATCCCTGTGCCAAAGTCGCGAAAATCTGAGGAGGATCTTTGAGAATTTATTTTCTTCGGGAGATACGCGGAAAGAATATATTAAGGAAAAAAAGAATGCCTGGAGACGAAAATTTTAAAAGGGGGGACGGAACAGTTTAACAGAATCTTAGCGGAACTGTCAGAAGATTCGGGACCAGGACGGAAAATATGGGCCCTTTTTTCGGGAAAATCTGTTGCATAAATGAAATAAATTGTCATTTGTTGCAAAAATGCAACAGAAAGCTGCCAGAATGTGGAATGAGAATCACTGAGATAAGGGAAAATGGAATCTGGAATCCGGAGGAAAGGCCTGTAATCCGGGCGGTCCGAGGGATGGCAGAGCCAGGGCCCGGAAAAACAGGGCGATTGGCATAAAAATTGCTCATTACTAAGGACAAAGGATCCGGCACCTTGAGCGTGTGCCAGATCTGAAACAACGAAAAAGACCCCGGTCTTTCGAGGGCAGATCAGGAGGCATCAAAATGATAAAAAGAATCGAAGAGGTATTAGAAGAAAAGGTTCGTCCGGCGCTGTTATCCCATGAAGGTGATGTGCAGATCGTAGAATATACGGATGGTGTATTAAAGATCCGTCTGACTGGACATTGTTCCGGATGTCCATCAGCGAGACTTACAACGGAGGAACTGATCGCGGCGGAGGTCCAGAATGAGATTCCGGAAGTGAAAGAGGTGGTTCTCGTAAATGAGATCAGCCCGGAACTTTTGGATTTCGCGAGAAAGCTTCTGCACCATAATCATGAAGCGCAGGAACGCATATGAAGATCGGCGTCAAATACTGCGGCGGCTGCAACCCTGTATACAACAGGGGGCGGCAGGTAAAACGGCTGCAGGAACAGTTTCCGGAACATGAGTTTGACTTTGCGGCCGGAGATATGAAGGAATGTGAGATCGGACTCGTGGTCTGCGGCTGTGTCCGGGCCTGTGCGTCGGTGGATGGGATCGAGCCGAAGAAAAAGCTGTTTCTTCTTCCGACGGAGCGGAGTTTTTCCGAGGTAAAGACATATCTGGAGCAGGATCGGGAAGCGAAAAAGAACGCGGAAGCCGCTGGGAGCAAAGACGCGGCGCCGGAAGAAAAGGAAGACCGGAGAACACATCTTCATGTCGGTGACACGGCAGAATTTACGAAGACGTTCTTTAAGGATGATGTAGATAAGTTTGCGGCACTTACCGGAGATTACAGCAGACTCCACACGGACGCGGAGTTCGCAAAAAAGACCCCATATGGAAAGCCGGTGGTTCACGGCGTTCTGGCGGCGAGCCTGATCTCGACAGTGATGGGCACGAAACTTCCAGGTGAGGGAACCGTTTTTATCGAAGAGCAGGTGCGGTTTTTGAAACCTGTTTTTTACGGGGACATGATCACCGCAAAGGTGACATTTACAGCCTGTAAGGAATGGGGAGACAGCTATATCGGGACATTTTCCGGTATATGTGAGAAGCAGAATCATGAGACAGTCGTCTGGGCGGAATGCAGACAGCTGATGTCAAAAGAGTTGTTTTCTGTTTCTGAGGGACAGTAGGAAGCTGGAGACAAAAATAAAAAAGAATAAAGCGAGGGCAAATATTATGACAAATCTTGAAAAATACAACAAAATCTTTATCGGCATGTTCCATAAGACAGAGGAAGAGCTTCCGGGCTTAAAGTACCGTGGCATCCCGCTCTGGGATTCCATCGGACATATGGATCTTGTGGGAGAGCTGGAAGAGGCGTTTGACATCCATATGGATACACCGGATGTCCTGGACTTCACGTCCTATGAAAAGGGAAAAGAAGTTCTCGGGCGTTACGGAGTAACGATTGAGTAACCCGTATCCGGACCGGATATTCCGGATCATGGAGCCGGTGACGGAGAGTAACTGCTATGTGATCCGGGAAGAAAAGAAATGCATGATCATCGATCCGAATGATTTTCCAGCAATTCAGGAACTGTTGCAAAAATGGAACATAATGCCGGAGCTGGTTCTTCTGACCCATGAACACTGCGACCACATCGGGGGATTAAATGAACTCCGGAAGACATATCCGGTGACAGTGGCGGCGACGGAGGCCTGCAGCGAGGGAATCGGAAATAAAACGAGGAACATGTCCCGCATGATGGAGACGTTTTTGTACTTTAAGAGCGGGGAAAAGAATTTTGTACATTATCCGCCGTTTCAGTGTGAAAGGGCGGATCTGACATTTAAGGACCGGATCTGTTGCAAGTTTGCAACAAAGGATCTGGAACTGATCCCGCTCCCAGGGCATACGCCGGGAAGTATGGTGATCCGGTATGACGGACGTATCTTTTGCGGAGATTATCTTCTTCCGGGGGACAAGGTCGTCACGAGACTGCCGGGCGGGGATGGAGACGTGTATGAAAAATTCGCGAAACCGTGGCTGAAAGCGATCCCGGATGGGACATGGATCTTTCCGGGACACGGAGAGCCGTTTCAGATGAACAGGGAGGTGAGGGAATTTCATGAATTATGAGGAACTTTTAAGACGCGGTCCCTATGAGCTGGGAGCGGAGGAGAAGAAAAAGATCTATGCGGATATGCTCAGTGAGCTGACAGACAGCCACAGAAACCGGTGTATGGTCTATGACCGGGGCTGCAGGGCGCTGGGGGATGCACCGGGAAGTCACCGGACAGAAGAAGAAATTCCCATGGTCCCGGTGTCCATGTTTAAGGAGATGGAGCTTCGAAGTGTTCCCACAGGAGATGTGTTTAAGACCGTGACTTCCTCGGGAACCACGGGGCAGAAGACCTCGAAGATCGTTCTGGATGAGCGGACGGCGGCCTGGCAGCAGCAGACTCTGCAGCGGATCGTGGCTGATTTTATCGGGGAAAAACGGATCCCTATGCTGATCATCGACGCGCCGAATGTCCTGAGGGACCGGGCGCTGTTCTCGGCGAGAGGCACCGGGATCCTGGGATTCTCGATTTTCGGGTCGAAACGCTGCTATGCGCTTCGTGAAGATATGTCCCTGGACTTTGAAGCGGTGGAAAGTTTTCTGGAAAAGGCCGGTGACGGTCCAGTTCTCGTGTTCGGGTTCACCTACATGATCTGGAAATATTTTTATGAGCCGTTAAAAACGTCGGGGCGCAGGCTTCATCTGGAGCACGGCTTCCTGATCCACGGCGGCGGCTGGAAGAAGCTGGCAAACGAGGCGGTGTCCGCGGAAGAATTCCGAACTGGTCTTCGTGAGGTCTGTGGGATCCTTGATGTACGGAATTATTACGGTATGGCGGAGCAGACCGGCTGCATCTACATGGAATGTGAGTGCGGCCACCTGCATGTGAGCAGCTATTCGGACATCCTGATCCGAGATATGAAAGATTTTTCCTGTTGCAAAAATGGAACAGAGGGCGTGATCCAGGTCCTGACGCCGATGGCATGGTCCTATCCGGGACACTCGGTGCTGACGGAGGACAAAGGCGTGATTCTTGGAGAGGATAACTGCCCCTGTGGAAGAAAAGGAAAATACATAAAGATCGCCGGGCGGATCCCGAAGGCGGAAGTCCGGGGCTGCAGCGATACCTTTGAGACGGGAAGAGAGACACGGACGGAAAATTCGGAAGTTTCTCTGTTGGCCGGTGAGATGGAGATCGCATCGATACCGGAGATCCCATTTGAGGAGACGACCATGGAGTTTCTCTCAGCGCTCTCAGAACGGATCCGGGAACTGCCGAGAATGCTGTCCGGGGAAGAAATGCGCTCCCTGGGATTCTGGCTGAGGCGTTCCAACCTAGAGAACTATAAAAAACGGTATGAGGACAGCGGATTCCGGCTGGGACTGGGACGGACGTTCCATATCGCGCCGTCAAATGTACCGTTATTGTTCGCGTACACGCTGGCAATCGGCCTGCTGGCGGGAAATTCCTGCCGGGTACGGGTGTCGGCGAGGAGAAGCGCGGAGAGTGAGAAAATCTGTGAGATGATCGATGAACTTCTGGAACTGTCGGAATTCTATTCCCTGAAAAACAGGATCTCCATCGTGACATATGCCCGTGAGAACCGGGAAGCGACGGAGAAGTTCAGCAGAGAGTGTGATGGACGGGTGATCTGGGGCGGCGATATGACCGTGGAAGAGATCCGGAAGATTCCGCTAAACCCATCAGCCTCGGAGATCGTCTTTCCGGACCGGACATCCATCGCTGTCCTTGACGCGGATGCTGTTTTAGGACTTTCTGAGGATCAGCTGAATGAGACGGCGATGCGGTTTTACAACGATACCTTTGGAATGGACCAGAATGCGTGCGCGTGTCCGCGGATGGTATTCTGGAGAGAGAGCAGCCCGGAGGCGGGAGAAGAGGCTGCCGGACGATTCTGGCCGGCACTTGACCAGGCTGCGAAGCGTTACGGACTCACGGAACACAAGGTGAGTATAAAATATGGTGATCTCTGGGAGCTGGCGGCAGGCGGAGACAGGATCATGAGAGTTAAACGATTTGAGAACAGACTTTATGTCGCGGAAATGAAGGATATCCCCGGAACAGCTTCGGAACAAAGGATGCGGTTCGGAAGTTTTCTGGAATATCATATGAAAAACGGAGAGGAATGGATCGCAGCGGTCAACGAAAAGACACAGGCCCTGGTGTACTTCGGCGCTGCGAAAGAGGATCTCCGGGAAAGTGTCCTGCGTCACAGATTACGCGGTACCCATCAGATCGTCCCTGTGGGGCAGACACTATGGATGGATCTGGTTTGGGACGGAAAGGATATGATCCAATTTCTGTCCCGGACGATCCGGTAGGGCAGAAAGGAGTGCCGGATGGATTTTTTTGAGAGAAATGATACTTTTGCTGGGAATCTGATGCTTGCGGATGATCTGGGGAACCGGATCATTTACGGCGATTTTGAAAAGATATATGTGGAAAAGGAGCCGTTATTCGAGAGTGGAAAGCTTGCGTTCCTGTTCTGCAGAAATACGGTCGGATCGGTCTTTTATTATGTGACCTGTCTCAGAAAGCAGGTGGTTCCGCTACTTCTGGAGCACAAGATGGATACAGAGCTTCTGCAGACACTTGTAAAGACGTATGAGCCGGAGTACATGATCGGACTGCCGGAAGACCTTTTAAGGGTTGCCGGGGATATCTGTGACGGTTCCGAATGTTTTGGTTACATGGTATCTAAGAGACATCCGGAATCTGCGGTGAAACTGCATCCGGATCTTGCGCTTCTCCTCACCACCTCCGGCAGTACGGGAAGTCCGAAGCTTGTCCGCCAGAGCCGGAAAAATATCATATCCAACGCGAAGTCCATCGCGGAATATCTGGAGCTGGACGCGTCGGAGCGGCCGATCACGACGCTGCCGATGAACTACACCTATGGTCTTTCGATCATGAACAGCCATTTTGGGGTGGGGGCAGCGGTACTTCTCACGGAACATACCTTGTTTGAGCGGGAGTTCTGGCAGTTTTTTAAGGAACAGGGGGCAACTTCCTTTGGCGGAGTACCTTATACATACCAGATCTTAAAGCGGCTGAATTTCTTTGATATGGACTTGCCGTCCCTGCGGACGATGACCCAGGCCGGCGGAAAGCTCCCGGTAAATCTGCATAAGGAGTTTGCGGAATACGCGGCATCTACAGGACGGAAATTTATCGTCATGTACGGGCAGACGGAGGCAACAGCGAGGATGAGCTATCTCCCTGCGGCGGATGCAATCAGGAAGTGCGGCAGCATGGGAATTGCGATTCCGGGCGGAATCTTTAAGATCATGGAAGATCCGCAGACGGAGATCACGAAGCCGGATACGGTAGGTGAGCTCGTGTATGAAGGCGACAATGTCACCATGGGATACGCGGAATGTGCGGCGGACCTTGAAAAGGGAGACGAGCGCGGCGGGATCCTGTTCACCGGGGACATGGCGAAGCGGGATTCAGACGGGTATTATTACATTACGGGGCGTAAAAAGAGATTCCTTAAGATGTATGGAAAGCGCGTCAATATGGATGAGATCGAGCAGATCCTGCGCGGACGGTATGAGGGCGTGGAGATCGCCTGTACCGGTGAGGATGACAGGATGCGCATTTATATGGAAGGAATGGATGCAGCGGCCTGCGAGGAAGCGCTGGAGTTTCTGACGGAAAAAACGGGACTTTATCCGGGTGGTGTCCGGGTACTTCCCATCGACAAGGTACCGAAAAATGAGTCTGGAAAGACAGTCTACAAAGAATTGGAGAAATTGCCATGGAATTCATGATTTACGAGAAAAAAGACACAACAGCACTGATCACCATCAATCGTCCCAAGGCATTAAACGCGTTCAATTCCCAGATGCTGGACGAGCTCACAGAGGCGCTGGAGATGGCGGAGAAAGATACAAGCGTCCGCTGCGTGATCCTCACGGCCGCCGGAGAACGGGCATTTACCGCGGGCGGAGATATCAAAGAAGAAGTTCAGTTAAATGAACAGACCGCGAAAGTTTTCGCGGGCCGCGGCAAAAAGATGGTTCTCTCCATCTTAAACCACAGAGTTCCGGTGATCTGCGCCGTGTGCGGATATGCCCTGGGCGGCGGAATGGAGATGATCCTGGCTGCCGACATCACAGTGGCAGCCACGGACGCAAAGATCGGTGTCCCGACCATCAAACTCGGCGGAATTCCGGGCTGGGGCAGTACAGTTCTTCTCCCGCGGACCGTCGGCGCGTCGAGAGCAAAGGAACTCTTATACACCGGCCGCAGCCTGTCAGCGGCTGAGGCGCTGGAACTCGGCGTCGTGGAATATGTGGTGGAGCCGGAGAAACTGTTAAAGAAAGCCTTTGAACTTGCGGCTGTGATCGCCGATATGGCACCGCTTGCAGTCGAAAACATGAAAAAGTCCATCAATACTGCTATGAGCGCAGGGCTGGAAGAAAGTCTCGCTGTTGAGACGGGGATCTTCGCTTCATGCTTTGGAATGGAGGATCATCTGGAGGCGACAACTGCGTTTCTGGAGAAGAGAGGGCATGGGGAGTTTAAGAGAAGATAAGAAGATAGTGATAGTTTAGAAAAATGATTCTGCCGTCAGAAAAACAAGCTGGCGGCATTTTTATTTTGTACTATCTTTATTAATGGATTATAAAAATTAATTGTGATTCGACATTTTTAATAGAATTGTAGGATTTTCTAATGTTAGGCTGTGTATGATAATAGCACGGAAAAGCTGCTGAGTGTCAGCGGTCTGATTGATATGGCATAAGAAATATGGTATAATGATATGCGGCTTGCAGAGAGGAGACATCTATGAGAAAAACGTATTTATGTATGGCAGTGCTGGCGATGAGCGCGGTTTTTGCGGCTGGATGCCAGAAGGAAGAGACGGCGGAAACGAGTGTTGTTGTGGAGACGGAGATCGTGGCTGAAAAGGTGGGAACTTCCGAGAATACGGCCGCTGAGAGCAGTGAGACGGCAGCACAGGATGACGAAAAACTCGCGGACTATCACCTGCTTCAGGGAATCGTGACGGGGACGAATGATGAAAAGGGAACCTTCACACTCAAGGCAGATGACGGCGGGGAATATGTGATCGCGACTGAGAATATCGGTGACGTGGAGACGGAGATTGCGGATGACAGTCTCGTTGTGATCGGCTATATCGGCGGTGAGATCCACGACAATATGGATCTGGAGAAGGTCAACATGGTGATTGCGGCACCGGGAGATGACGACTGGACGATCGCTTACGCGGAAGGTACGACGACGGGCAACGCGATGAGCACGTTTACGATGGTAACAGAAGACGGAACCGAGATGGGATTCATGAAGGACGGCTGCCCGATGGACGAGGATGCCCTGGGCGGAGACAGCGGGGCGAAGATCGGTGTTGTATATATGGATTCTGAGGATGTAAGTTTTCCGTTGGAAATCAAGAAAATGCAGTAGAATAAAGGACAAAGGCTGTTTATGAAAAGAATTCATTGTGACGACAATCTGTGTGGCTGCGGAGGAAGAATATAGCAGCAGATGCAGAACTTAAAGCAGAATGAAAACGAAAACTGTCAGCCGAAGAATTAATAGAGAAACAGGCATAAAACAAAAAGAAAGAGCTGTGAATAGCATGGCTTTTGAGAATTATAATATATCAAGAAAGGAAATGGGGTCTAAAAATGGCAGATTTATTTCACCGTGTAAGTATTCGAAAATTTAAAGATGAGGCAGTATCAAACGAAGATATCGGCTATATCCTGGAGGCAGCGATGGCGGCGCCGTCAGCGAAAAACCAGCAGCCGTGGGAATTTTATGTAGTTCAGAACCGTGACGTCTTAAAGCAGCTCGGCGAGTCCAGTCCGTTCGCGGCTCCGGCGGGAAAAGCCCCGGTAGCGATCGTGACAGCATACCGCGAGGATTGCGACTTACCGGAATTTGCCCAGATTGATATGAGCATCGCGATGGAAAATCTGTGGCTTGCGGCCGATGAGATCGGTCTCGGCGGCGTATGGCTCGGCGTGGCACCGAGGGAAGAGCGGATGAAGGTGGTTGAAAAGATCGTCGGAATCCCGAAAGGACAGCGTGCCTTCGGCATCTTCGCTATGGGTTACCCGGATGAGGAGAGAACCCAGCAGGATCGATTCGATCAGAGCAGGATCCATTATGTGAAATAAGATAGAAACAGAGAAGGGGGATGGTCTGGAGCAATCCGGGCTGTCCCTTTTTGTTCAAGTGCAGACATCAGCCCCAAGATCTCAAATTTACCTGACAGTGGGTAGAATATAGTTCAATGTAAAAGAATTGAAAGAAGCTGTCAATGACAGGTTTTGCAGATGAAAAGAGAAAATGTAACCCATGCTACACTGTAGCAATGCATATAGAAAATAAATCCCAATTTCGCTATCATGAAGAAAAACAAAAAGACTGGGAGGAACGATCATGAAGGAAATTTTTGATTATGTGGACCAGAATTTTGACCGCATGATGGAGGAAATGAAGGAGCTTTGTTCTCACCGCAGCGTGGCAGGTGATAAGAGCGGATTGGAAGAGACAAGAAACTGGATCGACCAGAAATTAAGCGCAGTGGGAATTCCGCACGAATTTCAGAAGGTTGAGAACGGAAACGCCCTGATCTCCGCGTCTGTTTCCGGCGAGGATGGGGACAAGCATCCGTCTCTCCTGTTCTATAACCACTATGATGTCGTGGAAGAAGGAAAACACGAGTTATGGGCCAGCGAGCCGTTTGAACCGGAGATCCGTGACGGAGTCCTCTATGGAAGAGGCGTGTCTGATGACAAGGGACCGCTTCTCTCGAGAATCCAGGCAGTGGAGGCGATCCTCGCGGTAAAAGGCAAGCTGCCGATCGATGTAAAATTCCTGTTTGAGGGCGATGAGGAGACGAGCAGTCCGTCCTTATCAAAGTTCTCCAGGGAACAGGCAGAAAAGTTTAAGGAATTATCAAAAGCGGATGTCTGCTTATGGGAAAATGGACGCCGCGATGAAGAAGGAAGACCGTGGGCGAGATTCGGCGTGAGAGGAAGCGTGAGCTTTGAATTGTCGGTGGAGACCGCGAAAAAAGACGTGCATGCCAGAATGGGCACCTATGTTCCGAGTGCGTCATGGAGACTTGTCTGGGCACTTGCAAGCTTAAAGAGCGCGGATGAGAGGATCACGATCGAGGGATTTTACGATGATGTTCTCCCAGTTACGAAAAAGGATGAGGAGATCTTAAACGCGTTCCCGTATAAAGAAAAGAGACAGCTGGAAAAGCTGGGACTCACTTCTTTCCTGCGTGGAAACAGCGGATTGGAACTGAAGAAACAGATCTATATGGAACCGTCCATGTCAGTCTGCAGTCTGGAAGCCGGCGAGCTTTACAACGGCGCAAGAGGAATCGTGCCGCACAAGGCCTACGCGCGGATCGGATTTTATCTGGTTGCGAATCAATCCCCGGACAAGGTCGAGGAACAGCTGCGGGAACATCTGAAAAAGCATGGATTCGAGGATGTAAAAGTAGTGCGCAGAGGCGGAAACACCCCGGTAAGAACCAGCGTTGACATTCCGTTAAAGGATTGGCTGGAACATTCTGCGGCTGAAGTTTATGACAAACCGATGGTGATCGAGCCGACAGCTCTCGGTGGTGGCCCGGCAATCTATTTCCACCGCGCATGGCCGGAGATGCCGATCGTCGGTGTAGGCCCGGGAAATACGAACGCAAACCATCATGCGCCGAACGAGAATATGAAACTGGATGACTACAAGGCATCCGTAAAGCATATAATCGCGCTGATGTATGAGATGGGAAAACAAAATAAAGAACAAAAGTAACTGTTTATCGGTCCGTGTATCCGGAACATTGAACGGTTAAGAGTAAAGAAAAACAGATCTGACATCATACAAAAATGCCGGATCTGTTTTTTGCGTAATAAGAAATTCCAGAGAATCCCAATTGAACAAAAATGCACTAACGTGTTTGCGATGTACACTCGAGCGAAGCTGTAGATCGTTGCAAACGTCCATGTTCAGCCGCTGATTTGAGCACTGTTCACCTCGACCCGTTTATTGATGACACGGAGAAAGTCCTCGCGGGCCAGCTCGCTGATCAGGCGGCTTACGGTCACGCGGTTTGTTCCTATAATAGAGGCGATCTCCTGGTGCGTGTAATAATGGCTTAACGGATACCAGGTGCGGTCTTTGCTGGATGCAGGATCCGACAGTAGAACAAAGAAATTCTTCAAACGCTCTTTCACGCATTCGAGTGTCACACTTTCGAGTTCCCGCTGTAAGAATGCCCGCTTGTTGCTCAAACTGCGGATAATGGCATCACGGAATACTTTCTTTTCAATCAGGGTCTCGTATGCTGCCGCATCGATCTTATACAAAACAAGGTCTGTCTGGGCGAAAGTGTAGCGTTCTGCAATCGTGAACATTTTCCCGTTGGCAAACATACTCTCCGTCAGAAACCATCCGGCGCTGAGGATATAAGAGATCTTTTCCTGCCCGGATATGCCGAACATGGAATGGGAAGTCGTTCCACTTGCGATATAAGAAATTTCTGTGAGTTTCTGTCCAGGTTTGATATAGTAGGTATTGGCAGGCACCTCGATCCGCCGGCCATATGTCTCTACGAGCCCGGAAAGCTCCTCATTAATATAAGGCTCAAAATTTACACAATATTCTCGATCCAAAGCCAAACGCCTCCTTGAATTCCGAGATTTCTGCCGAAAACGAGAACAGACAGAAACATCATGTAGTTATGGAAATTTTATCATTGAGTCGAAAAGTTGTCAAGAAGTGCTGTTTTTAAGGCGATAAAGAAGAAAAAATGTAGCATTTGTTACAATGTGACATTATTTAT
>CAVFLH010000012.1:0-29750 GCA_963622995.1 uncultured Eubacteriales bacterium | reverse complement strand
GGTATAAAGTCCTGTACATTCTTGGCATATCGATCTCTTTTAACGTGATGTTAAAAAACTCTCTGACCGTTTCATCTCCCCAGGAGATCTCCGGCCAGATCGCAACGCCGAGGCCTTCTCGCACCATATTTCTCAAAAGATACAGGGTGTCACATTCATATTCCGTGTCAGGCACAAAACCGATCTCGTGGAAGAATTTATCCGACATAGCACGCATGTTGGTTCCTTCCCGCAGGATGATATAAGGCACTTTTTTCAGTTCCGCCAGCGTGACCACGTCTTTATCCGCAAGGTTCCCGTCTTTGCTGACCGCCAGAAGCACCCTCTCCTCCAGAAGCTTCTCCGCGCTGTTATAGGCTACATCCGGAAGAGAGCTCCTGACGCAGAAATCCCACTGTGTTCCCTCTTTCCGCTCCATGATCTTAAAATACACATTGGGATTCTGTTTCTTAAATTCCCGTATCACTCCGGGCAGGATCGTTGCCGCGGACAGCATATTCAGGCGGATCACCTCTTTCCGGCTTCTTTCCGACTCGATCATGTCTTTTTCTATCGTGTCCAGTTCCTGAAGCACCGGGATCAGTTTCTCCTGAAACAGCTGTCCCTCGTAAGTCAGGCTGACATTTCTCCCGGACCGCAGCAAAAGCTCGATCCCCAGCTCTTCCTCCAACGCATGGATCGCCCTGCTCACCGACGGCTGTGATGTCCGCAGTTCCTGCGCCGCTTTCGAAATATTCTCATATTTTGCCGCCATCAAAAAATATTTTAACTGATACAGTTCCATGAAACCGCCTCCGTCATTGATCTTGTTCTCTATTTTGCGTCAATGCCAATAATTTTTCAACTCTGTTTTTAATTTTATGCGGGCTGCGACGTGCAAAAGCGCCATATTTCCGGGCTTCTTTGCCCATTTCACCTTGAATCCCCACCCAAAATACGCTATACTAATAGCAGATTGCATATTTAAAGAAGAGATATATAAGGAGAAGGAAAGATCATGCAGTTGACAACAGTCAAAGAGCTCTTTAAAGAGCGTGAGAAATATTTAGATAAGGAGATCACTGTCGGCGGATGGATCCGCAGCATTCGTGACTCCAAGGCATTCGGCTTTATCGTATTAAACGACGGTACAAGCTTCGATACCTTACAGATCGTTTACCATGACACAATGGCAAACTTCGCTGAGGTCTCCAAATTAAACGTCGGCGCTTCCATCATCGTAAAAGGTACTCTCGTTGCAACACCGGAGGCAAAGCAGCCGTTCGAGATCCAGGCAACAGAAGTTGCCGTTGAGGGTGCTTCCAGCACAGACTACCCGCTTCAGAAAAAGCGCCACACATTCGAATACCTTCGTACGATTCCGCACCTTCGCGCGCGTACAAACACCTTCCAGGCTGTATTCCGTGTGCGTTCCTTAATCGCTTATGCGATCCATCAGTACTTCCAGGAGCAGGGCTTCGTTTACGTTCACACACCACTTATCACATCCAGTGACTGCGAGGGCGCAGGCGAGATGTTCCAGGTAACAACCCTTGATATGGACAATGTTCCGAAGACAGAGGACGGCGCTGTTGATTACAGCAAGGACTTCTTCGGAAAACACACAAGCCTGACCGTAAGCGGCCAGTTAAACGTTGAGACTTACGCAATGGCATTCCGCAATGTTTACACATTCGGACCGACCTTCCGCGCAGAGAACTCCAACACAACACGTCACGCAGCTGAGTTCTGGATGATCGAGCCGGAGATGGCATTCGCTGACCTTGACGACAATATGGCTGTCGCTGAGGGAATGTTAAAGCATGTGATCCGTTACGTCCTCGAGAACGCGCCGGCTGAGATGAATTTCTTCAACCAGTTCATCGACAAGGGACTTCTTGACCGCTTAAACCACGTATTAAATTCCGAATTCGGCCACGTTACCTACACAGAGGCTGTAAAGCTTCTTAAGGAGCACAACGACGAGTTTGATTACAAGGTATTCTGGGGCTGCGATCTCCAGACAGAGCATGAGCGCTATCTGACAGAGAAGATCTTCAAGAAACCGGTATTCGTCACCGACTACCCGAAGGAGATTAAGGCGTTCTACATGAAGTTAAATCCGGACGGAAAGACCGTTGCAGCTATGGACTGCCTCGTTCCGGGCATCGGCGAGATCATCGGCGGCAGCCAGCGTGAGGAAGACTATAACAAGCTTCTCGAGCGCATGAACGAGCTTGGATTAAAGAAAGAAGACTACGACTTCTATCTTGACCTCAGAAAATACGGCAGCGTCCGCCACTCCGGTTTCGGTCTCGGCTTCGAGCGCTGCGTCATGTACCTCACAGGAATGGGCAATATCCGCGACGTGATCCCGTTCCCGCGTACCGTTAATAACTGCGAATTATAGAAAACAGCAGCCCGCCGCGTCCTTTCGATGCATGGCAGCCGCAAGGGAGCGCACAGAGATCTGTTGCGCTCCTTTTCGATTTCAACACTATGGAGGAATGTATGAAATTTATCCACACCGCCGATATCCACTGGGGCATGATCCCGGACAGCGATAAGCCCTGGGGCAAAAAGCGGGAACAGGCGATCCGTCTGACGTTCCAGGGGATCATCGAGGACGCCAGGGACTCCCGCGCGGACCTTCTTCTGATCTCCGGTGACTTATTCCACCGCCAGCCCTTAGCGCGGGATCTGAAAGAGGTCAACTACCTGTTCTCCACGATTCCGGGAACCCGCGTTGTCATCATCGCAGGCAACCATGACCGGATCCGGAAAAGTTCCGCCCTCTTGAGCTTCACCTGGGCACCGAACGTCACATTTCTGATGGACGAGAACCTCTCTTCCGTCTATTTCGAGGAGCTGAACACTGAAGTTTACGGCTTCAGCTACCACACGGCCGAGATCACCGAGGCGAAGGCCGACAATATCTCGCTCCCGGCATCAAGACGCACCAGGATCCTTATGCTCCACGGCGGCGACGCAAAACATGTCCCATTTGACCGGAATGCACTGGCAGCATCCCCGTTCTCCTACATCGCCCTTGGACATATCCACAAACCGGAGGTTCTCCTGGAAAACCGCATGGCATACGCCGGTTCCCCGGAGCCGCTTGACATGACGGAGACCGGACCTCACGGATATTTTATCGGCGAAATCGACACCACCAGCGGGCATGTGACATCCCTGCAGTTCAAGGAAGTCTGCCAGGCCCAGTATATCCCTCTCGTGGTCAATGTGACGCCCCAGACGACAAACACCGAGCTTTCCCAGATCATCGCCGACGAGATCCGCAAGCGCGGTGCCGGAAATATCTACCGCTTCCGGATCCGCGGCATGCGAGACCCGGATATCAGCTTCGACCTTGATTTTCTCTCCGGCCAGTGGAATATTATCGAGATTCTGGACGAGTCGGAGCCGCAGTATGATTTCCACGCCCTGTTCGCGGAACATCCGAGCGACATGATCGGCTTTTATATCCAGGCGCTCATGAAGGACGATATGAGCCCGGTGGAGAGGAAAGCCCTGTACTATGGAATCCATGCCCTGCTTATGACAAAAGACGAAAGGAGCCAGCCATGAGATTACTCGAATTACATATCGACGGTTTCGGAAAATTTCATGACCGAACCATCTCCTTCAATGACGGGATCAACATCATCTACGGAAAGAATGAGGCAGGAAAATCCACGCTTCACACCTTTATCCGCGGCATGCTCTTCGGCATCGAGCGCGGACGCGGACGGGCGGCAAAGAATGACCTGTATACAAAGTACGAGCCTTGGGAGAACAGTGGAACGTATGAGGGATGGCTGAGACTTGAAAAAGACGGAACCATCTACCGCATCGAGCGCCGGTTCCGGAAGGAAAATAAGTCTTTAAAGATCATCAACGAGACAAGGGGACTTGAGGAACCGGCCACACAGGAATTTGTCTCCGGTCTCCTGGACAGTCTCACCGAGACCATGTACAACAACACCATCAGCATCGGGCAGCTGAAGAGCGCCACCGAGGACGGGATGGTAACGGAACTCAAGAATTATATTGCCAATATGAATACCACCGGCAATATTTCCTTAAATATTACAAAGGCCACCGCGTTTCTGCGGAACCAGAAACGTTCTCTCGAGGCGGGTCTGATCCCGGAGGCGAGCCGGGAGTTTACCTCTCTTCTTGCTGAGATCCGGAGTGTGGAGACGGAGATCGCCGGTCCGGAGTATGAGAACCAGCTCGCCGCCTACCAGAACATGCGGACCCAGGTAAAAGGCCTGATCGACAATACTCAGGTGCAGAAAAAGGATCTGGATGAGAAGCTGGCGAACGGGAAAAAGGTACTGGCCGACAACGGATTTACGGACCGCGCTTCCGTGGATACCATGTCTGCCGATGCAGAAAAGCTTTACAGCGAGTATAACGCTCTGAATGCGGAGTGTAATAAAAAGTCCCGGAAAGTTCTGTCCGGTCTCACAGCAGTTCTTGGAATCGCAGGGCTGGGAGCTGCGGCAGCACTTGGATACTTCAACCTTACCGCTTATCTTCCGTTCTGCGGTGCCGCGACGGTTGCGGCTTTGATTTTCTTTATCAGCTCTCTGCTCATCCGCCAGAAAGACAAAGAGTATCACAGGATGTTCGACCATACTTCTGCAGAACTCGGTGCTCTTCTCGCGAGTCATCTCGGTGATTCTACGGTGTCTGAGGACGCAATGAACGCGTTTCGGGCAAGAATGGGGGAATTTTCGAAGCTTTGCGATATGGTAACTCAGTCTGAGACGGAGATCAAGAAGTTCTTAGAGGACTTAAGCAACCTCCAGACAAAACAGGCCGGCTGCAGTGAGATGATTGAGAAACAGCAGCGGACCCAATGGGAGCTTGAGAAGAAGTTAGAACACTTAAGCAACTGCAAGAATAAGGCGAAGACATTAAAACGAACACTGGCAGAAAACGACAGGATCCACGATGAAATTGCTGCCATCGACCTCGCCATGGAGACCATGGCAGATCTCTCCTCCTCGATCCGGGATTCTTTCGGACTCTACCTGAACAAAGAGGCGTCCCAGTATATCACCGGAATTACCGGCGGGATCTATGACAGCATGAGCATCGATGAGAACCTGAATGTCTTCTTAAATACGAAGACGAAGCTCGTCCCGCTTGAGAACGTCAGCAGCGGAACCATGGACCAGGTCTACCTCGCCCTGCGTCTCGCCGCCGCGAAGCTTCTCCAGGGATCCGGCTCCGGCTTCCCGCTGATCTTCGACGACAGCTTTACACAGTATGATGACGAGCGCCTGAAGACGGCGTTGGAATGGCTCGCATCCGTATATGGCGGTCAGATTATTATCTTTACCTGCCATCGCCGGGAGGCGCAGATGCTGCGGGCACGGCAGGTGGAGTTTCACTTGATTGAAATGTAGAATAAGACAACAGGGCTGCGCAAGGATTGCGCAGCCCTACTGGACAGTTACCTGAACACTTACTAATTTCTGCACTCAGCACTCAAATTCCCGCAATTATGGAGTTACGGTTCATGCGCTGTCTAACCGGTAACGAATCTCCGGTATTTCGAGCACCTTATCTGAGATAATCAAACAGTTCATATACACGGGTTTTAGTCAGCTCAGCCCCCTCCGTGCTCTTGATCATGGGCTGGAGACTTCCGCCTTCATAGTCTTTTCCGGCTTCCTCGATCTTTTTGTCCCGTTCCTTGATCCATTCCCGCTGCTGTTTTGTCACGGTTTCCATTGTAGCCGCATCCAGCGTATTTTTCAGCTGTTTCCATGTTGTATTCAGCTGTGCGTCCCATACCTTGTACAGCTCTTCACTCAGCTGGTTCATCTCGTCCTGTGTCAGAGCCTCCTTCTGAAGTCGCTCGTTGATTGCAGACTCCTGATTCAGAGTGTCAATCAGACCATCCATGCTGCCGGATTCTATCTGTACCGTTCCCATACTGCCTGTTTCCTCTGACGTCTCACTGTCCTCTGTGATTCCGCTTCCATTAGTCTCCGTTTCGTCATAGCCATAGAAACCCGTTCCGGCCGTTTCGTTAAAGATTCCATAGAATGGAAGTGTTTTTGCACCATTCAAAGGAAATGTCACCCATTCCAGATATTCCTCCGGAAGTTTGCTCACCGGAGTTCCCTTAACATAAATATAAATATCGACTGCGTCGTCAAGACCGTATGGCGTACTGTAGACATATTTCATTCCGTCAGCCAGTTCTTCTTTTCCGGCTTTTTCCTTGCTCTCAAGCTTTTCCAGCTTCGTCTTATATGTATATTCGTCAACCTTCTCAACCGGTGCGAACTTACCTGTGAAATCACACGTATACACTGTTCCGTCCGGATATCCATCCCCGCTGTCACCCATGTCGGAATCATGGTAAAATCCGGAGAAGGAACCGTCCTCATTGACTGTCAGTTCCGTACTCCATGCCCCTGCACCACTGGAAAATGTGAAGCTGCATGCCGCAAGCTCCTTAAAGAGTGCTGCAGACTGTGCATCCAGAGAAGTGTCCGTGCTTTCTCCTGTGCTGTTACCGGTTTTCTGGATTTCTGCGGTCGGGTCTTTTTCAGTCGCATTGATTTCATCCTTCGATTCAGCAGACTGATCGTCCGGTATGCTGATCCTGACCTCTTCCTTTTCTGTTTCTGTCTGCACAGTCTCCTGTTTATCCTGGAATCCGCAGCCGGAAAGAGCAGTCGTTCCAATAATTACCGCCATTCCCATAATCGCAAAATTTTTTTTCATCATTTTTTGTCTTCTCCTCTATCTACTTCAATTTGCCGAGCTATCCGGCAGACGCACAGCCCCAGCGAACAGTTCAGGTATACCTCTCAACAATCACCCGGAATTCACTCTCATGTCCTGCGATCCATGTCTTCCAGTCTGTACCCGAATCAGCAACCGTCTTTCCGAGTTCTACGAAGAACTTTGGCATGTCGCGCTCTAAGATCACAGCTCCGGCCTCGCCGAATTTTGCGGATCCTAGTGTATCACTTCCGCCAACAAACATTTTAAATGCTGATTCAGGTTTTCCGTCCACCGTCTTCGCTGCGCCCTGAAAACCGATTTCCGCTGCCTGATGTCCGGAGCAGCTGGACGGACATCCGGAAATACAGATTTTAGGAAGCGCTCCGTCCGGTATCCCGACTTCACGAACCGCCTCTACGGCCGCCCTGAGTACTGCTTGGCTATTTCTTACGCCCTGCTGGCAGATTGCAGATCCAATACAGGCTACGCTGTTCTCAAATATGCTCTGCGCACCGTCATTTGTCGCTTCAAGGACCTTCTTCGCCTCATCTGCCGTCAAGTTGATGATGTAGATCGTCTCATGCGGTGCGACCCGGCACTCAGCCCCCGGAATTTCTTTTATAAGTCTGAGAAGCTCCGCCGGTTTTCCCGCCGGAAGACATCCACCAATCGGATGATACGCCACAGCATAGAGTCCCGGCTGCTTCTGCGCGGTCACGCGCCTGTCATGAATTTCTCCGTAACCGGTTTTCGTTACAGGTCTGGCTTCCACATGAAGATCCAGTCCGCCTTTTTCTTTAAATTTCGCCACATTTTCAAGGAACGCAGCCTTTAAACCGTCAATGCCAAGAGTTTCCTGCATAAAGCGAGTGCGGGCTTTGGCACGGTTCTCATAATTTCCGTGCTGACAGAATGTCTCGATCATAGCGCGGATGTAATACAGAATCTCATCGGGTGCAACATGGTCATCCACAAGAACCCCCATCTTATAGCCGCCGCCGAGACCTCCGGCAATGCGGAGCATAAATGTTCCGTCCGGTTTTGCCATAAAGCCCATATCGCGGAACGCGCTGTGTACAGAATCATCCGCGCCGTTGCAGAATGCAACCTTTAATTTTCTCGGCATATGGATATCGCCTGCAATGGAGAGCAAATACTCTGCCGCTGCCTCCGCATATGGCAGAACGTCAAAATTCTCACCCTGCTGGACTCCGGAAAGCGGACTTGCCATAATGTTTCTCGGGTTATCTCCACCACCACCAAGGCTTATAATCTCGCTATCTATGGCTTTTTCCATGAGAATCGGAACCTGATCAGCCTTTAAATCGTGAAGCTGTACCGTTTCACAGGTCGTAAGCTTCATGAGCTCTACACCGTAGTCCTTTACCGCCTCTGCAAGAAATTCCAGACGTTTTTTTGTCAGGTTTCCTCCTGCCATTCTGAGCCGCAGCATATGTCTTTGCGGATCCCGCTGCGCATAGCTTCCTAATCCGCCGGAAACTCCCTTGTATGTCTTCCGGTCGAGTTCTCCCTTATCAAACTTATTGATCGTTTCCACGAATTCATGGATCCGTTCGCGGAATTCTTTCTCCCATTGTTCGTCCATCACAATTTTTTTCTCTCTTTCCTGCTTTTTTATACTTTTTCGGACAGCACTGCTGCCTGTCTATTCTTTCCATTGCAGATGGTGTAGATGGCCTTCCATCGTCATTCTCTCAAATCCGTTCTGTCTGAGTGCCTCGTACAGAACGATTGCAACAGAATTCGAGAGATTCAGCGACCTGATATCTCCCCACATCGGAATCCGGATGCAGTTTTCACGATTTTCAACTAAAAGCTCCTCCGGGATTCCACGACTCTCCGGGCCAAACATAATGTAGGCATCAGGATCATAGGAAACATCCGTATATACATGTTCCCCTTTGGTGGTCGCCATATAAATCTTCGCATTCGGGTTTTTCTTTAGAAAATCCTGATAATCGCTGTATACTGTTACGTCCAGCTTATCCCAGTAATCCAGTCCTGCGCGGACGAGATGCTTTTCACTAAGCTTAAATCCCAGCGGCTCAATCAGGTGCAGCTTCGTGTTTGTCGCCACACAGGTCCGCCCGATATTCCCTGTATTAGCCGGCATTTCCGGCTCATATAAAACAATATTCATTCCTGTTTATTCCTGTCTGCTGTATAACTGTTCAGTCCACCGCCAGAAGCTTCTTCTGGATGCAAGGGCAACAGTTGTGTGCAAAAATCAACTCCAATATGTTCTGCGTTCCGCTTCGTTCCATGCTAAACGTGCGCCGCCGGCACACATCAGGTGCGCAGATCTGCTGAAACGTTATAATCCGGTAAAATGCAAAATCCCCCGCCCCGACCACGTTCATGATCAGGCCGGGGTGCTTTTTACTTTTCCGTATCGTTCAGATGTCTTTTCACAAACCGTTCGATTCTCTCGAGGGCACGTTTCAGATCGTTTAGGGAGTACGCGTAAGAAATCCTTAAATATCCTTCTCCGCAATCGCCGAATGCTGTTCCCGGAACAACGGCAACCTTCTCCTCCTCAAGAAGCTTCAACGCAAACTCATCGGAGGTCATACCGAATTTTTTAATGCTCGGGAATACATAAAATGCTCCCTGAGGCTCATAGCAGTCGAATCCCATGTCGCGAAACGCCTTTACGAGAAAACGCCTTCTCTGATCATAAGCCTCGCGCATCTCAAGCACGTTACTGTCACCGTTTCTCAGAGCCTCGATCGCTGCGTACTGGCTTGTTGTCGGTGCACACATGATCGCGAACTGATGGATCTTTAACATCTGCTTTAAGATAATTTCCGGTGCACATGCGTATCCGAGACGCCAGCCTGTCATCGCATAGGACTTAGAAAAACCGTTAATCAGGACGGTTCTCTCCTTCATTCCCGGAAACGCCGCAATCGTACAGTGCTGTCCTTTATAGGTAAGCTCAGAATAGATCTCATCGGAAATGACAAACAGATCCTTTTCAACACAGATCTTTGCGATCTCCGCAAGATCCTCCGCTTCCATAATCGATCCTGTCGGGTTGTTCGGGAAAGGAAGGATCAGGATCTTTGTCTTCGGTGTGATTTTTTCAAGAAGCTTTTCCTTTGTCAGGCGGAACTGATCCTTCTCCTCGAGCTGGATCGTTACCGGAACACCGTCTGCGAGGATCGTACACGGTGTATAGGAAACATAACTTGGCTGCGGAATCAGGACCTCGTCTCCCGGATTTAACATCGCACGGAGAGCGATATCAATGGCCTCGCTGCCTCCAACCGTCACCATAACCTCACGGTCATAGGCATATTCTACATCAAAACGTCTCTTCAGATAATTGCATATCTCGATTTTCAGCTCTTTTAAGCCTGAGTTGGATGTATAAAAGGTACGACCCTTTTCGAGGGAATAAATCCCTTCCTCACGGATATGCCACGGAGTATCAAAGTCCGGCTCACCGACTCCGAGGGAGATCGCATCCTTCATCTCACTCACAATATCAAAAAATTTGCGGATCCCGGACGGCGGGATCATTACGATTTTATCAGATAACGGATTTCTCACGGTGTAATCATCATCCTTTCATCAACCGGCTTTTCAGCCATTACAGTTCCATGATCCTTATATTTTTTAAGGACAAAATGAGTTGCTGTGCTGAGCACGGAATCCATTGTAGAGAGTTTTTCCGATACAAACTGTGCGACCTCCCGCATCGTCTTTCCTTCTATGATAACGGTGAAATCGAACGCGCCTGACATCAGATATACAGAGTTTACCTCGCTGTACTGGTAGATCCGCTCTGCGATCTTATCGAATCCCATCCCTCTCTGCGGAGTAACCTTGACCTCGATCAGTGCGATCACTTTCTCGTCTCCGGTATTATCCCAGTTGATCATTGTATGATAGCCACAGATAATATTTTCCTTTTCCATCTCCGCGATCTCATTTGCGACAGCTGCTTCACTTTCCCCCAGAAGGGCGGCAAGATCCTTTAAGTCGATCCGGCTGTTTTTTTCGATAATCGCCAAAATTTTTTCACGCATTTTAAAGTCCTCCTTATTGCATACCTGTTGTATACCTTTTCCACTATTGCCTGCTTCCGGATATTTTGTATATTTCATCCTGCATCGGACGTTCCAGAAAGCCTGTTGCCCCGATTCCGGTCATTTTCCTTGCGATGCCCTTTTCAACCTTTCCGATCACCGCTGCCGGTATCCCCGCTTCGTTTAAAATCTTCACAGCGTCTCCGCCGTTCCGAACCGCCATCAAAAGGCATTCCCCCGACGAAAGCCGGTACGGATTCAGGTCAAACAGTTCGCAGATCTCGACGGTTTCCTGTGCAATCGGAATCTTTCTGAGTTCAAATGAGATTCCCTGTTCATAGGCTCCGGAAATGGTCCAAAGAGCCGCCAGGATCCCTCCCTCAGAAACCTCTTCCCATTCTCCTGCATCGCAGTCTTGAAGCAGGTCTGGAATCAGCTCCGTTTTTTCTTCTGCCTGTTGCCGGATCCGTCTGACAAACCATTCCGGGAAACGGGCTGATATCTCTTTTTCTTTTGCCGACAAAGCCGTCTTCACACCGTTTTTTCCGACAGTCCCTGCAACTACCAGGTCTTGTCCCGGTCGAAAGATTCCGGCTCCGTTAGGCTCGCGTTTAATTTTTCTCATGATTCCGGTCTCTTTTCCATGCGGCCTAAGCCGCGCTCTCTCCCACCGGGGTACCCATTCCCGGACCGTAGTTTTCACCCGGCTTCAGTCCGGCTGTCTCCGGGGCCGCGGTTTCAGGTGCCGCAGTTTCAGGTGCCTGTGTCTCCGGGGCCGCAGCCTCTGTTTCCGCAGGTGCTGCTGTCTCCGCAGGTGTCGTCTCTGCCGGTGCCGCAACTCCGGTACCAACACGGTAAACGGTCTTTGACGCGTTATATGTGTCAGAATTCAACAGGGTGCGTTCCTGCAGCTGTCCATCCACATAGACGCATTTATATAATTTCGATTTTAATCCCGTATGTCCGGATTCCACTTTTACGCGCTGACCGACCGGGAGACTCGGGTCCTGAATCTCCTGAGTCGGGGACGGAGTCGTGGAAATTGTCTCAGACTCAAATGCCAGAGTCCGATTAGACGGTCTCGTCTCTTTTCCGTAGATCGTAAATGTCAGGGTCTTTCCCTGAGTATGGCCCTCGATATAGATTGGTGTGTCATACGGATTTTTAATCTTCAGATCTTTATAAGTTCCGGCGATCGCCGCGTCCATGGACGGTTTTACATAGCTGACGGACATGGAATGGTTCTGTCTCTGGACGATCTCAAGTTCCGCATATAAGGACGCGTTGTAGAGAGTTGTTGAGATCTGGCAGACGCCGCCGCCGATGCTGTCAACGGACTTGCCGTTTTCATAGGCGGTTGCCGTCTTATATCCGTTTTCCAGTGTGAACGGGTGCATGCACCCATATCCGGAGAGCACTTCCCCCGGCATCAGCACATGTCCGTTGATCTTTCCCGCGCCGACCGCAAGGTTGGTGGAACGGGACGCGCCGCTTGTCGCAAAGCTGGTGGAGAATGTTCCGAGAACATCCTTGATCGTCGCGAGATCTTCCTCTGTCACCTTCGGCTTTTTCACGGTCACAGACGCCTCCACGCGAATCGCGTCTGTATTTTCGCTGTTTAACGCCTCGTTGAGAGCCGCTTTTGTCGCATCCATATCGACGGTCAGACCTTCTTTTGAAGGAGTGATCTCAAATTTTCCGTCTTTTCTTGTGATCGTCGCGTCAACAGCATCCGCAACCGCGGAACCGCACTTTTCGGACACAAAGGAAGATACCTTATCCTGATCCACGGAAAGATCCAGCTCGATCTTCACCGGATTTACCTCCAGGTCTTTCTTCTTCATGTACCGCTTTACAAGGTTTCCCTTGAGTTCCGTCTCCTGAATGGCCTCAGCCACCTCTTTCTGGTTATCCCAGGCGACACCCAGGGTCTGCGCGTCGGACTTCGCCTCCGTGCCGTTTACCACAAGCGTGATATCCTGATTTAATTTTTCATTTACATAGCTTTCGATCTGATTTTCGGCTTCCTCCTCCGTAAGTCCGGAAAGACTGACAGCTCCAACAGAGACCCCGTCCGGGATCCGTTCATCTGCCAGTGTGAAAACCGGGGAAATCCAGACAAGTCCGGCGCTTAAAATTGCCGTCATGCCTGCGATCCACGCATTATTCTTCATGTTTTTCTCCTCACTGATGCCTTCCTGCTGCCTGATAGATCTTTGGGCTCCTGCCCGTCACGATTAAAAAATAGAAAGAAGGGAGCCGAGGATCATCGGCACTACCATTGCGAGCACAACTAATACGATTACGATGGTAGAGAAAATCTTTCTTGTCTTTTTATTATTCATGTTAAACACAACATTCACCTCTTCTTGCTTTCCATTTCGGTTACAGTCCATGTCCTGCACAAACTGCATCGGATTTTATCGATATTCCGCATTCCAAATCAAAAATTCCACCTGTCATGTCCTGTAACTCATTCCGAACTATATTCCCTGATATTCATTCTGTCAGGGTTCCGGAAATCTATCCCTGTTTTTTCGCATTTTCCGGGATTCTTCCATACTGGAAAATGATCTTGTCGATCATCCGGGATATCTCATTTCCGGACATGTGATCGATCTCGACAGTTATGTCTATTCTATGATATTTTAGTAAATCCTGCAAGTGTTCTTTTTGCCTTTTCGACGCCGTCCGTTCCTTTTTTGCCTTGTATTGGAGCATTTTGGCAGTGAAGAGTTCCGGGCGTTCTTTGCCGAACCTTTTTTTCAGTTCTCGGTACAGATTGTGGGCGGCATAAGCGTCGGAAAGTGCCCGGTGCGCCGTGTCCTGGGCGACCTCGAAATACGCGCATGCGGCGCTCAGGTTCTTCTTTTCCTCCCCCGGCATCAGATAGCGGCAGAGTTTCAGCGTATCGACCCCGTATTTCTCGAACTTCCGCTTCTGATTTACCGCGGCCTGCACGAGAAAACCGTAGTCGAAAATGATCTGGTGGCCGAGAAGCGGAAGGTCTCCCGTGAAAGCTAGGACCTCATCCAGGATCTCCTCGATCTCCGGTGCGCCTTTTACCATATCATCGGTGATCCCCGTCAGCTCCACGATCCGCTCTGGGATCTCCCGGTGCGGGTTTACCATGGTGTGGTAGGTGTCAACGACCTCGCCGTCGATCACCTTCACCATGCCGATCTCCGTGATCTTTTCGTGGCGGGCGCCGATGCCCGTTGTCTCAAGGTCCAGGGCGACGTAAGAATTTATCATTTCATCTGCCATTTCTGTTCTCCATCTTTATTTTCACTGCATCATCACATATCTGCACAGTTTTCTTCAGATCCATGCTGGTTCTGCTGGTATCATCCGGTTTTCCTTCCGGTCATACTGAAAACGGACCGTTCTGGCGTTCCCTAACAGCAGATCCCGCTTTCTGTAATCGAACAACACAAAACTTCCGTCTTCCATATGTTCCAGATGAGCCATTTTCGCCATCTGTTTTGAATCAAATCCCGCATAGTCCGTAAGCCACTGAGGATTCTCTTCCTCCGCCATAAAAAATTCCCGCACTTCTTTCTTGTATGGGGACTGGTCGCTGGCGAAGGATGGGCGGCTCTTGATGTTTTCACGGACATAAAGGTCGTACATTAAGCTGTCGTGGAAATTAGATAACGTCGGCTTTACCGTTGTTTCTGCGGCTTGCATGCCGATTTTCAGTTCCACTTCTGGCGCGTTTTCCGCCGCAGGTGTACCCTGTTCCGCTTTTGCTTCGTTTTCCTCTAAGAACTTATACAGGATTTCATACCGCGCCAGTCTGCTGTGGCTGATCCCCATCAGCCCGTTCTTCTCATAATATTCCGCCAGGCTCGTAAAAATTTCCGATGGTCTCGCGAATTTCTTCTCAAGAAGCTTCATGGTCGCCGGGAACTGTCCGCTGTTGTAGTAGACCTCCACCATATCCTCCACGCCCTTTAACCGGATCACGTCGCTGTAGGGCAGCCACTTCGTGGAAAGGACTTCGTATGGCGGAATTCCACGGTATTTCAGATCATATGCCGCGACCTGCTCTTCCATGTAAGATCCCTTCAATACTTTTAAAAATCCCATCTGAAGCTGGTCTGGACGCATCCGGTAGACATCGTCGAAAGAACGCATAAAGGACTCGTAATTCTCATAGGGCAGTCCCGCGATCAGATCGAGATGCTGATGGGTATTCCGGTAATCGTAGACCCGGTCCACCGCCTGCTTTAACTTCACAAGACCCATATGTCTGTGAATTTCTTTGATCGTGTCCGGATTTGTGGACTGGACGCCGATCTCAAGCTGGATCAAGCCCGAGCGCATTTTTCCGATCAGCGCCAGTTCTTCCTCGTCAAAAATGTCTGCAGAGACCTCAAAATGGAAGTTCGTGATCCCGTTGTCGTGTTCCACGAGATACCGCCAGATCCCTAAGGTGTGATCCCGCTTGCAGTTGAAGGTACGGTCCACAAACTTTACCTGCGGCACCTTATGATCCAGGAAAAACTGCAGTTCCGGGAGTACAAATTTGAGACTCCGGAAACGCACGGTCTTATCAATGGAAGAAAGGCAGTAACTGCAGGAGAACGGGCATCCGCGGCTGCTCTCGTAGTAGACGATCCTGTTCTCGAATCCAGCCATATCGTCATAATAGAACGGGATCTCGTCCAGACTCAGAAGGCGCTGGGGACCATGTTCCACGATCTCGCCGTTTTCGGCGCGGTAAGTGATTCCCGGAATGTGATCTAAGTCTCTGCAATCACTGGTCTCTACTTGTCCGCTTTTCAACTGCCGAGTATTTTCTTCACTGCCCGGAGTCTTCTCCTGATTCTGTATCTCTGATTCGCTATCAGTATATCCTGCTGCGCACAGCTCTTCCCTTTTCAGATATGCCCGCACAAGCTCCGTAAATGTCAGCTCGCCTTCCCCGCGCATAACGCCGCAGACATCCGGCTCCCTGGTCAGCACTTTTTTCGCGTCATAGGACACTTCCGGGCCACCGAGCCAGATTTCCACCTCAGGCAGCACCTTCTTCACATCACGGACGATCTCCATGACATAGGAAACATTCCATATATAACAGGAAAAGCCGATAAAATCCGGCTTTCTCCTGTAGATATCCTGTAAAATTAAGTCCATCTGATGATTGATGGTATATTCTCCGATCTCAATATCCGCCCCTGGGATCTTCGTTCGCGCGAAGGCGCGCAGGCTGTAGACACCCGGATTTGAGTGGATATATTTGGCGTTGATCGCCGCCAGCAAAAATTTCATTCGTTCCTCCGTTATACCCGGTACTCGATCTTGCGTCCTGTCGGATTGTACTGGTAATACCGCACGCCTGCGGCATTCAGCATTCTCTTGGACGCCCGTGTGGACGCGTCATTTGCGTACTTGTCGCTCTCGTAGACGATGGTTCGGATACCCGCCTGGATGATCGCCTTCGCGCACTCGTTGCACGGGAACAGGGTCACATAGAGCTTGCTGCCTTCCAGACTGCCGCCGCGGTAGTTTAAGATCGCGTTCAGCTCACTGTGTGTCACATAGAAATATTTTCTGTTATACGGATCCTCGTCCATCTTGTCCCACGGGAACTCGTCATCGGAACAGCCCTTCGGGAATCCATTGTAGCCCATGGACAGGATCTTGTTGTCCTCGCTCACGATGCAGGCACCCACCTGTGTATTCGGGTCTTTGGAGCGCATAGCGGAAAGCTTTGCGACTCCCATGAAGTATTCGTCCCAGGTAATATATCCGTTTCTCTTCTCTGACATAGATCGTCCTCCATTCAAACTTTCAGCAATCGTATTTTTCTACAGCCTGCACAGCAAATGCAGACTTTCCGATAATTTTTATACGTTCACGATGTGGTATCCAGCTGCTTTACACAGACGGTTCATGATCGCCTGGCCGAGCTGATCCTTGGAAAAGCTCTCTGAGAAAATGCAGTCCACCTTGCGGGCATCGAAGTCACGCAGCACCGCAAACAGGTTGTGGGCCACTGTCTCCTCATGTTCCCGGCTTCCGATCACCTCGAGGTTTCCGCCCTGGTACATCTCCCGGCTTTCCTCGGTGCAGATGATGCCAACTTTCTTTCCCTCTGCCTCCGCTTTCTTCGTCTGCTCATTGATGTAGGCAACGACCTTGTCCATGTCGCCCTCCACCAGTGTCATGTCCGCCTTCGGGGCATAATGGCGGTACTTCATTCCCGGCGCCTTCGGTTTGATATCGCCGCTGACCGGTCCTAAGATCACCGGATCGATATCCACCTGTCCCAGTGTCTCGCGAAGCATCTCGATGGTGATCGCGCCCGGTCTGAGAAGTGTCGGGACTTCGCTGGACACATCCACGATGGTGGATTCCACGCCGATTCCCACAGCTCCGCCGTCGATAATCATCTCGATCTTTCCGTCCATGTCCTCGATGACATGTTCCGCCTTTGTCGGGCTCGGTCTTCCGGAAGTGTTGGCACTCGGCGCCGCGATCGGAACACCTGCGAGATGGATCAGGCAGTTTGCCACCGGATCTACCGGCATGCGGACCGCAACGGTGTCAAGGCCGCCGGTGGTTCCGTAAGGCACGATATCCTTTTTCGGGAAGATCATGGTCAGCGGACCCGGCCAGTATTTTTCTGCCAGCTTTCTTCCCGCCTCCGGGATCTCCTTCACGATCGCCGGAAGCTCCTCGATGCAGGAAATATGGGCAATCAGCGGGTTGTCGGACGGACGTCCTTTTGCCGCGTAGATCTTCTTTGCCGCTTCCTCATTCAACGCGTTCGCGCCGAGGCCGTAAACGGTCTCCGTCGGGAACGCCACGAGACCGCCGTTTCTTAAGATCTCAGCCGCCTCCAAAAGCCCCGGATTCTTTTCCAGCGCCTCTCTTGTCTTCTCTTCCTCTTTGATACGAACTACTTTTGTATTCATGTTCTGCACTCTCGATTCTATTACTCTGCCTAATGATAAAGGTGCTGCATAAAACGCAGCACCTTACCTTGTTCAATTGCGTATTCAGTTTAGCACATGAAAGTTATGGTTGCAACAGATTTCCTGCGTATTTACAGGCTTTCCGGGGGTTAATCTTTCCACTTTCTGATTTCTTTCAGTCCCGAAAGAATCGACTCACAAAAGCTGTCGTAGATCTGGTTTCCTTTCTCCGCCGTAGCCCCGCTTGGATCGCCGCCGATTCCGATGGGCTTTCCGTCCTCGGTCTCCCACTCTTCCGATACCCAGCCCAGGGTGATCGGACCGTATACAGTAAATGTCTTATTTCCCATGAATTTTCTCGGAATTCCTGCCTCAGAGGTCTCCAGTTTTACTGTCTCCGGGCGCTCCGCCAGGACCATGGATGTCTCCATCTCGCCACCGTGGAAATCCCAGATATTTCCAGGTGTCACGGTATCTTTTACCGCCTGGTTTCCGAAGAACGCACCGCAGTTGATGATGAACACGGCGATTCCGAGCTCTCTTCTCAGTTCCCTGCTCAAAACCTGGATGATCGGGGAATTTCCGCCGTGGCAGTTTAAGACCGCGATCTTCTTGAATCCGTGATGCGCCAGGCCTTTGCAGATGTCGTAGAGAACATGATAAAAGGTATCCGGCTTTAAAGTAACAGAGCCACAGAAATTCACATGTTCCGTGCTGAGTCCCACCGGGATCAGTGGGAAGATTAACATCGGGTAGTCCGGGATCTCCCTGTCAAGCGCTTCTTTGATCCGTCTCGCTGTTCCCTCCGCGATGATCTCGTCTGTACCCAGCGGGCACTGGTTTCCGTGCTGTTCCAGCGCTCCCACCGGGATCATGACCACCGTCTCGTCCTTGTCGACCTGTTCCATTTCCAGTCTTGTCAGTTCATTATAATATCTTACCATTTTATTTTCTCCGTTTCTTAAGTCACTGCCGCTTCAGCACCTCATTTCGGTCATTCCCCGACAAGTGCTGCAGGCACCTGCCTGCGCGGCTTTTGTGCCGGTGCAGATTTTCGCTCTTTTCTCACATAAAACGTAACCCCCGGACAGTTGCGGCTCTTTCGCCGCCTCTATTCCGGGGGATCTCCCATTTTCAGGCGTTATGCCGCCGTATTTTCAGTTTTCTTTTCTCTGTGAACTCCTGCATGGATGATCACGCTGACATGCTTATATACAAGTGCTGTCACGATGGCGTTCAGTCCGCATTTTACGAGGTTGAACGGTACGATCATGAAGATCGCGAATGTATACAGGTTTGTAACTGCCGGGTTGATCTTTGTTCCCATTGCGATGATGTTCTCGATTCCGCCGAAAGCAACTTTTGCGTAGAACGGAAGTGTGATCGCGCAGTTTACGAATACAGCGCCGACGATAGCACAGATGACGCCGACAACGAGAGCCACCATAGCTGTCTTTTTCGTCTTATGTCTGCGGTAGAGCAGGGCTGCCGGTACGGAGAACATGCAGCTTCCGATGATGTTTCCGAGTTCGCCGACATAGTAAGTGCTTGTTCCGTTTAAGAGCAGCTTTAAGAGGTTCTTAACGATCGCGATCAGGGCTGCCGGGGCCGGTCCCATGGCAAAGCCGCCGATCAGTACCGGGAGCTCCGCGAAGTCCAGCTTGTAAAACGGCGGTGCAAACGGAACTGCCACCTGGATCGTCTCCAGTACGGCTGCGAGCGCACTGAACATGGCGATCAGCACGAGATTTCTGACACTTAATACTTTGTTCTGGTTCATAAATGTTCCTCCTTGTACTTGTTGTTCTTCTGTTACAAGGAATTGCTGTGCAGGATTGCCGGCTCACCCGGACACATGGGATGATTCCCTGTCCATGTAAACTAAAAAGGCCCCGGACCATTGAAAAAAGTCCGGGGCTCGAATGAACTACTCCTGTCATACAATTTCTTCTCTCATCCAGACTATACTGTCGGTTTTGGAATTTCACCAAATCAGCTGCTTTCGCAGGTCGCGGACTATACCGCCGGTGGGGAATTGCGCCCCGCCCCGAAGAACGATATTTATTTGTTCGTTAACAGAATATCACAGTTTATTTCATTCTGCAATATCTTTTTTATTTCTGCTAAAGTTTTCTCTCTCCGGCATTCGAATCATTCTAATGCCTGACAATAGGACCATATCTGTTTTGTTGGGTCCGCATATATGCGTCCACAGATAGCCTGGCACCCTATTTTTTGACTATCGGAAATGTCCGTAGGACTGCCCCGCTGCCATACCGCCGCGAAGCTCCGCCATCTCGCTGACTGTCACAAGCTGATAACCTCTTCTCGTGAGTTCCGGGATCAGTGTCTCCGCCGCAATGGCGCTCTGCTCATAGAGGTCATGCATCAGGATGATATCTCCATCCTGTACCTGGTTCAGAACTGTGTCGATGGTGTGCTGCGCGTTTCTCGTCTTCCAGTCCAGAGTATCCACGGACCAGACGATAGACGGCATTCCCGCCTTTGCGAGCACTGCCTTGCTGGCATCGTTGATCTTTCCTCCCGGCGGGCGGACACCTTTCGGCGCGTTTCCGCCTGCTGCCACGATGGCATCACGGGTCTGGTTCAGGCTCTGTAAGATCTCTCCCTCAGACATTCCTGTCAGGTATGTATGCGCCCAGGTATGGCTGTCCGTCTCGCAGCCGAGATCCGCCATGCGCTTTACGGTAGACGCATAGGACGCAACGCGGTTTCCCACCATAAAAAATGTGGCCCTTCCGCCGTTCGCCTCCAGGGAATCCAGGATCCGTGTCGTATACTTCGACGGACCGTCATCAAAAGTCAACGCAACCATCGGTCTTGTCGCGTCAACGCTCTTTCCAGTCGGACCTTCCGGCGCCTCTGCGCCTTTTCCCGTTACTGTTACCCAGAGACCATCCACGCGGAGTCCATGTCCCTCGGTTCCCGCGGTCTCCCCGTTCTTCACCGGAGTTGTCCAGAATCCGTTCTGATATACAGAGTAATAAACATCATAATTCTCCGCAAGCTGTCCGGTAAATGTCATGCGGACCGCTTCCAGTGGCATATCTGTCTCGGTACTTCCGTTCGGAGTCATATTTTCCTGCCAGGAAAGCCAGCCGGTTCCGCTTAAGTTCACCTGGTAAGAAAGCGTGCCGCTCATTCCTTCCGGCTGTCCCTGAAGACTTGCGCGGATCGCCGTCACATAGCTTCCGTTTCCAGCACGCGCCGTTTTACTGTCACCGTGGTACTCACTCCAACCGGTTCCGTGCTCATAAATTCCGTACACTGCGCCCATATCCGCCGCGTATGCCGGGTCACCGGTGATTCCCACCGATGCAGCGCAGATCAATACGGCCGCCAGCACTGTGCGGACTGCCTGTCTGATCTTCTTCCAATCCATAAGTTCCCCTCTTTTCCCAGTGTTCTCCTCACCATGTTGATCGTATTCGTAACTGTTCCATACCTTCACAGCTACTTGTACCCATATTTTAACATGAAACCGGGAATAAAGGTACCTCTTCCAAGCCTTTTTCGCAAATTTCAGAAAAACGTCAGAATTATAACAGAAATTCTTCCGAAAATGTAACTGTCCGCCATTGAAAGCTTCTTTCAGACACATCGCAGCGGTTCCAGACTGGGATCTTACTTTTTCTCCAGATGAAACCGCTTCTTCTCCTGATCCCCTTTATCATAGGACAGGCTGATTCCAATGATTCCCGTGAGGATCACAACCGTGCCCACGATCTGAACCGGGGTGAATACCTCATGCAGAAGGACGACACCGGAGATGATGGCGATGACTGTGCTCAGCGTGCAGGTCGACGCGTACACCGCAAAGGGCAGGTTCGCAGAAGCGTATGTCATGGATAAAAACGCAATCACGCAGGATCCGATTCCCATGTAAAGCACCGCGATTTCAAACTGCGGCCACGCAGACCAGAACGAACATAAGCTGCCGCCTCGTCGGGTATTCCTTGTTGATCAGGGCGGAGAAGATCAGCATGACGATAGGCAGCATGCTGTTGTACATGGCGATCTGGGACGTCGGCGCGTAGGATGTGGATGTGGTCTCGAGGATCTGGCTGATCGACGGGTTAAACAGACCGCACAGGATGATCAGACCCACGAATCCCTTTTTGTAGTCCACCTTCTGGATTCCAAGTAAGAGCACCACTGTCATGGCGAGAAAGCCCAGTGTGAACCGGAACGAGAGGAATTTTACCGTATCCTGGTTTACAACCGCCATCCCCATTTTTATAAAGAAATATCCCAGTCCGAAGATCGTCTGGGCCAGTACATTCGCAAGAAGCGGCCGATATGTTTTCATGCATTTTTCCTCCCGGTGTGTTTTATTCTCTCTGCAGCTGTTCAATACCTTCTCAATTCCGCGTGAAAATTCATTCCAAAGCAGCTTTGCCGATGGAATATTTGTTTTTTCGCCGCGTGCTGCGCAGACAATACCCGTTTTTTTCCGCCTGCAGACCATAGTCTTATTTTAACACTTGCGCACATCATAGCGCAAGCTTGCCTGATTTGCAATTTTTTTGTATAATAAATCAGTATGACTTACAGGGGGTATTTATCGAAAGGAGTAACAAAAACATGATTCAGAGTCTGAACGAAGAATTATTTTCTTTTATCAAAAAGAGTCCGACCTGCTTCCATGCAGTGCATGAGCTGGCAAACTACCTGACAAAGGCAGGCTTTGAGCGTCTCGCTGAGGGCAATACCTGGAACCTCGCTGAGGGCGGAAAGTATTTCGTAACCCGCAACCAGTCCGCGATCATCGCGTTCAAGGTATCCCGCAGGGATTATTCCGGCTTCCATATCGCGGCAAGCCACAGCGACTCCCCGACCTTAAAGATCAAAGAGTCTTCCGAGATGAACATCGAGAACCAGTATGTAAAATTAAACGTTGAGAAGTACGGCGGAATGCTCTGCGCACCGTGGTTCGACAGACCTCTCTCCGTTGCAGGACGTATCATCGTAAAAGACGGCAACCGTCTCACAACAAAGCTGATCAACGTTGACCGTGATCTTCTCATGATCCCGAACCTCGCGATCCACATGAACCGTGAAGTAAACGACGGTTACAAGTACAACATCCAGAAAGATATGCTTCCGTTATACCGCATGAGCAATTCCGGCAAGGCATTCAAAGAGATGATCGCTGAGGAGGCAGGCGTTTCCGTTGACCAGATCAAGGGAATGGATCTCTTCCTTTACAACCGTATGGAAGGTACTGTATGGGGCTGCGACGGCGAGTTTATCTCCGCTCCGCGTCTTGATGACCTTCAGTGCGCATTCGCGTCCACAATGGCTCTCTTAAACAGCGAGAGCGACCGCTGCATCCCGGTCGTTGCCGTATTTGACAACGAGGAAGTAGGAAGCGGCACAAAGCAGGGCGCTGGCTCCACATTCCTTTACGACATCCTCCGCCGCATCAACCGCAGCCTTGGAAGAACAGAGGAAGAATACCTTACATCCCTCGCTTCCAGCTTCATGGTATCCGCAGATAACGGACATGCCGTACATCCGAACTACGCTGACAAGACAGACCCGACAAACCGCACCTACTTAAACGGCGGTCTTGTAATCAAGCACAGTGCAAACCAGAAGTACACAACAGACGCTGTTTCCGCTGCTGTTATACGCTGCCTCTGCGAGCGCGCAGGTGTTCCGTACCAGGAGTTCTTAAACCGTTCCGATATCCTCGGCGGCTCCACTCTCGGAAACATCTCCAACGCACAGGTTTCCTTAAACACTGTAGATATCGGACTTCCGCAGTTAGCTATGCACTCACCGTATGAGACTGCAGGCTCCAAGGATATGGGCTACATGGAGAAGGCATTTGAGGAATTCTTCAAATCCGCGATCCGCGCTGAGGGCGACGGTACACTTGTACTTGAGTAATTCTGATAATAAGATCCGCCGGAAAATATTCGCATTTCCGGCGGATTTTTTATCCTTCCAGTCCAGTTGACCGTGTGGAACGTTTCTTTTTGCCTTCTGCCACCTGGAAAAACAGTTTTTCCGTATATCTCCGGGTAGCTGCCTCCGACTCTGAAATTTTTCTGCTCAGATTCATTTCTACTGCGTCGAATCTCTTAGGCACTGCGTCCATTTCTGCCCGCATCGCGCTCATATTCTTATCCATTCCTTCCATTCTTGCAAGCATACGATCCATTTTTTCATTTGTTTCGACCCATTTGGCATTCAGTTCCTGTATACTCCTTGTCAAACTGATACGATTCTTCTTTATTTCCGCACTCAGATTATTTTCCACCCTGTCGATCTTTTCATTACATTCTGTAATCTTTTCATCACAGGCCGTGATCTTCTCCTCACAAGACGTAATCTTTTCATCACAAGCCGTGATCTTCTCCTCGCAAGACGTGATCTTTTCATCGCAGGCCGTGATTTTCTCCTCACAGGATGTAATCTTCTCCTCACAGGAGGTAATCTTCTCATCGCAAGCCGTGATCTTCTCCTCGCAAGACGTGATCTTTTCATCGCAGGCCGTGATCTTCTCCTCACAGGATGTAATCTTCTCCTCACAGGATGTAATCTTTTCATCGCAAGCCGTGATCTTTTTCTCGCAGGCTTCAATCTTTTCTCCTGTCCGCGCCTCCGATGCTACAATCTCCGCCCGCATCCGGCCTTCCGATGCAATAAACTTTTCATCAATTCGAACTTCAAAAGCAACAAACTTTTCATCCATAAGGTCTGAAATCTGTTTCATATCTTCTTTCGTCAAGATATCCCCTCCTTCAATTTTTTCGTCCCAATCGGTAAAAGAATCATAGCATATTGACCTTTTAAATACCATATCGGATTGTTAAAAACAGGTAGGTCTTTTTTGTATAATATGACGATTTTATTTATCTTCGTTTGTACATTTTTCCTATCTCATTGATTCTCATTCAGATACTCCATGATCCCCATATGGATCGTATACGCCAGCTTATCCTGATACTCTCCGCTGTTTAAAAGTGCCGCTTCCTTCCGGTTACTTAAGAAACCGCACTCCACGATCACGATCGGGCATTTCACATGCAGAAGGAGGTAGTAATTGCCGTTCGCCTTCGGAAGTCTCCGGTTCTGGTCCCCCAGGACATAGTCGAACCGGTTCTGCAGGATCTCCGCCAACGCCTTTCCCTTTGACGAATCCCGGTAATAAAATACCTGTCCGCCGGAGACGGATTCCTCGTGATAGCTGTTCTGGTGGATGCTGACTACGAGGTCCGCGCCGCTCTCCTCGATAATCTCACACCGATTTCTCATGTCCGCCATCTTTTTCCGGCTGTCCGTGTCAGAATAGAGTCCCGTGTCCGTCTCCCGCGTCATGATGACCTTCACATCATCCTGCTCCAGATACGTTTTTAACCGTTCCGCCACAGCCAGGTTGATATCTTTCTCCAGACTCCCATCGACTCCAACCTTGCCGGGATCCATTCCTCCATGTCCGGCATCGATCACCACCACCGGCATCTCTTTTATGTAGGCGTCACCGCTCCCTGTCACATGAACACTCCCATATTTCACCGCCATGACCACCATGGCGAGCAGGCATAAGCCGAGAACCGGCTCTATCACTTTCTGCTTCATGCTCTGTTTCCCCGAAAATCCGCTCTTCATAATACTCTATTTCATGGGAAACTGGTTTATGTGCGGATTTTTTCAGATTATTACATATACTTTCCTGCATTGACACGTCAATATGCCATCTGTATAATAGAGTCAGACAAAATGAAAGGTCAGGTTTCTAACATGGCAAATGAAAAATTGAAATTCGTCTGCGATTATATGGAAGGCGCTCATCCGGCTATTATGAATGAGCTTCTCTCCACAAATATGATGCAGACTTCCGGGTACGGTCTCGACGAGTTCTCTGAATCTGCCCGGGATAAGATCCGCAAAGCCTGCGGCGCACCGAATGCAGGAGTCTATCTCCTCGTGGGCGGTACCCAGACAAACGCCACCGTGATTGACGCACTTCTCCGCTCCTATCAAGGCGTTCTCTGTGCGGAGACCGGGCACATTGCGGTTCATGAGGCTGGTGCCATCGAATTCGGCGGACATAAAGTACTCCCGCTGCCCTATATATATGGAAAGATCACAGCCGCCGAAGTTTCCTCTTATATGGACACCTTTTTATCCGATGATAATCATGAGCACATGGTCATGCCTGGTATGGTCTATATCTCCCAGCCAACGGAATATGGGACCCTATATTCCCTGGAAGAGCTGACCACCCTCAGCGAGACATGCCGTAAGTACCATCTCCCGCTCTATGTGGACGGTGCAAGGCTTGCCTACGCTCTCGCTTCCCCGGAAAATGATGTGACATTGAAGGATCTCGCGAGACTCTGCGATGTCTTCTATATCGGCGGAACGAAATGCGGAGCACTCTTCGGCGAGGCGGTCGTGATCCCGGATCCGGCACTGATCCCTCACTTTTTCACAATTATAAAGCAGCACGGCGCGCTTTTCGCAAAGGGCCGCGTCCTGGGAATCCAGTTCGATACCCTGTTCACCGATGATCTGTATCTTCATATCGGTGAGTCTGCCCTCGACTGCGCTGCCGCGATAAAATCAGCGTTAAAGGAGAACGGTTACCAGTTCTTCCTCGAGACTCCCACAAACCAGATCTTTATTATTCTGGAGAACGAAGTCCTGCACCGCCTGGAAGAGCGGGCGGAATTCAGTTTCTGGGAGAAATATGATGACTCCCATACCGTGATCCGGATCGCCACAAGTTGGGCGACAACGAAGGAGCACACTGATGCGCTGATCGAACTTTTAAAAGAGAACGCTTAACGTAAAGGCTAATTTTAACACTTTGAACCCATTCGGAACCAGTTTCCCCACCTCACTATGAGTCCGGCGCTGACTCCGTTCAATATTACATACTCCAGGAGGTATTTCCATGACAGACAGACAACAGCTGATCGTAAACAACGTAGATACCGTAAAACAGCTCATCCTCGACGCGGAGCGCTGGATCTGGGCTCATCCGCAGACCGGTTATACCGAGTGGCAGGCCCATGACTATCTCGTAGAGAAATATGAGGCACTTGGATACACACTCGTAAAAGCCGGAAACATCCCGGGATTCTACACAGACGTTGAGACAGGAAAACCTGGTCCGAAGGTAGCGATCTTCGGTGAACTGGACGCTCTCGACATCGCAAACCACCCGGAATCTGTAAACGGAATGACCCACTGCTGCGGACATAACGCACAGTCCGCTGCCCTTTTAGGAATCGCAGCCGCATTAAAACAGCCCCACGCCCTTGACGGTCTCTGCGGATCCATCCGTCTCGTTGCCGTTCCGGCTGAGGAGATGATCCAGCTGGCATTCCGCGAGGAACTCCGCCAGAAAGGCATCATCAAGTACAACGGCGGTAAGACCGAGTTCATGTACCGCGGTCTCTTAGACGGCGTCGACATGGCGATGATGGTTCACGGCATGACAAAGGGATCCAGCGTCAACGAGGACGGCGATACCGACCTTGACTTCAACGCACAGCTCGGAATGAACGGATGTATGGCGAAAAATATCCGCTACAAAGGAAAATCTGCCCATGCAGGCGGTGCTCCTCATATGGGAATCAACGCGGAGTACGCCGCTATGCTGGGCCTCCAGGCATGCAACGACCTCCGTGAGACATTCCAGGAGAAAGATACGATCCGCTTCCATCCGATCCTGATGGGCGCAAACTGTGCCGTAAATATTATCCCGGACGAGATGAAGATCGAGAGCTATGTCCGCGGAAAATCCTTAGAGGCGATCAAGCGCGAGAATATCAAGGTAAACCGTGCGCTGACCGGCGCTGCACTGTCTATGGGCGCAGGCGTTGAGCTGAGCGACCGTCCTGGTTACGCACCGGAGTATCATGATCCGACACTCATGAAGCTGGCTGAGGACTGCTGTGTGGCACTCTGCGGAAGAAAGAAAGTCGTCTTCGACTACAACGGCTGGAGCACAGGTTCCTCCGACTTCGGCGATGTCACCTGCGTAATGCCGGGTATCCAGTTCAACGCAGGCGGTGCTGTCGGCACACTTCACGGCATCGACTTCCAGATCACCGATCCGAACCGTATGTGCGTAAACGCCGCAAAAGCAGAACTCTTCCTCGTAGATGCCCTGCTCTCCAACGACGCAGTGACTGCGAAAGAGATCATCGCAAACTACAAGCCGCAGTATCCGTCCATCAAGGCATACCTCGACGCCATCGACGCGCTGACACTTGATAAAGACGCGGTGAAATATGATGAAAATGGAAATGTGACCGTAGATTTCCAGAACTAACTGCTAAGATATGCTGCCTATGATTCCCCCCCCGCAGGAACTGCTGACTGCTGCTTCCTGCGGGGGGATCTGTTTTTTGCAAAAAAAAGAGCCTCGTATGTCTCCATACCTGGCTCTTTCTTCTGCAATCGGATTTTCATGAGATTGTACCGGCAAACCGCAGATAAACTGCGGACAGCCGGTCAATTTGGGTTGTCACCACCGAAACAGTTCCTGTTCCCGGGCGATAGAATTTAAATTTTCCTATTGAAAATTAGTTTGCGCTTGCGTTGGACGGGGATGCAACTGTTCCGCTTGCTGCAAAGTTCTTGTAAAGAACACCCTTTGTGTTGCTGAAGCTGTATCCGCTAGCATCGATCAGAACATCATCATCATCCTTGTACTCCTTGGAAGCAGTCTGGATGGATCCACTCTTGTTTACGATGTAGCTTGCTCTCTGCTCGGTCGCCTGTGTCTGGCCATCTTCAACGATGTAAACCGTAACATCTTTTACTTCGTACTTGTCATCGTCAGCTGTTACAAGAATACCATTCTCATAGAGTTTTCCGCTCTTAGCACCATTGATGCCCGCTGCGTTGTAGTAACCCTGAGATTTGTTGTCGCTTGTAGCGAAATAGAAACGTGTGGAAGTACCGGACTCATCCTTGATTGTCTGGGAACCGTCTTTTCTGTAACCGTCATCCCAGCCGCCAATGTAGTACATCTTCGGAACGCCATCTTTCTCATCAGCAGCCTCAGTCATGACGAACTTAGAGAGCATCTGACCGTTTGCGTTGAAGTAGTAAGTCTTACTGTTGATCTTCTTCTCGTACATCACAAGATCATCACCATCGTCATCGTAGTTATCTTCTTCGAACTGAGCGTCAAATGTGTCTGCCTCGCCATCATCTTCGTCACCACAGAAGTGAATCTCATCTGTATCGATGTCTTTCAGAACTGTATCGTATGTTCCGTCAGTATCATCATCGTCATTCCAAACCTGCTCGTAGCCGTTGGAACCAGTCTTAGCAACCCATCCATAAAGCATCTCGCCCTGGTTGTTGAAGAAATATGTCTGGCCCTTTACGTTCGTCTTCCTGCCTGTTGCTGCTTTACCATTGGATTTTAAGTAGTACCAATGCTCTTCATCATCAGATCCTACATCGTCCTGGTCAACATCCGGAGCGTAGTCATATACCCATGTATTTTCAAGACGCGCACCTGTCTCGTCGCAGTAGTAGGTCTCGGTATTCTCACCTTTGATCTCTGCGCTGGATGCCTCGTCCCAGCCATCGCCGCTCTTCTGAACCCATCCGGTAAGCATCTCACCTTCAGAATCGAAGAAATATGTTTTTCCCTTGTAAGTGATCTTCTCGTCCTCGGCTCTCTTACCGTTGGACTTGAAGTAATACCACTGCTCCTCAGCAGAATCATCATCGTACGGAGCTGTTAATCTCCAGTCGTTTGTGATTTTCTGTCCTGCGCTGTTAACAAAGTAGTAATCTCCGTCATCCTCAACCCACTCGGAGCGAACAAGCTGTCCGTCATCTCCTACATAGTAGTCTTTGCCATTGCTTGTGCAGAATGTGTTCTCGTAAGCGTCACCATTCTTGTCGTAGCAGTACCACTCGCCGTCTACCATCATCCATGTTCCCTTGGATGCTGCGAAAGATGTGAGGGATGCGCCTAATGCTAACAGAGCTGCTGCGGATACTACTGCAGCAATTTTAGTCTGCT
>CAVFLH010000011.1:5659-30638 GCA_963622995.1 uncultured Eubacteriales bacterium | reverse complement strand
ACTATGTTCTGTATGTAATGGATAAAAGGCAAAATATGTCTTTTTGTATGACACAAACGATTAAAAAGCGGGAGACGTGGTATCGTTGACCGTTTTCAAAATGTGGAAAACGACAATGGAGAAGAACATATGAATGACGATAAAGATACAGTAAATTATATGGATTCCATCAATAAAGCGAGCAGGAGACGAAGAAGAAAGCCATCTTTCTGGGAGCAGTATGGAATTCTCGTGATCGGTGCGGTGATCCTAGCTGTGATCGTTCTTGCGGTGGTATTCGGAGGACGTGCTGTGACTGCGGTGAAGTCGAAGATGGCGGCGGCCCAGGCGGCTTCCGAGTCCGCGGCGGAGAGTGAGAGCGCGGAGGAATCCTCCCTTCAGGCGGAGGAGGAGAGCCGGGCGGCGATCGAGTCCGAGGCGGAGGCGAATGACGCGAAGGTCCAGGAAGTGATTGACTCCTACTCAAACCTCGGTATCGCGAAGGTGACCGGATACTTAAATATCAGAAAAGACCCGGACCAGGCGGCGAACGTTGTGGGAACTCTCTCTGACGGAAGTGCCTGCGAGATCCTGGAGACCCTGGACGGCTGGGTAAAGATCAGCTCCGGCGAGGTCGAAGGATATGCCAGCGCGGAATATATCCTCACCGGTGACGAGGCGAAGGAAGCGGCAAAGGATCTTGTAAGGGAACGTGTATATATCACCGCGGACAACTTAAATATCCGTGAGACTCCGTCCACGGAGGGAAATATCGTCGGAAAATGCCTTCAGGGAGAACTCCATGAGCTCCTCGGGGAGACAGACGGCTGGTATCAGATCTCCAGCGGTTATATTTCCGCGGATTACGCGGAAAAGAGGTTCTGCATGAACGAGGCAAACAAGCTGGATATGAAGGCTATGGTCTTAAACTTCTATGATCGTCCGGGCGTATCCAATGTTTCCAACTACTTAAATATCCGTGCGGGTGCGGGCGAGAAGGAAAAGATCATCGGAAAACTCCCGAGCTACGCGGGATGTGAGATCCTGGAGGATGCCGATGGCTGGTATAAGATCAGCTCCGGCGGGATTACCGGATATGTAAAGAGCGAGTATATTCTTACCGGCGATGCTGCGAAAGAGGCGGCGATGAGCCATGCGGAACTTATGGCTATCGTCCATGCGGACCGCCTGAACGCAAGAACAGAGCCGTCCACAGACGCGAAGATCTGGACTCAGATCTCCGAGAACGAGCGGTATCATGTGGCGGAGCAGCTTGACGGCTGGGTAAAGATCGAGTTCGATGAGGGCGGCGAAGGCGATGGAAGCGATGAGGTTTCCTCCGCCTATGTATCTTCAGAGTTCGTGGAGGTGCGCTACGCGCTTTCTGAAGCGATCAAATTCTCACCGACGGAGGAGAGCGCTTCCTTAAGAAGCCGGATCGTAAACTACGCGATGAAATTCCTTGGAAATCCGTATGTATGGGGCGGCACGAGCCTTACAAAGGGCGCTGACTGTTCCGGATTTACGATGTCCGTCATGAAGAACTTTGGAATCTCCCTTCCGCATTATTCTGGTTCCCAGGCGAACAGCGGAAAGCGGATCAAGTCCAGCCAGATGAAGCCGGGCGACCTGATCTTCTACGGAAGCAGCCGCGGAAAGATCAACCATGTTGCCATGTACATCGGCAACGGACAGATCATCCACGCAGCGAGTCGAAGAAGCGGAATCAAGATCTCTACCTGGAACTACAGGACTCCGGTGTGCATCGTGGACGTGATCGGAAACAGATCCTGATCGGGTAAATTGTGATAAAAATGGATATGAGAACTCCTTTCTGGACATACTGGGTTTACCTGGTATGTCAGAAAGGAGTTTTTTTTTATGAATGAAAAGGAACAGAAGGAGACAAAGGCGGAGGAGGAGCGGATCCGGGAGAATGGGCAGGTGACATTGGAGGAGAATGGAAAGCGGATCCACCTTTTATCCATCATTGGGGAGATCGAGGGACATGACAATCTCTCGGGGAGCACAAAGACCACGAAATATGAACATATTCTGCCGGAACTGGCGAAGGTGGAAAGCGATGAGAAGATCGGCGGGGTTTTGATTCTCGTGAATACCATCGGCGGGGACGTGAGCTGCGGACTTGCCCTGGCGGAGATGATCACCTCCCTCAGCAAGCCGACGGTGTCCTTAGTCATCGGGGACAGCCATTCCATTGGGGTGCCGCTTGCGGTGGCATCGGACTATTCGTTTATCGTTCCCACGGGGACTATGCTGGTCCATCCGGTGCGCATGAGCGGGATGGTGATCGGGACAGTGCAGACGTATGAGTATTTTGAGATGATCGAGGACAGGATCATTGGCTTTGTGTCGGAACACAGTAAGATCGACCGGGAAAAAATGAAGCGGCTCATGCACAACACGAAGATGCTGACGAAGGATCTGGGGACGGTGTTGGTCGGAAAAGAGGCGGTGGAGTGCGGACTGATCGATGGGGAAGGCGGAATCCGGGACGCGATCGAGAAGTTGAATACTTTGATGGAAAAAGACTGAATCGAAAATATGTTCGATTTGTGATTTCTTACGGTTGCATTTTGAGAATTTTTTTTGTATACTATACTCTGGGGTATTTGCCCCGTAAAGTTAAAGGGGGAAAAGCACTTGGCTGGAACCAGGAAACAAAAAGAAACGACAAAACAATCACAGGCGTCCGCGAGAACAAAAACCACATCAAAGACAACGCAGCGATCCGCACAGACGCCTAAAAATAAGACAACAAAGACAACAGAGACGAGGACTTCCGCAAAGAGAAGAGAACCGGAATCAGAGTACGAGGAGGGCGCCAGCTTTTTACAGTCTGAGGTGGCGATCCTCGGCGCTTTCGCGGTATGTGTGCTGCTGTTCTTAAGCAACTTCCATATCTGCGGATTTCTCGGAAACTTCTTCAGCCAGATCATGCTGGGCGTGTTCGGCTGTATCGGTTATCTGGCACCGTTACTGCTGTTCGCGGAGCTGTTGTTCTACGCTTCCAATAAGGGAAATATCCGTGCGGTCTACAAGATGATCGCGGTGGAGGTCCTTCTGATCGTGCTCTGCGGTCTCGCGCAGCTCGTGTTCGGGGGCGGATACCAGGAGGGTCAGACGATCCTCGATATCTATGAGTCTGCGGGACAGAGCGGCCTCGGCGGCGGTGTGATCGGAGGCGTCCTCGTTATGATCCTCCACACGGCAGTGGGAACCATCGGGGCGTACGTGGTCCTTCTCGTATTTATGATCATCTCCTTAGTGTGCATCACGGAGAAGTCCTTCGTGTCAGCGGTAAAGAGCGGCGGCGGAAAGGCGTACCAGTACGCGAAAGAAGATTACAGCAGAAGAAAAGAGATCCACGAGGAGCACCAGGCGGAGAAGCGGAGACTCCGGGAGGAGAAACGTGTTGAGGGCGTGGACCTTGCGGCAACGGATTTCTCAAAGAATCCGGATTTTGGCGGAATTGCCGGCGGCTATATGGGTGTTGTGGATGCCGAGGCAGTGTCCGAGACAGACGATACGAAGCAGGAAAAAACTGCTTCCGGTACATATAAGGAAGAAAAGGCGGATCGTAAGGCAGAGGTGAAGACCATGCAGCCGGATCCGGCGGATATCTTTAAAGGAAAGATCACCATGGGCGGCAGACCGTTAGAAAATCCGGAAGCTTCCCAGGAAGAGAAGACTGCGGAAAGCCGGTCTGAAAAGAATCCGGCGGGTGATGTGGAGCGTGTTCTGTTCGAGGAAGATTATGTTCCGGCAGGATCCCGCGAGGACGAGGATGTGTTTATCAGTCATGGGGAAAATGCCTTTAATGATCAGGATATTTTCCCGGACGAGAAGAAAAAGGAGACGGAGGCCTGGGAGAGGAAGCCGAAGGTATCTGTCTTATTGAACATTCCGGATATCCCGATGGATGAGTCTGAGGAGGACGATGACGAGATCCTTGCATCCATGAGAAGAGACGCGGAGAGAGGGGCGAAGATCTTCCGGGCAGAGAGTGTTAAAGAGAAAGATAATACAATGTCTGCGGAAAATGTGGACAATGGAACAGAGGTTACGGGGCATGAATCGGCAGCTGACAGCACATCAAAGCCGGGAGTGGAATCTGGAACTGTATCTGTGTCTGAGCCTACAGCCGCATCTGGCATTGATATGGATTCCGATGGAATATCTGTATCTAAAGAGAGTAAAGAAAGATCCGTTCAGGATCTGACAGACGATGAGCTTCTCGACACAGAACCGTATGTGGAGAATGAAGACTACTGGATCCAGGCAGCGGAACCGGGAAGCCGCGCCTATGCGGCGGTCCACGGAGGCAGCACGGACTTCCACGAACGCGCGGCAGACTTCCATGACAGTGAAGATGACAGCGGTCAGAGCAGCGGATCTTCTGCATTTAGCGCAGCGCAGGATATGGAAGATTCAGAGTCGGAAGACGGGGGAGAGTTCACTGAACAGATGACATCGGCTGCGCGGACAGCGGAACCGGTACAGACAGCACGTCAGGCCGAGCGTCCAATCGAGCGTCAGCCATCTGACGACCGCCGTCAGGTCGTGACCGCTTCCGGAAAAGTCATCGAGACGGACACGGAAGAGATCATAAAGAAGAAGGCGGAAGCGAGAAAGCGGGAAGCCATCGAGAGAGAAGAGGCAGGAAACGAGGTCTTAAAGGAGATCAAGCAGACGGAGGAGAAACCGAAGAAACCGTATGTGATCCCGCCGCTTGACCTTTTAAAGAAGGGAACTCCTGTGACGGGACAGTCGGAGCAGGAATTCAAGGATACAGCGATCAAGCTCCAGCAGACATTGAGAAACTTCGGCGTCGGAGTCACCGTGACGAATATCAGCTGCGGACCGACGGTCACCCGGTACGAACTTCACCCGGAACAGGGCGTGAAGGTGAGCCGGATCCTGTCCCTGGCGGACGATATCAAGTTGAACCTTGCCGCGGCGGATATCCGTATCGAGGCACCGATTCCCGGAAAAGCAGCCGTGGGAATCGAGGTGCCGAACAAGGTCAACAGCATGGTATACCTGCGTGACCTTTTAGAGAGCCCTGAATTTAAAAATCACAAATCCACCCTGGCTTTTGCCGTGGGTAAGGATATCGGCGGACAGGTGGTCGTTGCGGATCTCGCGAAGATGCCGCACCTTCTGATCGCCGGACAGACAGGTTCCGGTAAATCCGTAGGAATCAACACGATGATCATGAGCTTGATTTACCGCTCATCCCCGGATGACGTAAAACTCATCATGATCGACCCGAAGGTGGTAGAACTTTCTGTATACAATGGAATTCCGCATCTTCTGATCCCGGTAGTCACCGACCCGAAAAAGGCGGCTGGGGCATTAAACTGGGCCGTTGCGGAGATGATGGACCGCTATAACAAGTTCGCGTCCTCGAACGTGCGCGACTTAAAGGGATATAACGCGAAGGTACAGACGCTCATAGACAGCGGGGATGTCCCTGCGGACCAGATTCCGAAGAAGCTGCCGCAGCTTGTGATCATTATCGACGAGCTGGCGGATCTTATGATGGTTGCCTCCAACGAGGTGGAGGACGCGATCTGCCGTCTGGCACAGCTTGCCCGTGCGGCTGGAATCCATCTTGTCATCGCGACCCAGCGTCCGTCCGTCAACGTCATCACAGGCGTGATCAAGGCGAACGTGCCGTCACGAATCGCTTTCTCTGTCGCGTCCGGTGTGGATTCGAGAACGATTCTCGACATGAACGGCGCAGAGAAACTGTTAGGAAACGGCGATATGCTGTTTTACCCGTCCGGCTATCCAAAGCCGCTCCGTGTGCAGGGCGCTTTCGTATCGGACGGCGAGGTATCAAATGTAACCGAGTTCTTGAAAGAACAGAACGAGGATGCAGGATATAACACGGAAATTGAGAAGAAGCTGACCCAGTCCTCCTTTGGCGGAGGTTCTGGCGGACAGAATGAGCGTGACGCGCTGTTTACGGACGCGGGCAAGTTCATTATCGAGAAGGATAAGGCGTCGATCGGCATGCTGCAGAGAATGTTTAAGATCGGCTTTAACCGTGCTGCCCGGATTATGGATCAGCTTGCTGAGGCCGGTGTTGTAGGAGAAGAGGAAGGAACGAAGCCAAGGAAGATCCTTATGTCCATGGAAGAATTCGAAGAATTCCTGGAAGCGGGTTACTAAAGTTATGCTACTACAAAAGGAGGATACCTATTATGAAGACCGATATCGAGATTGCACAGGAGACGAAAATGCTCCCGATTACCACTGTTGCGTCCCAGTATGGAATTGCTGAGGATGATCTGGAACTTTACGGAAAGTATAAGGCAAAGATCTCCAATGAACTTTGGCAGGAGATCAAGGACAGACCGGACGGAAAACTCGTTCTGGTGACAGCCATCAACCCGACCCCGGCAGGAGAGGGAAAGACGACTACCAGTATCGGACTCGCACAGGCAATTACAAAGTGCGGAAAGAAAGCGATGCTTGCGCTCCGTGAGCCGTCCCTCGGACCGTGCTTTGGAATCAAGGGCGGAGCTGCTGGTGGCGGATATGCCCAGGTGGTCCCGATGGAGGACTTAAACCTTCATTTTACCGGTGACTTCCATGCGATCACAACAGCAAACAACCTGCTGGCAGCACTTCTTGACAACCATATCCAGCAGGGAAATGCCCTGGGAATCGACCCGAGACAGATCCTCTGGAAGAGATGTCTCGACATGAATGACCGAGTGCTGAGAAACGTTGTCGTTGGACTCGGCGCAAAGGCAGACGGTTTTGTCCGCGAGGACCATTTCGTTATCACAGTTGCCTCCGAAATCATGGCGATCCTCTGTCTGGCAACCGATATGAGGGACTTAAAGGAACGTCTCGGAAAGATCATCGTAGCATATAATTTTGCGGGAGAGCCGGTGACGGCGAAGGACCTCAATGCAGTTGGCTCCATGGCAGCACTCTTAAAGGATGCCATCAAGCCGAACCTTGTTCAGACCTTAGAGCATACAGGTGCTCTTGTACACGGCGGACCGTTCGCGAATATCGCCCACGGCTGCAACAGCGTTATGGCGACGAGAACAGCCTTAAAGTTAGCAGATGTGGCGATCACTGAGGCTGGCTTCGGCGCGGATCTCGGCGCGGAGAAATTCTTTGATATCAAGTGCCGCAAGGCGGGCATCCATCCGGACGCAGTTGTTCTCGTAGCTACTGTCCGCGCGTTAAAGTACAACGGCGGTATTCCGAAGGACCAGCTCTCCGAGGAGAACCTTGACGCGTTAAAGAAAGGTATCGTAAACCTTGAGAAACATATCGAGAACATTCAGAAGTACCATGTTCCGGTAGTTGTTACCTTAAACTCCTTCCTCACAGACACCGAGGCGGAGTACGAGTTTATCCGGAACTTCTGCGAAGAAAGAGGCTGTGAGTTCGCCCTGTCTGAGGTATGGGCAAAAGGCGGCGACGGCGGCATCGAGCTTGCTAAGAAGGTATTAAACACCTTAGAGACAAAGAAGAGTGGTTTCGCTCCGTTATATCCGGATGAGATGGGAATCTCCGCGAAGATCGAGACCATCGCGAAGGAGATCTACGGCGCAGGCAGCGTGAGCTACGCACCGGCGGCAAAGAAAGCAATCGCGAAGATTACAGAGATGGGCTTCGGCGATCTTCCGGTCTGCATGGCAAAGACCCAGTATTCCTTATCCGATGACCAGAAGAAACTCGGCCGTCCGGAAGGATTTGACCTGACTGTGCGCGATGCCTATGTGTGCGCAGGCGCAGGCTTCGTGGTTGCCCTCACAGGTTCCATCATGACCATGCCGGGACTTCCGAAGAAACCGGCTGCGGACAATATTGACGTGGACGAGAACGGAAAGATCACGGGATTATTCTAAATTATAAATGAAAAACTTACAGGCGGGCGCTTTTGTTCCCGCCTGTGTGGGTTATAGGAAAGGATGATGACAGTGGTAATTGGAGATTGGTTAAAACGCATGAAATATGATCTGGTTTCCGGCAGTCTGGACCAGAACGTGGATGAAGTGATCTATGATTCGAGAAAGGCGAGACCGGATTCTGTATTCGTGTGCATCCAGGGCAGCACCAGGGATTCCCACGAGTTCATTTCGGACGTGTTGAAGGCTGGCTGTAAGGTCCTTGTAGTAGAAAAAGAGGTGGAGGTACCCGCTGATGTAACCGTGATCCGGGCGGAAAATGGAAGACTGGCGTTAGCAGAACTCTCTGCGGCGAGATTCGGCTATCCGGCGGAGAAACTCATCACCATCGGAATTACCGGAACAAAGGGAAAGACCACCACGAGCTATATGATCAAGGCAGTCTTGGAGGCAGCCGGAAAGAAGACCGGCCTCATCGGAACGAATGGCGCTGTCATCGGGGATAAGAAATTTCCGACCTCCAATACGACACCGGAATCCTATGTGGTGCAGGAATATTTCCACAAGATGGTGGAAGCGGGCTGTGAGTGCTGCGTGATGGAGGTCTCCTCCCAGGCGCTGATGCTGCACAGAGTCGGCGGAATCATGTTCGACTATGGCCTGTTCACAAATATTTCCCCGGACCATATCGGACCGAAGGAACATAAGAGCTTTGAGGAGTATCTTTTCTATAAATCGAGACTGCTTACGGTATGCAAGACAGGTGTTGTGAACCGCCTGACGGATCATTACGACGAGATCGTAAAGGACGCGTCCTGCAGACTTGTTACATATGCCCTTGATGGAAAAGCGGATTTCACAGGCGTAGACATTCACTATGCGTCAGACCACGACTTCGTGGGAATCGAATTCTCGATCCACGGACCGCTTGAGGGGAGAGTCCGTGTGGGAATGCCAGGTAAATTCAACGCGGATAATGCCCTGGCAGCTCTTGCGGTGTGCTCCCTGGCACTTTCCGGCGGAAGCGGAAAGCTGGATGAGGAGACAAAAAAGGCAGCCCTCGTATCCCTCGAGAATGTCCGGGTGGACGGTCGCATGGAGATCGCCTATGTATCGAAAAAGTGCAGCGTGATCGTGGATTACGCCCACAACGCGGTCAGCATGGAGAGTCTGCTCACGACACTGAGAGATTATCATCCGAAGCGCCTCGTCTGCGTATTCGGCTGCGGCGGAAACCGTGCGAAGGATCGCAGATATTCCATGGGTGAGATTGGCGGAAAGATGGCAGATCTCTGCATCATTACAGCCGACAACCCGCGTTTTGAGAAGAACGAGGATATCATCAAGGATATCGAGGTAGGTCTCGCGAAGACAGACGGAAAATACATCGTGATCCCGGACAGACGGGAGGCGATCTTCTCCGCGATCCACAACGCCGAGGAAGGCGACATGGTCGCCATCATCGGAAAAGGCCACGAGGACTACCAGGAGATCGAGGGAGTAAAGCACCATTTCCTTGACCGGGAAGTTGTGGAAGAAGCGGTAAAGGAGATAAGATAATGGAAAACGTAAGTGTTCAGGACATCGTCCTTGCCACTGGGGGCGTGCTGCTCTCCGGCGACGGCGGTACCATGTTGAATAAGATCCGCCTGGATTCCAGAAAGGTGGAGTCCGGAGACCTTTTTGTGCCGATCATCGGCGAGAAGGTGGACGCACATGAATTTTTAGGCCAGGTCGCAGCGAAAGGTGTCGGCGCGGTGCTCACAAGCGAGCATAAAGAAAAGACAGCTGAGATGGAGGAGACCTCCTGTGCCTGGATCGCTGTGGATGACACGAAGAAGGCACTCCAAGCGGTGGGCCGTTACCTCAGAAAACGTCTGACACTGCCCATCGTCGGCGTCACGGGAAGTGTAGGGAAAACCACAACGAGGGAGATGATCGCGGCGGCTCTCTCTGCACGGTTCCATGTATACAAGACTCCGGGCAACAGTAACAGTCAGGTGGGCGTTCCAATCACCGTGTCCGAGATCACAAAGGGAGATGAGATCGGCGTTTTGGAGCTCGGAATGAGTGAGCCGGGCGAACTCACCGTGATTGCTCAGATCGCGAAGCCGGATGTGGCGGTGATCACAAACATCGGAATCACCCATATCGAGCAACTTGGTTCCCGCGAGAATATCTACAAAGAAAAGATGACGATCCAGGATGGACTCTCCGACGGCGGTGTTCTCATCTTAAACGGCGACGATGACATGCTGCAGAAGACGACAGGAAAAGCCGGCGTGAAGACCGTCTACTACGGAACCGGGGAAAACTGCGATTACCGCGCGGTGGATCTCGTCCTCACGGACGGAAAGGCCGAGTTTACGGCTGTCCATGATGGAAAAACCCAGAAGGTCCGCTTAAATGTCATGGGAATGCACAACGTGATGAACGCCATGGCGGCTATCGCGGTCTGCTGTGAGCGCGGAATGACCATGGCGGAGGCGGCGGAAGGACTTCTGACCTTCCACGGCTTCAAACACCGCCAGCAGGTCTACGCCGACGGAAGATTCACGGTGATGGACGATTCCTACAACGCAAGCCCGGCATCTATGAAGGCGGCTCTCGACGTGTTCAAGGGACTTACCGGAAAGCGCCATATCGCTGTCCTTGCGGATATGAAGGAGCTTGGTGAAAACTATCTGGAGTATCACAGAGAAGTGGGCGAGTACGCGGCAAATTCCGGCGTGGATCTCGTTGTGACTCTCGGTGAGGCCTGCAAGTGCCTGGCGGAGGGCATCCGCGCGGTGAAGGACATTCCGGTTGTGGAGTTTCTGGACCGCGATGAGATGGTGAAATATCTGGAGAAGGAAGTCGGCGACGGGGACTGCGTCCTCTTTAAGGGATCCAACTCCATGGGACTTTCCGCTGTTGCGGATAAATTTGCGGAGATGGCAGGAAAGTAAGGCTGTATATTACTGCAGCTGCAGTTTTTACAGAGTACTTGAATACATGAAATGAGCAAAAGTATATTTCTCAGAAGGGAGGGATCCGAAATTGGAACAGTACGCGGACGTCATCATTGATCTTTCGGTAAAAAACGTGGACCGGATCTTTCAGTACCGGATCCCGGACCGCCTGAGAGATCTTGTAAAGCCGGGAGTTCAGGTAAGTATTCCTTTTGGCAAGGGAAACACGGAACGGAAGGGAATCGTGGTGGGACTCTCGAAGGAGACGGACTATGATCCGCAGAAAATGAAGGAACTTCTCGATGTGGAGACGGGCGCAGTCCCGATCCGGACCCAGATGATCTGCCTGGCGTTCTGGATGAAGGACCGCTATGCCACCACGATGAACCAGGCATTAAAGACGGTCCTTCCCGTAAAAGCGAAGGTCACCCCCAGGGAAGAGCGGGTGATCATCTCCTTAAAGTCGAAGAATGAGATCGAGACGCTTCTCGTGGAGGCGGAAAAGAAGAAATACCGGGCGCGGATCCGACTTTACCGGGCACTTTTGGAAAACGGTGAGCTGCCGTTAAAGCTCACGTCGGAGAAGCTCGGCATCACGTCATCCATGTTAAAGCCACTGGTGGAAAAAGAGATTTTGGAACTTAAGGCAGCGCCGAAGAAGCCGAAACATCTGGAAAGCTTTTCCACTGCGGCAAATGTCCGGCTGAATGAAGAACAGAGGCGGGCGGCGGAGACCGTGATTCGGGACTACGATTCCGGACTGCGGAATACCTACCTGCTCTACGGAATCACAGGAAGCGGCAAGACGGAGGTCTACATGGAACTCATCGACCATGTGCTGCGGGAAGGAAGACAGGCTATCGTCCTGATCCCGGAGATATCCCTGACCTACCAGACGGTGATGCGGTTCTACCGGAGATTCGGAAACAGGGTGGGGATCATGAATTCCAGGCTTTCGGCAGGCGAGCGCTATGAGCAGTCGGAGAGGGCGGCAAACGGGGAGATCGACATCATGATCGGCCCGCGTTCCGCTCTTTTTACGCCCTTCCCGGATCTCGGACTCATCATCATCGACGAGGAACACGAGGGCGCCTATAAGAGTGAGACAGCGCCGAGGTATGACGCAAGAGAGGTGGCACGAGTCCGCGCGGACATGAGCGGGGCTGTTCTTGTCCTGGGATCCGCCACCCCGTCCGTGGAAAGCTATTACCGGGCGGAACAGGGGGAATATAAACTCCTGACGCTCACAAAGCGGGCGAAGGAGAATAGCCGCCTGGCAGGTGTCCATATTGTGGACCTCAGGGAAGAGCTTGCAGAGGGAAACCGGTCGATCTTCAGTCGGAAGTTAAAGGAACTGATCGAGGACCGGCTGGCGAAAAAACAGCAGGTGATGCTGTTCATGAACCGGAGAGGCTACGCGGGATTTGTGTCCTGCCGGTCCTGCGGAAAGGCGATGAAATGCCCCCACTGCGACGTGAGTCTTACCTACCACAGAAACGGACGGTTAAAGTGTCACTACTGCGGATTTGAGCGCCCGCTGCCGGATAAATGCCCATCCTGCGGCTCCCCGTTTATCGCTCCATTTGGAACGGGGACCCAGAAGTTGGAAGAATTCACAAAGAGAGAGTTCCCGGAAGCCAGGACCCTGAGAATGGACGCGGACACCACGGCAAAAAAAGGCGCCCACGAGGAGATTCTCGCTACCTTCGCAGAAGGCGGGGCGGATATCCTGATCGGGACCCAGATGATCGTAAAGGGTCATGATTTCGCAAATGTGACGCTTGTGGGAGTCATGGCGGCGGATCTCTCCCTCTACGCCCCGGATTTCAAGAGCGCGGAACGGACATTCGAGCTTCTGACCCAGGCGTCTGGCCGTGCAGGCCGTGGGGACCTTCAGGGAGATGTGGTGATCCAGACATATGCTCCGGACCATTACGCGGTATCCTCCGCGGCGGAGCAGGATTACCTGCAGTTTTACCGCCAGGAGCTTCTGTACCGGAAGATGATGGGGTACCCGCCCCTTGTGGGGCTTTTGACCATCGGGCTCTCCTCAAAGAGGGAGACGGATGTGATCCGGGCGTCGGAGGACATAAAGCGGGTCATTCTGCGGGAATACGCCCTGGACGGACTCAAAGTCATCGGTCCTGTGGAGGATTCCCCATACAAACTTAATGATAATTACAGAAAAATTTTATATATGAAACATGAAAGTTATGATATACTATTAAAAGTCAGAAATTCTGCCCAGAAGCGGGAGAGCATCCCGGATCTCTTCCGGAATGTGTTCGTGCAGTACGACCTGATTTAATAATTTACGATAAAAAATTGAGAGGAAATAAGATAAAATGGCAATCAGACAGATCAGAACCATCGGAGATGAGATCCTTACAAAAGGGTGTAAGCCGGTAAAGGAAATGAATGAGAGAACCATCGAGCTCATTGAAGATATGTTCGAGACAATGTATGAAAATAATGGCTGCGGTCTTGCGGCACCGCAGGTAGGCGTGCGCAAGCGCATCGTGGTCATCGATGTGGATGATGGAAATCAGTATGTGCTGATCAATCCGGAGATCCTTGAGACCAGCGGAAGCCAGACCGGTCAGGAAGGCTGCTTAAGCGTTCCGGGAAAATGCGGTCAGGTGACCCGCGCGGAGCATGTAAAGGCGAAAGCACTCAACGAAAATATGGAAGAGTTTGAGATCGAGGCGGACGGACTTCTCGCGAGATGCATTCTCCACGAGTGCGACCATCTGGACGGAAAACTCTATGTGGACCTTGTAGAAGGTGAACTTCAGGATACAGTCGGAGAGGAAGAGGAATAATATGCGTATCGTATTTATGGGGACGCCGGACTTCGCGGTTCCGACGTTAACTGCTCTTGTTGAGGGCGGACATGATGTGATCGCTGCGGTGACGCAGCCGGATAAACCGAAGGGACGCGGAAAATCCGTCCTTATGACACCTGTAAAGGAAAAAGCCATCGAGTATAAGATCCCGGTATACCAGCCGGTGAAGGTGCGGGATCCGGAATTCGTGGATCTTTTAAAGGTCATGGCGCCGGATGTGATCGTTGTCGTTGCCTTTGGACAGATCCTTCCGAAACCCATTCTTGATCTTCCGAAATACGGCTGCGTGAACGTTCATGCGTCCCTGCTTCCGAAGTACCGCGGCGCTGCCCCGATCCAGTGGGCGGTCATCGACGGCGAGAAGGAGAGCGGTGTGACGACCATGATGATGGATGTGGGCCTTGATACCGGCGATATGCTGGAGCAGAAGGTGATCCCGCTTGATGAGAAGGAGACCGGCGGAAGCCTGTTTGACAAGCTCTCTGCCCTCGGCGGTGCCATGATCTTATCCACCTTAAAGGGGCTGGAGAACGGCACGATCACGAGAACTCCCCAGGGAGAGTCCCAGACTTCCTACGCGAAGATGCTCACAAAGGAGATGGGACATATCGACTGGACAAAGGACGCGGCATCCATCGAGCGCCTTGTCCGGGGCTTAAATCCATGGCCGAGCGCTTACACATCCTACGCGGGAAAGACCATGAAGATCTGGGCGGCGGATGTCGCCGACCTTCCGGGGGAGAGAACTCCTGGAAAGATCCATGTGACAAAGAACCAGCTTTTTGTGGAGACCGGTGACGGTGTCCTTGACGTAAAAGAACTTCAGCTTGAGGGAAAGAAGCGGATGGATACAGCTTCCTTCTTACGCGGCTTCCAGATGGAAGACGGAAGTTTCTGCGAGTAAAGTCCGAGGATCATATCGCGGAGGGTCCTGATCATTCCGCTTGAAAAGGCAGAGACCAGGGGCAGCAGAGGCGACATCGAAAGGAGAGATGTTTTATGTACGGAATGTATGGTTATGGCTACGGATATGGTCTTGATCCGACGATCATCCTTGTATTGATCGGTGTGGCCCTGTCCCTATGGGCCCAGGGACGTGTAAACTCCACGTTCTCAAGATATTCAAGAGTCCGCAGCATGACAGGAATGACGGGCGCTGAGGCGGCGAGACGCCTCTTAAATGCCCAGGGGATCTACGACGTGACAGTCCAGCAGATCGCCGGAGAACTCACGGACCATTACGATCCGCGGACGAAGACCGTAAACCTGTCCCAGTCCGTATACGGGGCAACTTCCGTGGCGGCTATCGGTGTTGCCGCCCACGAGTGCGGACATGCGATGCAGGACAACGAGGGATATGCGCCTCTGAGATTCAGAAGTGCCCTGGTTCCTGTGGCAAACTTCGGTTCTAAGCTTTCCTGGCCGCTGATCCTCTTAGGACTTGTGTTCGGCGGACTTGGTTCCCCGCTTGTGGAGATCGGAATCTTAATGTTCTCCTTAGCGGTGCTGTTCCAGCTCGTGACACTTCCGGTGGAGTACAATGCCTCTGCCCGGGCGGTAAGACTTCTGGATGCCCAGGGTATTCTCGCCGGCGAGGAAGTAAACGGAACGAGGAAGGTACTGAACGCGGCGGCTCTCACCTATGTGGCAGCGGCGGCGACCTCGATCTTACAGCTTCTCCGTCTCATTATTCTCTTTGGAGGAAGAAACAGACGTGACAGATAATACGACAAATATCCGGGAGGTCGTCCTTGACGTCCTTCTGGAAGTCCTTGAAAACCACAATTTAAGCCACATCGTTTTAAAACAGGCACTGGAAAAGTACCTGTTTTTGGAGCGTCAGGACCGGGCGTTCATCACAAGATGCGTGGAGGGAACGTTGGAGTACCGGATTCAGATCGACGCGGTGATCGACCGCTTCTCGAAGGTGAAGACCGCAAAGATGAAGCCGGTGATCCGGGAGATCTTAAGAATGTCCGTCTACCAGATCCTCTATATGGAGCGCGTGCCGGATTCCGCCGTCTGCAATGAGGCGGTAAAGCTTGCGAAAAAGAGAAAATTCCAGGGACTTTCCGGCTTTGTGAACGGTGTTCTGCGGACAATCTCCAGGGAGAAGGGAAAACTTACCTGGAAGGACGCCTCGGAGCGGTATTCGATTCCCCAGTGGATGTTGTCCATGTGGGAGGAGATGTACGGAAAAGAGACCGCTGAGACCATTGCGGCATCGTTTTTAGAGGAACGCCCGCTGACCGTGCGGTTCAACGAGAGTATTGCACCGGCGGCGGAGACCATAAGGGAGATGGAAGACCAGAATATTGCAGTGGAGAGATCCGCTGTGTTCCCTGGGATCGCTTCGATCCGCGGCTTCGATTACTTAGACCGTGTAAATGCCTTCGTGGAAGGAAAGATTACAGTACAGGATCCAAGTTCTTCCCTGGCAGCCCAGCTGGCGTCCATCGCCCCGGGAGATCTCGTCCTTGACGTGTGCAGCGCCCCGGGCGGAAAGGCCATGCACGCGGCTGACATCTTAAAGGAAACTGGTATGGTGGAAGCGCGAGACGTGAGTGAGAGAAAAACAGATCTCATTGAGGAGAACATCATGCGCTGCGGATTCACAAACATCCGCACAAATGTCTGGGACGCCACGGTCCTGGATCCGTCCATGTTGGAACAGGCGGATGTGGTCCTGGCGGATCTTCCTTGCTCCGGTCTTGGAATTATCGGAAAGAAACCGGATATCAAGGAGCGGATGACGAGAGATGAGATCAAAGATCTCGCAAAGCTTCAGAGAGAGATCCTCTCTGTGGTGACCCAGTATGTGAAACCGGGCGGAATGCTTGTTTACAGCACCTGCACGATCACAGGGGAAGAGAATAAAGAGAACGCGGAATGGATCGAGGAGAACCTGCCGTTTGAAAAGAAGATGATCGCGGATCTCCTGCCGGAGGCGCTTAAGAACTCCTGCGAGGGGAATATGATCCAGCTTCTACCGGGAGTTCATCCCTGCGACGGTTTCTTTATCTCTGCGTTCAGAAAGAAGAAATAATACTGCATGGTTCTGGGTCCGCAAATGAATATTTGTGGATGCGGTGGAGCCAAGGTTTTTGGAGAATAGAGAATGGAAAAGAAAGACCTGAAATCAATGACGCTGGAGGGACTGACGGAGTTCGTGAAGGAACTGGGCGAGAAGCCGTTCCGCGCGAAACAGTTATACCAGTGGATGCATGAAAAACTTGCCGCGTCTTTAGACGAATGTACGAACCTGCCGAAGGCGTTCAAGGAAAAGCTTGCGGAAAACAGTACATACACATCCTTGAGGACTGTAAAGATGCTGGAATCTGGGATCGACGGGACGAGAAAATACCTGTTCGGCCTGGACGACGGAAATGTGATCGAGAGTGTCCTGATGAAATACCACCATGGAAACTCCGTATGTATTTCCTCCCAGGTTGGCTGCCGCATGGGCTGCCGGTTCTGCGCGTCCACCCTGGACGGACTAACGAGAAACCTACGCCCGTCGGAGATGCTGGACCAGATCTACCGGATCCAGAGATCCACGGGGGAGCGGGTTTCCAACGTGGTCGTTATGGGAAGCGGCGAGCCGATGGATAACTATGATAACCTGATCCGGTTCATCAGGCTTCTTTCCGATGAAAATGGATTAAACATCAGCCAGAGAAACATCACGGTATCCACCTGCGGAATCGTCCCGAAGATCTTAAAGCTTGCGGATGAGGGTCTTTCCATTACCCTGGCACTTTCTCTTCACGCGTCGGACGATGAGACGAGAAAGACACTGATGCCCATCGCCAACAGCTACTCCTTATCGGAGGTGCTTCCTGCATGTAAGGAATATTATAAGAAGACAGGAAGACGCCTGACCTTCGAGTACAGCCTGGTCCAGGGCGTCAACGATAACCTCGATGAGGCGAAGCGCCTGACAGCGCTCTTAAAGGACATGCAGGGACATGTGAACCTGATCCCGGTAAACCCCATCAAGGAGCGCGACTTCAAGCAGTCCAACCGGGATGCCATTGACGCGTTCAAGGGTTATCTCGAAAAACATGGAATCAACGTTACGATCCGGCGGGAGATGGGCCGCGATATCGGCGGCGCCTGCGGACAGCTTAGAAAGAGTTACCTGAGTGAGGAGGAACCGTCATGATCTCTTACGCGAAGACAGATACCGGGCTTGTGAGAAGATCCAACCAGGATTTCCTGTTTGCTTCGGATCAGCCGGTAGGCCCGCTTCCGAACCTGTTCATTGTGGCGGACGGAATGGGCGGACATAAGGCCGGGGATTTCGCGTCCCGGTATGTCGTGGAACACATGAAAGAATATATTGAAAACTCCGAATCCGCGAGTCCTGTGATGATCTTGAGAAAGGCTCTGGAGAAGACGAACCTCGGACTCTTCGAGGAGTCGAAGGAGGATCCTGACCGGGAGGGAATGGGGTCCACCCTGGTTGCCGCCACTATCGAGGATGATATGATGTATGTGGCGAACGTGGGGGACAGCAGACTCTACCTTCTGCGGGACAGCCTGGCACAGATCACGAGGGACCATTCCCTTGTGGAGGAGATGGTCGCGAGAGGAAAGATGGAGCGTGACAGCGAATCTTACCGCAGCCAGAAGAACATAATCACCCGCGCTGTCGGAATCGGAAAGCGCGTGGAGGCGGATTTCTTTGAGGTGCCGCTTCTCGAGTGCGACTGCGTTCTTCTCTGCTCCGACGGTCTGACGAACATGGTGGATGATGCCGAGATCAGCCGCGTCTTAAAGACAACGGATACGCTTAAGGAGAAGACGGATGCCCTGATCGATGAGGCAAACCGGAACGGAGGAAAGGACAACATTGCGGTGGTCCTTGTAGAACCTCAGATAAGTGAGGTGAAACTATGATTTTATATCCTGGAACGATGCTGCAGGACCGGTATGAGATCCTGGAAAAGATCGGCTCCGGCGGAATGTCGGAGGTCTATAAGGCGAAATGCCATAAATTAAACCGTCTGGTCGCGATCAAGGTGCTGAAATCGGAGTTTACCTCCGACGCGACCTTTGTCAGCAAATTTAAGATGGAAGCCCAGGCCGCGGCCGGACTTTCACACCCGAATATTGTCAACATCTACGATGTTGTGGATGAAGGAGATATCCACTTTATCGTTATGGAGCTCGTAGAGGGAATCACCTTAAAGAGCTATATCACGAAAAAAGGTCATCTGGACGTGAAGGAAGCCATCGGGATCGCGATCCAGGTTGCCTCTGGAATCGAGGCTGCCCACGAGCAGCACATTATCCACCGGGACATCAAGCCCCAGAACATGCTGATCTCCATGGACGGAAAGGTGAAGGTTGCGGATTTCGGAATCGCGAGAGCCGTCTCCTCCCAGACCATGAACGCGGCTACCGTCGTGGGATCTGTCCACTATATCTCCCCGGAGCAGGCGAGAGGCGGCTACAGCGATGAGAGAAGCGACCTGTATTCCTTAGGTATCACCATGTTTGAGATGGTCACCGGTCATGTTCCTTTTGAGGGGGACAACACGGTGACGGTGGCACTGGCGCATCTTGAGGACCCGATGCCGGATCCGAGAACCATGAATCCGGATGTGTCTCCGAGTCTTGCGAGAATTATCTTAAAATGCACGGAGAAGAGGCCGGAGCGCCGCTATCCGAACGCGGCGGCTGTGATCAGTGATTTGAGAAGAGCACTCTTAAACGATGATGACCCGTCGGTGGGCATCGTCGAGGAAGAGGACCACAGTTCCGACACCATCGTCATCAGCCCGAAGGAGATGAATCTGATCAAGACGAGAAGCGGGGAGCGGATCCGGGAAGCAAAGCCGGTGAAGGAGATCCGCGAGCGCAGGGAACGGCGCGATCTGGAAAAACGGTATGATCAGTCGGAAAACGGAAAGAAAGACCAGAAAAAGAAAGAGAACGATGAAGCCACAGGTCTTGAAAAGATCCTGACAGGCTTAGGCGTGGCGGCAGCAGTCATCATCGTGGCAGTCGTTATCGTATTTATTTTAAAGCTCGGCGGTCTGTTCAGAAGCAGCACGCCGGAGGATCCGACGGATAGCTCTTCCGTGGAGGCAACCACGGAGGAGGCAAAGACCACTGCCGCTTCGGAGACCACCATCAGCCAGAAGGAAGTCTACATGCCGAATCTTGTGGGCTATTCTGAGGAAGATGCCGAGAAGATCTTACAGGGGCTTAACCTCACGATGCAGGTGGAGCAGGAAAACTCCGACGAAGTGGAAAAAGGCATAATCATCTCCCAGAAAGAGGAGGTGGATACGGTAGTTCCGCGCTTCTCAAAGGTGACAGTCGTCGTCAGCGCAGGTTCTGACAAGGTGGACCTCTCAGAACTCGGCCTTTCCGGAATGACTCTGGAGACGGCAGTGCGCCTCTTGGAGGGAAAGAACTTAAAGGCGGATGTCCAGGAAGAAGCCAGTGAGGACGTCGCTTCCGGAACGATCATCCGCTATGAGCCGGAGGACAAGACGGCTCTCGGAAGTACCGTGACCTTATATGTCAGCACGGGTCCTGAGGAGGAATTTGTCCCTGTCCCGAACATCTACGGAAAGACGGACGCGGAGGCAGCAGCACTTCTTTCCGCGTCAGGACTTGTAGCGGGCGAAGTGACAAAAGAGTACGACAGTACGGTCTCGGCGGGACATGTCATCAGCCAGAGTGTTGAGGCAGGAACCCAGGTAGCGCCTGGAGATACGGTGGATTACACCTTAAGCCTTGGACCGGAAGCACCGAAGAAGCAGTTTATCGCGTCCTTAGACGCAAGCTATCCGCTTCAGGTGTCCTATGGACCGGGGGCAGCGTCCTCCGAGATCCAGATCCTGATCCGGTTGAAGCAGACGGTAAACGGAAAAGTGACCTACACGAAGCTTGCGGAGCCGAAGTCCTACAGTGCGGACACAACATTAAATATCAAGCTTGACAAAATCCGCGGCGCGGACGGTGTGCAGACCGGTGAGGTGGAGATCGTGGACCTCACGAACAACGTGGTACTGACATCCTACAATGTGACATTTACGGAGGTTGACGGTTGACAGGAAAGATCATAAAGGGAATCGCCGGATTCTACTATGTACATGACGGCATTTCCCAAATATACGAATGCAAGGCAAAGGGCGTGTTCCGGAATAGGAAAATCAAGCCCCTTGTGGGTGACAATGTGGAGTTCGATGTTCTCTCTGAGGAGGAGTGCCTTGGAAATATCGTGGAGATCCTCCAGAGAGAGAACTCCCTGATCCGCCCGGCGGTGGCGAACATCGACCAGGCCATGATCGTGTTCGCTGTGGCTGATCCGGAGCCGAATTTGAACCTCCTGGACCGTTTCCTGGTCACCATGGAGGCCCAGGATGTGCCGGTGGTGATCTGCTTTAACAAGACAGACCTTGGAAAAGAGGGTGAGGCGGAACGCCTTGCCGGGATCTACCGGAGCGCGGGATATGAGGTCCATCTGTCCTGTGCCCTGGAGGGTGAGGGGATCGAGGCGATCCACGATCTCTTGAGGGGAAAGACAACGGCCCTTGCCGGACCGTCCGGTGTCGGCAAATCGTCCCTGACGAACCGGATCCAGCCGGAGGCGGAGATGGAGACGGGAGCTGTCAGCGAGAAGATCCGCAGGGGACGTCACACCACAAGACATTCCGAACTGTTCTTTGTTGAGAAGGAGACCTTCGTGATGGATACGCCCGGCTTCAGCTCGATCTTCGTCGACAATATGAAGCCGGAGGAATTAAAAGCGTTCTTCCCGGAATTTGAGGCTTACGAGCCGGAATGCAGGTTTTTAGGCTGTGTCCATGTGGGAGAGCGGGAGTGCGGTGTCAAGGATGCCGTGAAAGCAGGAAAGATCGCAGAGTCCCGGTATGAGAATTACCGGCTGATCTATGATGAACTGAAGAGTAAAAGGAGATATTGAGATCATGTATATTTTAGCGCCATCGATTCTTTCAGCAGATTTTTCAAAACTTGGTGAGGATGTAAAGACTGTTTCCGATGCCGGGGCGCAGTACATTCACCTGGACGTGATGGACGGAGCTTTTGTTCCGAGCATTTCCTTCGGCATGCCGGTAATCTCTTCCCTCAGAAAGACAACAGACCGCGTGTTTGATGTCCACATGATGGTGGAGGAGCCGGGAAGATATGTAAATGATGTGAGAAAGGCCGGCGCAGATATCATCTGTGTCCACCAGGAAGCCTGTCTTCACCTGGACCGCACTATCAACCAGATCAAGGAGACTGGCGCGAAGGCAGCTGTTGCGTTAAATCCGGCAACTCCGGTGGAGACGCTCTCCTGTATCTTAAAAGAGGCTGACATGTTCCTCATCATGTCCGTAAACCCGGGCTTCGGCGGACAGAAGTTTATCCCGTATACCTTGGAGAAGATCAAAAAACTCCGCGGCATGTTAAATGAGGCGGATCTCACCACAGATATCGAGGTTGACGGCGGCGTGAACGCTGCAAATGTGAGAGAGGTTCTCGACGCAGGCGCGAATGTGATCGTTGCGGGTTCCGCGGTATTTAAGAATGATGCGGCGGCGAATACGAAGGAGTTCTTAAAGATTTTTAGTGAGTATTCCGCAAAATAGTGAATAAAAAGTGTGTGCTCATGCGCGTATGTGCATTTGTCAGCCATGCGTTTTCCGTATGCCATAAAATTATGGCGGGAGCGGCATGGCTGAAATTTTATTACAGATGGAAAGATTCTTCAGGCGCAATTATTTAGAAAAGCTGAATTAGAAAAGGAGCGACAAAGACGAAATGAGTTCAGTTAGAAGAGAAATGACAGACACCTGCCTGATCGTGTCGGGCGGACCGACGGATCGGAAATTTGCGGCGGAATTCGTGAAGGAGCGGAAGTATCCCTATGTGATCGCAGTGGATGCCGGACTTGCGGTCTGTGAGGACCTGGGACTTGTGCCGGATCTTGCGGTGGGGGATTTTGACACCTTCGGTCTGGAGCGGATGGAAGAACTTCGAAAGAAAGAGGGCTGGGCGACGGATGTCCACAAGCCGGAAAAGGATGAGACGGATACGGATCTTGCGGTCCGATCTGCGCTCCGTGCCGGTTTTCATACCGCCCATGTATTGGGGGCCACCGGGGGGAGACTGGACCATGAGCTCTCGAACATCCACCTGATGCGGGCGGCAAAGGACGCAGGGCTTTTCATGGAGATCTATGACGCGAAGAACCGGATCTTTCTTCTGACGCCGGATGACAGGGAACATTCTGTCTTTTTGAAAGATCATATTTACGGAAAGTATGTCTCCTTTCTGCCGCTGACGGAAAAAGTTCTTGGAATCACGCTGGATGGATTTAAGTATCCGCTGCATAATAAGGATATCTCGATTTTAGAGAGTCCGAGTCTCTGCGTCAGCAATGAGGTCCCGGGGGAGCAGGCGAAGATCTCGTTCCGCGAGGGAATTTTAATTTGCGTGGAGTCGAGAGATTAAAAGGAATGCTGCAGGAAAATATTAACGTGAAAAAGCCAAAAGAAGGGTAAAATACGGTGCAGTCTGCAATTCTGCGGCTAAGAAGACTAACTGGCCTGTATAAAAAAAACAAAACTGGACATTTCATACAATCCACATGCGTGTTACCATGAATGACAAGACAGAGGAGACAATTTCTGTATGGTGAGTCAGATATTTTCTGATGCGTCACGAAAAGTTCCAACTGTCAGTAACACACGAGGGGAGATCTTACTTATGAAAGAAAAGAATGGACAGTTAATGAAAATCGCGCAGGCGGGCCTGATGGCGGCGCTCTGCTATATCGGATATGCCGTGTTCCCGGCAATCTCAGCCAGCGGAACGAAGATCCATATCGGCAATGCCTTTGTTGTACTTTCCGCGTACCTTCTTGGCGGCGTATACGGCGGACTTTCCGGCGCTGTCGGCTTATCCATCGCTGATATCGTCGGCGGCTATGCGGCATCCGCGCCGAGAACCTTTATCACGAAGCTTGTGATCGGTCTCATCGTTGGCCTCATTGCCCACAAGATCGCAAAGCTTTCCGACGAGCATGACCACGCCTATGTGATCCGCTGGTCCGCGATCGCGGCTGTATGCGGTCTCGGCTTCAACTGCTTCTTTGAGCCGGCATTAAAGTATGTATGGTATACCTTATTATTCCCGAACGCTGACAAGGCAGCATCCGCAATCAAGGCGCTGTTAGCAATCACAACTTACACTACGATCATCAATGCGGTGATCAACTCCGTGATCGCAGTTGTTCTCTACGCAGCGCTTCGCCCAGCGTTAAAGAAAGCCGGATTTATTGCTGCAGAAAGAGCTTAATTAAAAAGATTGGAAGATAAACCTATGCAGAAGAAAATTGCTGTGATCAATGATCTTTCAGGTTATGGCCGCTGTTCATTAACAGTGGCTATTCCTGTTTTATCCGCTATGGGCCATCAGTGCTGTCCGGTGCCGACGGCGATCCTCTCGAACCATACGGAATTTCCGGTGTATTTCTTTGATGACTACACGGAAAAAATGACCCCATATACCGACAAATGGAAGGAACTGGGACTTTCCTTCGACGCGATCGCCACAGGCTTTCTAGGATCGGAAGATCAGATAGAGATCGTCATGGACATTATCCAGAAATTGGATGCAGAGAAAACATTCGTCGTTGTGGACCCGGTAATGGGAGATCATGGACGCGCCTACGAGACCTACACACCGGAGATGTGCGAGCAGATGAAGGAGCTCGTCTGCATGGCAGATGTGGTCCTGCCGAACGTGACGGAATGCTGTATCCTCACGGACACCCCGTATAAGGAAGAAAACTGGACGAGAAAAGAACTCTTAAATATGGCGATGATGCTGCGGCTCATGGGCGCGAAATCTGTTGTCATCACGGGAGTCCGAGAGGGAAGCTACTACACGAACGTGGTTCTGGAACAGGGGCAGTACGACGCGAAGTTTATCCGCACGAAGTCCTCCGGCGGCGAGCGCCCTGGAACTGGAGACGTCTTTTCCTCTGTTGTGGCTGGGGCGCTCTTAAACGGAAAGTCTCTCCCAGAGGCAGTCACCCAGGCGGCAGGATTCGTGAAAGAGTGCATCAAAGTCTCCGATGAGGAGCAGATCCCCCACGCGAACGGTGTCTGCTTTGAGAAGATTCTTGGCAAACTGATAAAAAAGTAGGGGAAATCCCCTTCCTTTTCTCGAAGAAATATGATATATTTTATACCAAAGCGTGTTTACAAGGGAAAGCGGACAAGTCTGCCATTTTCTGCACAGGCCGAGCCGTAAAGAGATGAAACCG
>CAVFLH010000011.1:0-5649 GCA_963622995.1 uncultured Eubacteriales bacterium | reverse complement strand
TTTAAGATTTGTAAGAGAGAATCCGGAAATCGTAAAGCAGAATATCCGGAATAAATTCCAGGCCGCAAAGCTTCCGTTAGTAGACGAAGTAATCGAACTGGACGAGGAGAACAGAAAAGTAAAGAAAGAGGCTGATGACCTCCGCGCAAACAGAAACAAGATCTCCAAGCAGATCGGCGCGTTAATGGGACAGGGCAAAAAGGAAGAAGCTGAGGAAGTTAAGAAACAGGTAACAGCAGCTTCTGATCACCTCGCTGAGTTAGAGGAAAAAGAAAAAGACCTCGAAGAGCGCATCAAGAAGATCATGATGACGATTCCGAATATCATCGACCCGTCCGTTCCGATCGGTAAAGATGACAGCGAGAACGTAGAAGTTCAGAAGTATGGCGAGCCGGTCGTTCCGGATTTCGAGATCCCGTACCACACAGAGATTATGGAGAAATTCAACGGCATTGACCTTGACTCCGCAAGAAGAGTTGCCGGAAACGGTTTCTACTACTTAATGGGCGATATCGCAAGACTTCACTCCGCAGTGATTGCATACGCAAGAGACTTCATGATCGACCGTGGATTCACATACTGCGTACCGCCGTTTATGATCCGCAGCGACGTTGTCACAGGCGTTATGAGCTTCGCTGAGATGGACGCTATGATGTACAAGATCGAGGGCGAGGATCTCTACCTCATCGGTACAAGCGAGCACTCCATGATCGGTAAATTCATCGACCAGATCATTCCGGAAGAGGAACTTCCGAAGACCTTAACAAGCTATTCTCCGTGCTTCCGTAAGGAGAAAGGCGCGCATGGTATCGAGGAGCGCGGTGTATACCGTATCCACCAGTTCGAGAAACAGGAGATGATCGTTGTCTGCAAGCCGGAAGAATCCAAGATGTGGTTCGACAAGTTATGGCAGAATACCGTAGACCTGTTCCGTTCCATGGACATCCCGGTTCGTACCTTAGAGTGCTGCTCCGGTGACCTTGCTGACCTTAAGGTAAAATCTGTCGATGTTGAGGCATGGTCCCCGAGACAGAAGAAGTACTTCGAGGTAGGAAGCTGCTCCAATCTTGGTGATGCTCAGGCAAGACGTTTAAGAATCCGTGTAAACGGACCGGACGGGAAGAAATATTTCGCACATACCTTAAATAACACAGTTGTAGCTCCGCCGAGAATGTTAATTGCCTTCCTTGAGAACAACTTACAGGCAGACGGTTCTGTAAGAATTCCGGAAGTATTAAGACCATACATGGGCGGAAAGTCAGAAATCAAATAAATATCGAATTTCATAAAGCTGTGGCGATTCATTTTGTCACAGCTTTTTTCCGTTACATGGTAAAATTTGGAACCGTCAGAGCAGTCAAGCGGTTCCTGCCATGCAGCGCATATCACAAAGGAGATGAGTTTCATGCCGGCAGCATTTGCGCATGATCTTTACGGGAGAAAAGTATATATGGAGTCGGATCCGGTCATCAAGCGGATCATAAAGAAGGAGCGGTACTGTTTCCTTCTGGGTGTTCACGGACCGGATGTCCTGTTTTTTTATAAGGCACTTGGAAAGAACAAGGTGAACCAGAAAGGCGTGAGAATGCACGGCGAGCCCGGAGCGAAGCTTATAGAGCGCGGAAAAATGCTGGTGCATGAGGCAGAGACCAGGGATGAGCGGGATGAGATGATCGCGTATCTCATGGGCGTTGCCTGCCACTTCTGCCTGGATAACCGTGTTCACGCTTATGTGAACGCGGAGGAAAAGCGCACTGGGATCACCCACGCGGAGATCGAGACGGAGTTAGAACGGAGACTTTTGGAGCGGGAACATATGCGCCCGCTGCACTCGAACCTCACCTGCCATTTAAAGATCACGGCCCAGACAGTCCGGGCGTCATCGAGACTTTTCGATGAGGATCCTATTAAGGTGGCAAAGGCGATCATGAGTTTTCGCACCATGAACCGGCTGTTTATCAACTCCAGCGAGTGGACGAAACGGTTCTGCTGCTTCTTGCTGCGCTTTACAGGCGGTTATGGTGTCATCCACGGCATGTTTATGAGAAAACAGCCGACACCGGGCTGTGAGGCGATCACAGACCATTTAGAGAGAGAATTTAACAGTGGAGTCCCGGTGGGGGCAGAACTTTTGAGTGACCTGCTTACATATTTAAGAGGCAGAGAACCGATGCCGGAATTGTTCCAGGGTAATTTTAACGGAGAATAAATACAGGACATAAAGGAGAACAACATGCAGGGAAAGATCTATGGAATCGGAGTGGGACCGGGAGACCCGGAGCTTATGACATTGAAGGCGGTGCGCCTGATCCGGGAGGCGGACGTGATCGCGATCCCGGGGAAAGAAAAAGAGACATGTACCGCGTATCAGATCGCTCTGGGGGCGGTTCCGGAGATTGAGGAGAAGGAGATCATCCCTGTGGTGTTCCCGATGACGAAAAACGAGGCGGTGCTGAAGGAGAGCCATGAGGCGGCGGTAAAGAGCCTGTCTGCTCTCATGAATCAGGGAAAGACCATCGCGTTTCTGACACTGGGGGATGTGACGGTCTATTCCACATACGGTTATGTCCATAAAAAGCTGCTGGATCTGGGATATGAGTCGGTTCTGGTCAGCGGGGTTCCGTCCTTCTGCGCGGCGGCGGCAAAGCTGGGGATCTCTCTGGGGGAGAAGGCGGAGTCCATCCATATTTTACCGGGATCCTATCCGGTGAAGGACGGCCTGAAGCTTCCTGGGACAAAAATCTTGATGAAATCCGGGACAAAGATCGCGGATGTGAAGCAGGAGCTTCTTCTCACGGAGTGTCCTGCCTGGATGGTGGAAAACTGCGGGATGGACGGCGAGCGGCTGATACGGAGCACCGCTGATATCCCGGAGGATGCGGGATATTATTCCCTTATTATCGCAAAAAACAGGGAGGAACAGTGACAGATGGACGCAATGAAACGCCGGACGGTCCGGATCGGAACACGAAAGAGCAGGCTGGCGCTTGTGCAGACAAACATGGTGGCGGAGGCAATTGAGGCCGCATGCCCGGAGGTAAAATGTGAACTGGTTCCCCTGATGACGAAGGGCGATAAGATCTTAAAGACATCCCTGGTGGCATTCGGGGGAAAAGGTGCGTTTGTGGAGGAGTTTGAGCAGTCCCTCTTAAACGGGGACATCGATCTCGCGGTCCACAGCGCGAAGGACATGCCCATGAATCTGAGTGACGGGCTCTGTATCGGGGCTGTCTTAAAGAGGGAAGATCCGAGGGATGTCTTTGTGACGGTAAAGGGCCGTGTGCCGGAGCGGAGTCCTAAGATCATCGGAACGGGAAGTCCGAGACGCCAGGTGCAGATCATGGAGCACGGGGATGTGGAATGCCGCCTGCTCCGCGGAAACGTTGATACGAGACTTGAGAAGCTGTACCAGGGGGAGTATGACGGGATCATCCTGGCCGCGGCGGGACTCTCGAGACTGGGACTTTTTGATGACCCGAGATTTTCCTTTGAGTTTCTTGAGCCGGAGACCTTTATCCCGGCGGGGGGCCAGGGAATCATCGCTGTTGAGGCGAAAAAAGGCAGCGATATCTTAGAAATTCTGGAGAAATTGAATGATAGAGAAGCGGAGCGGGCACTGTTTGCGGAGAGAAAAGTGCTGCGCCTTTTAGGCGCTGGCTGTACCGCGGCGGTGGGCGTTTACGCAAAGGAAGAGAACGGGACGTTCCGGATGGACCTTATGCGGGAGGCAAAGAGCGGAGTGATCCGTACGAAGGTCTCTGGAGTGCCGGAGGATTCCATGAAGCTGGCAGAGCTTCTCGTGAAACAGGGAACCGCGGGGGATATTCCCGCTGGAAAGGCATATCTTGTGGGAGCCGGTCCCGGAAACAGCGGCCTTATCACGGTGAAGGGACAACAGACGTTAAAGGCAGCGGAAGTCCTTGTCTATGACCGGCTTGGCTCCGAGGAACTGCTTTCCCTGGTGCCGGAGGACTGCGAGCGGATCTATGTGGGAAAAGAGGCAGGACACCACATCAAAAAGCAGTCGGAGATCAACCGGATCCTGGTGGAGAAAGCGCAGGAAGGAAAGCGAGTCGTCCGGTTAAAGGGCGGCGATCCTTTTGTGTTCGGACGCGGCGGTGAGGAAATCCAGGCGCTCACGGAGGCGGGGATCTCCTACGAGGTGATTCCGGGCGTTACCTCCGCCATCGGGGCACTGGAGGCGGCTGGAATCCCGGTGACTCACCGGAATATCGCGAGAGATTTCCATGTCTTCACAGGGCATATCTCCCATGAAGGCGGGGAGGGACTCTCCGGGGACTACAGCCTGTACGCGAAGCTTCCGGGAACCCTGATCTTCCTCATGGGACTTTCCAACCTGGAGGAGATCGTAAAGCGGCTCATGGACGGCGGAAAAGACGGGGAGACACCTGCTGCCGTCGTGACGGACGGAACATTGTCCAGAATGCGCGTTGTCCGGGCATCCTTAAAGGATCTGCCTGCTGCTGTGAGAAAGGCGGGACTGACACCGCCTGGAATCATCGCTGTGGGTGAGGTCTGTGCCTTCCGCTTTACATCCATGGTGCCGGGGGCACTCACCGGAATCACGGTGGGCGTCACCGGAACGGAGAGCGTCGGCGGGCGGATTATGAACCGACTGGCAGTTGAGGGAGCGAAGACGATCCGTGCCGGGGAATCCCTTATTGTGCGGGAATCCATGGAGCGGCTGGATCAGGCGCTTTCGGATCTTTCCAAGTACAGCTGGGTGATCTTTACGAGCCGGAACGCAGTCAGGATCTTCTTTGACCGGATGCGCGAGAGACATGTGGATCTCAGAAAGCTTGGCGGATTAAAGTTTGCGGCTGTCGGACGTGGAACAGGGGAATATCTGGAGAGCATTGGAATCATGCCGGACTTTATCCCGGAGGAATACACGACGAAAGCGCTGGCGGATGGACTTGTGAGACGTTTAAAAGAGGATGCGGAAGTTTCCAGAGCAGGAAAGCTCTGCAGCTCAGAAACTGCCGGACCGTGTGCAGCATCAGAAAAGCTTCTGATCCCGCGGGCAAAGCAGGGATCGAAAGTCCTCACGGAGACACTGGCGGCACAGGGATATGTGTTTGATGATATTCCAATCTATGATATCCAGGTAGAGCAGACGGACCTTGCGAGACTTAAAACTGCCGACTATATCACCTTTGAGAGCGGCTCCGGTGTCCGCGGATTCTTCGCGGGACGTGAGGAGGAAGCGGCAGCTCTGTTTGAGACGGTGAGACCTGTCTGCATCGGAAAGGTGACAGCAGCGGTTCTGGCAGAATACGGAGTGAAGAATGCCCTGACGGCTTCTGACTATACGGCGGATGGAATCCTGGAGGTGCTGCTGGCGGACAGAAACGAGATCGCGAGGTAAATATGGATACCTTTGTATACAAAGACCATAAAAAGTTGAGATGCGGATACACGACCGGAACCTGCGCGGCTCTGGCGGCCCAGGGGGCGGTGCGGTTTCTGCTCACAGGGTCCTGGAAGGAGACGGAGGAGATCATGACTCCGAAAGGAATCCCTGTCTGCGTGTCGCTGGAGGAAAAGTCTTCTGGGGATGGCTGGGCGGAGTGCGCGGTTCGGAAGGACGCCGGGGATGACTATGATGTGACGAACGGGATCCTGGTG
>CAVFLH010000010.1:8602-32422 GCA_963622995.1 uncultured Eubacteriales bacterium | reverse complement strand
TTTCCGTATATATTCTGTATTCACGCCGTCTGTTTCCTTTTCTTTCGGGTTCCGCCGATAACCGGCCGTATTTCTTTTCCTGATCATTATGAGACTGCTGAAAATGTGAGGATCACGTAGATGAGAATCATTCCTCCGAGAACAAGCACCTGTTTTCCCCTGTGTTCTGTGAGCAGTCCGACAAATTCGCGGACAAGCGCGTTCGGCCAGAAATACCATTTTGACTTTGCGCCGATCCCGACGGCACGCATCTTTACTCTCCGGGCAAAAAGGCCGCTGCGGAAGACATGGTAATCGCTGGTGGAAAATGCAATCCTCGCGCCCGGATCCCGTTCCATGATCTTTGCTTTCGAAAATTTCATATTTTCATATGTATTCGTTGAGCGGTCTTCCTCCAGGATATGATCTTCCGGTATTCCGACAGTGATGAGATAACGCTTCATCGCCTCGCTCTCGGAGATCACCTCGTTTGCTCCCTGTCCGCCGGATGTGACAAAAACGAGATCCTTTCCTGTTTTTTCCAACTGTTCCCTTCGAAACGCGACAGCCCGGTCGATCCGCCCACGCAACAGTGGCGACGGAGTCCCATCCTTCCGGATCCCGCATCCGAGGATGATCATATAATCCTTGTTATATTCCGGCTGATATCCGGCTGTGATCCGGTTCGCTGCCATCAGGCCGATCATCATACATTCAAAATACAGGTATCCTGCGGCATACACATTGATGAAAAGCTCATGCATCATGATCTCATTGACGCTTCCGGATACAGCAAAATCCGAGGCCACAAATAAAAGCTCCCCACCGACCAGCAGAAACGCCAGAATAATCCCGAGAAGGTTTACAAACCTTTTTCCTTCATGGCGGATCAGGGCAATATTCGCAATACAGAGGGCAATGGAAATTGCAAGAACGAAAGGACTTGTGACCAGCATATAGGTCCGTGCCGATCCATTTAAAAGTGCAAGGATCTGATTCACATTCTGACCCGCGTGTGTCTCCGGTTCCAGTGCGAAATGTACAGTCAATATCAGGTGGTTCACAAGAACAGATACAAGGAACAGCGCAAATCCCATATAATATACGGTATTGTACGAATACGGGTTGTACTGAAGCTGCCCCCGGAATGCTCTGAGCAGAAGAAGAATTGAAAGGAAAAGAAAGACGGCAAAGACCACGCTGATCGGCAGGACATTCTTCTCCGCACCTCCCAGGGCAAGAACGGCAAGAACGCCTGCGGTTAAGACAGCAAGCCCTGCGATATTCCAGATATGTGGTTTTTTATTGCGTGTGTCAAATCTCATTTTTTATCCCTTTCCCTGTATGCATGATTATCCAGTCCGTCCCGGAAGCCGGGACAGGCTGGATAGCTCATCTACTTTACACGGTTATTTTCCATGCTTTCATTTTTCTGTTCATCACTCTTCCTGCTATTCTCCGTCTGCCTGCGGAACAGGGATTTTTTCGGGTTTTTCTCCCTGTCGCGGTGAAGCTCCTCCTGTCTGACTGAATCCTTTACCCGGTTCTTCATAAGCTTTTTGACGTTTCTTTTTTCAGGCTTCAGATTCTGGCATTTGAGAAGGTTATCCTCCCCGAACTCCTCCTCGGTCTCCTCCGCTTCTCTCTCCGGATGGACATCTAACGGTTCATTGTGCTCCCGCAGTCTGACCATACTGTTTTTAATGCTCTGAAGTTTTCGGATCGCAATATCCGCGTCCTCCATCTTCATGTTGGCTAACGGATTAAAAAGCCTTGTAAGGAAACCGAAGAACGTACTCTGACGGCTCACGTAATTATTGAGTGTCTTGAGTGCCTCATTAATGACCTCTTCCATTTCTTCCATGGATCTTCCTTCCATGTTTTCGGCGAAATCCGGCTTGTCCCCCGGCCATTCCGCTCCGCACAGTTTCATAAGCCCGTTATTGACCTTCCAGTATTCCTTCGTCCCTCTCCGGCCCTGCAGATCACCGATATAATCCCAGTGCTTCGCTAAACGTTCCAGCATTCTTCCTGCATTCATGATCTGTTCGCGTTCACGTCCGGCATCAAAGCCGTTTTCCTGATCTATCGTCGTATCTGGCAATATGATTCACTCCTCACTTTACCGCAGCCTGATTAAGCTGGTTTCCGGCGGCTTTTGCTTTCATCGCAGCCTTCCGCGTATTTTCGGTCTTTGTTTCATTGAGGAAAAGAGATTCCATCACTTCTTTTACCCTTAACGGTGTAATCTTCTCCCTGCTTTCCAACAGTTTTCCGATTGTTTTTTCCATCTCCGGAGCATACGCACAGATTGTTTCAAGATCTTCACGGACCTTCCCGTCATTCGTATTTCCTGCTTCCAGCTCTGCCTTTTTTTTATGACTCACATTCTGCACAAGCTTAGGGAAGGGAATCTGCTCTCGCGATCCGCTTTTTTTGACGGATAACGATGCCATTGATACAGAGCTCTGACTGTACTTCCAGAGACGCTCCTGTGCGCTTAATGCCTTGATGCCCAGCACATGCTTCGGATCGGTAATATCGAGCGCATCTACATTTCTGCGCATCACAAGTTTCATATTTTCGCCAATCATTTTTGCCAGATAGCTGTTCTGCTTAACAGGATCCGTTGACATCATCCTGTTTTCCTGTTCTGCTTTTACAGTCTGGCTGCTCATATAATACTTTTCGCTCTTCGGGGCATCCTTAACCGCATCAAAAAGTCGTTCCGCCGTGTTGATTCTCAGCTTATTATTGTCAGACTTTACGATTTTCCAATGTCTTTTATTCAGGTATTGATCAACTGCCGTTTTTAAGGTCTGTCGTTTCTTCTCGATTTCCTTATAGACATCCTCCGGTTTTTTCCCCTCCTGAGCTGAGTTGATCAGCGATCCGTATTCTTTAGCAAAATCATTTAATGCGTCCTGCATGGTTCTGAATTCGTTGCTGCGGTTCCGGCTGTCACCATGAGCGTCTTTAAATTCCCGCTGCAACGTCTTGAGGTGTTGGTATTCCTCTTTCTGCATATCATTCAGCTTATTTTCATCGATTACGCCATCCTGACTGGAATAATTGATTGATATATGTTTGTCTTTTCTTTCTTCCCTTGCTTTTTTCTCATTCTCCATTTCCTGGAGAATTTCTTTTTTCTCCCCGGCAAAGTCTTTTTTCATCTCCTCATCGAATTTTTCATACTCCTCCAGGAATTCTTTGTTCTTTTTCTGCTTTTTGATTGTATTCACCAACAATTGACGCTTGCTATTTGCAATAGCAAAAATATTTATGTCCTGAGCCGAAAATGGGTTGTCCAGTGTGAGTTCCTTAGCCGGAATCAGGCTGTCCAGTGTGAGTTTCTCCCACTCTTCATCCTTTACGATATGGATTGACTCTTTCCTGTTGATGATCTTCCCTGCTTCGTTTAACGGCAGATTTATTTCCTCTCTTCCATTTTTGATCATGCTCTGGAGCTTTTTCAGACGGTACTTTGCGGCGCTGACCTGTGCCTCTGAGAGTTGATAAGGACTTAAGATGCTCTGAAGCTGTTCTGCTTTCATATTGGAAATCGCATCTGCCATTTTCGGTGTGATAATCTTTAAGTTCTCGCTTTTTGCGAGATTATGCACACCTCCCTTTTTCAAGTCACCGAATGAGTTATCATTATCGATTCCCTGCACTCCGAGAAGCTTCGGTTTTTCCGGCTCTGAGAAATCCATCCGCATAAAGAAATTGTGTCCATGACGATCCGTATTTCCGCACAGATAGTCAATAACCTGCAGATCTGCAAGAGAGCTTAACATTTCCTTTCCGTCATACTGTGTTGGATCCATATCGAAGAAAGGATGACCTGTCGAGATGTTACTCGGATCTACAAGATCCGCACCTGCCGGATCCATCATGACCCCCGGTATCTCTTTATCACCATATTTTACCGTAACTCTTCTGCTTCCGACCAACATCTCCGGATAGCCAAGTGCACTGGCTACATCGCTCATTGCGGCGGCGCGCTCCGCAATATGATCCCCTTCATGGAGTCCACTTTTTTTCATAAGATTAATGGCATTCATGGCTGTTGCCAGCGCAAGTGTCATCTCTTTAAATTTATTTTTGAAATTCCTGTCATTCTGATCCTCAGAGTCAAACCAATCCTTATTTTTTACATACGAGTCGGCAACATTTTTCGCTGCGTTCTCATTTTCATTCAATTCGAACTTCAGTACTTGCGACATCACTCTATAAAATTCATCATCGCCCGACAGCTTTTTAAATTTGGAAGAATATTCTCTGAGTTCCGGATTTGACCGGCAGAATCGGTCCACTATGGAATCATATTCTTTCTTCTGATTTCCTACCGTCTGATCTGCTGTAAAAAATCCCTGCCGCACGTTTCCTGTTTCATCCACATATTCGACTGTCTTACGGTCACTCAGAACTCCGCCCATCCCTTTTTCCTGTCTGTCTGTAAGATATATTGTCTCCCCTTTCATACCGTGAACAGCCTCTGAAAGTGGCGGAAGATTATCCACAGGCAGATTTTTCAGCTGAATCTCATTGTTGGAAAGCAGTGCATTGAGTTTTTTAAATTCCGGCGTGATTCTGACTTTTTCAGACAGCAGGCGGCAGTCATCCAGGCAATTCTGATAAAGGCTGTGCAGTTCCTTATGTTCCGCCTGAGTCATCGGGATCGTATCGCCCATCATGTTTCGGACGATGTAGTGAAACTGCATTTTATATAAAAGCTCACCCATATCGTCCGCCAGCATCCCTGACATTTTATCTCTTTCCGTATCTATTTTTCCGCGAAGATCTTTCCAGAGATCATTGAGTTCCGAATAAGCGCTTCCCTCTACAAAATTAAAATACTCAGAGTTTCTGTCCCGGTCTACAAGCGGGAGCGTTCTTCCCTCTGCTTCCGGTGCCTGAAGGATCTCCCAGTCTGTATTTTCTTTCGGCTTCTCTTTCAGCTTCTCTTCCGGCGATTCCAGAGCAGGACGTCTGTTTCTTTCCTGCAATGCCCGTTCCTCTCCCCTGAGCTGATCATCATAAACTTCCTGATTTCTACGATATCTTTGAAAGCTCTCTGCTATCGTCGGAATTCTGTCACGGGTACGAATCTCGAATGTACGCCACAACTCACCCAGTCGGTTCTGAAAATCTTCCCTATCGCGGTTTCCCTCCGGGAAAATCTGATCTTTCTTCTTTCCTTCTGTGAGACCGAATGCTTTATAGACTGAGTACAGATCTCTGTAACTCCTGTCACTGTATGCAATTTTGCCTGTTGCATAGTCCGCAAGCCACTTTAAGGTTCTTTCCATCTTCGTGAACTCTTCTTGTGTTGCGGCTGAGCGGAGCAGACGATTCATTTCCTTTTCACGTTCATTTGCATTTGTCGGTATCGTGTATCCCATATAGCTTCTTCCTCCTGTCAAAATTTATCCTGTGTTCTTCCTGTGCAACTATTTTTCAGAATTTGTCCTCATTTACGGATTCGTATGTCAGCCGTCCCACTGTCGGTACCAGCTTTACAAGCTGTTCCTTATAGTATTGGATCAGCCGCTCCCGTTCCGGTGTATTCCGTCGTACTGTCCGTCTGAGAAGGCGCATATAGCCGATCACCTTCGCCTTCGCCTCCACCTCGTCCAGCTTTTTTTCCTCCTCTGTTCCGAGATAACTCGCCAGAGCCCTTCGCCAGAATGTTTTTGCCGTTTCCGGGGAAAATCCGAAGAAATCGGTGATCGTGCGCCGGTCGGACTCTCCGAAAGCGACAAAGGCATTATACATGGATCCGAGTTCGAATACCGGATGTCCCATACAAAGCGTATCCATGTCGATCAGCAGTGCTTCACCGTCGCGCACCATGATATTATTGGTGTGACAGTCTCCGTGGAGCATCGTGTTCCGGTCCGGAATCTCCTTTACCAGACCGTAAAGCCGGTCTCCGGTCTCCTCCGGAAGATATTTTTTATCGAACTCTGCCCAGCCAAGAGCGGTCTCCTTCATATTCGGCAGATCCCCCGGCTTTATCTCCGTGCTGTGGAGCTGTTTTATCATATCCGTAAGATACTTTAGCGGAAGCTCCAGATGCTCCGGATCCCTGATGATCAGCCTCGAGAGCGGCTCTGCTTCAAGGAGCTCCATGACTGTTCCGTACCTCTCCCCGATCCGCACAACATCGTACGGGATTGCCGTATTGATCCCAAGCACGAGAGCCTTTCTCGCAAGCTCACGTTCTCTCTGGATCTCCGGCAGCGCGTCCGGGTTAAAATAGACTTTGATGATCGTCTCCGCGTCATAGCGGTAAACCGCGCCGTTCGCCCCTTTTCCGATGATTTCGCATCCATCTACTGAAAAGCTGCGGTATGCTCTTTTCACTGTGAGCATCTCCGTAAATCCGGTTATGTCGAGAATCTCGTATACCTCAGGGGAAACGTTGATCATCGTGAGTGTTTTTTTTACCTTCCGCAGGTGTAAAAGGACACGCAGCCCGGCACTGGAAATATATTCAAGCTTTTCCGCATCAATAACGATCGGAAGCCCAGGGACTCCGGTACAGACCTCCAGAATTTCTTTTTCTGTTTCCGGGGCATTTGCGGCATCCATCCGGGCTGCAGGTTTTATTGTAAGAGCTTCGTCACTTACCATGTAGGTGATCTGTTCCATTTTCTTATACCCCCGGAACATTATTCCCGTCTCTCTGTATTTCCATTATATCCCTCCATGTAGGACAACTGTTGGACAAAAACATTAATCCCAGATATTTCTTTTATCTTTTGCCGCCTGTACAAACTGCTCCAGCATCCGATTCCATTCTTCCTGTCCGTTTTCGCTGACCTTCTCAATGATATATTTCTCCCGCTCCTGCTTCCGGCGTGCCGCTTCCTGAGAATCCTGGACCTTCTTGAGCCATCCGTCATTCACTTCATTTACGGCGAGCGACGCTTCCGTCGTCTCTGCCGCCGCAGACGTTTCCTGTTCCTTCAGGTGTTCCTCGATTGCATCCTTTATGATCCGGTCCATCGCTGTCACACTCTCACAATGTGCAAACTGTGTCTCCATCTTCTGCTTCTTTTCTTCCGTCGGAAGGAAACCGACCGTTTCCCAGAATTTTTTCAGGGCGGCATCGTAGTCGTTATAGATCCTGTAGACTTTTTCCGCATAGGTCTTGATCTTTGTCACACTGTTGGTGTCCGGATCAAAATCATATTCCCGGCAGATGGTCTCCCAGCCGTCCGGCTGCACAAGGAAACGTGCCTGCATCTCCGTATCAACCTTAAGACGCTGCTTTAGCGTGAGAAGGAGCTTGTCCTCCCTGCTGACCTCCAGACCGTGATAAATCTTCGCCTTCATGATATCCTCGAAGCCTGCATCCTGCTTCTTATCTGTCTTGAAGCCGACAGCCGTATAGGATCCGTCTGCCATCTTCCATGAGGCATAATACTGACCGGCATCAATAACACTTGTCGTAGCTGTTTTTGCGTCATAGGTCAGGATACCGCTCTGCAGAGTAGTAAACCGGTACACATCATCATCCTCTTCGTATTCGATCGCGTTTCTTCCGGTCAATGTTGCCTTCTGGGCGACATCGGCTTTGATACTGTTTCCGTTCTCATCCTCGTATTCGACCGTTGTTGATTCTCCTATCTCGGTATTCGGTGTGACCGTACTCGTATATGGAATCTCGATCGCCTCTTCTATCTTATAATTTGCATTTGTCCCGGACTGCGAACATTTATAGATCCGGACAGCCTCGTCACCGGTCACGGCAATAACCCAGCTTGATGTCGTTCCCGTCTGCTCGTAGAGTACCTTCGCACCGTTTGAGATATCTGAGATTTTGATAATTCCGTTATTGTTCGCCGTCGCATTCGGAAGATACACCGTGCTGGATCCGTCATTGTCCTCCGAGGATTCGGTCAGATAGTACATGGTATCCCCCTCCGGGGTCTGTAAAAGGACTTTATCTTCGCTTAACTCCATCGTATCAAAGCGTTCCGGGTTTGTCCCGTTGTCCATCAGCTGTACTGTGACATAGTTGAGAAAATCTTTCTTTTCCTCCACAATCTCATTATCCGCCCCCTGATAATATCTTGGTACAGTCTGCGTAAAACGATTGCAATCCTGGAGCTTTGCAGCCTTTGTCCGGTAGATGCTCGATCCCATCCCCGTGTTCGTCTCATCCAGAGTCTCCGTTTTGTCGTAGATTCCAAAACGGATATTGTCGTTTTTATTGCTCTGATCAACAAGATAATTGACATTTTCACCGTTTACAGCTGTCGGACGGCAGATATTCTCCATCACCCTTATATAGTTTTTCTGCAGTTGAGATAAATTTTCCGTTGGAATATTTACTCCCGCTTTCGCGGCTGACTCTGTCGGAGCAACATCCTGACTGCTGTTTTCACCGTCCTGGCTCGTTCCCCCGTCTTCCTCTCCGGTATTTTCACTGTCCTCCTCTCCGGTGCTCTCCGCTCCCTCAGGGACAGTTCTTATGATCTCTCCGGTCCATTCTACTCCGCTGAGCTCCTTAAACGTCTGTCTCCATGATTCATCCTTCTCTTCCTCCGTAGCGGAATCATCACAGGACTGAAAATAGCGCTGAAACAACCGGCTGAAATATCCCATATTTATATCATTTTCCAGGAGATCATCCTTTAAGACCTTCACTGCGCAGAGCATATAATTTTTTGTTCCATCCAGATTAAACCAGCCTAGTTCATCCGGATATTTCTGCATGACCTCCTCATATGTCTTAACGTTTTCCGGTTGAGTAGTATCCGTCCACGCAACGATCTGGTTTGCAAATGCTTTATTCGAAGCGACAAATTTGATTCCTTCACTCGAGCTGTCAGCTGCGTACATGTGGAAAGAACAAAGCAGGGAATACGGCTCAGAATTTTCTTTTTGCGGGAAATCTTCCCCCAGCGTAACATTCAGCTCGATCAGGAGATCCGCGTTTCCGCTCATCGCGATATTTGCGATCGAATAGGTCATGCCTCCGTTTTCAAGCTTCTTCCAGCGATCCGAGTCACTGTTCCAGTTAAACTTTTTTCCGAAATAGTCCGCGATCCCCGTATAGACCATAGACGAGATATCCAGCTGCTTGACCGCCTTGCCGTTTTCGTTTAAAAGGGTATATTTCATATCGTACACGCTATAGTAGAGCGTGTCGGTAGCAAATCTTCTCCTCTTATCCCTTACCTTGCCGCAGAAGAGGCGCTTCTGTCCCGGCTTGTAGCTCGCATAGGTACTGCGGACAGAATCCTCAGATTCATCGGAGGACACTGTTTCGATCACTCCGGCCCTGACATCCAGGACCTGATAGAATCTCGTGACCGTATTATATTTCATAAGGCAGTACACTTCCCAGCTTGTATTGGGCTTGTAGCTGCTGTCGTCTTCCTTTCCGGCCGGGATATCCCAGTTTTTATGGACATGGTTCTCCTCAACTGTCCCGATCCATCCCGCTCCGTTTAAGAGGGATGTCGTATCTCCATAGAATGAGGTCTCATAGCTGTAAATCAGGGAATTTCCATTATCCGCGGTTCCAAGAATGATAAAATCCTTAAGATCCTCCGCCTTTGTCGAATGATAGTCCGGAATATAAAAGGCCTCCGTCCCCTCGATATTCCAGAGTTCCGCATGATCCTCCACAAGCTTCGCGGATAATGTGCCGCTTATGTCGTCCGGCAGATCCTTTGCGTACTCCTCATCAATCGTCCTGGTTGGCTCCGTACCATCACCGGCGGTTGTTTCTTCCACCAGTTCCCCCTTCTCCGCGTCATAGACGATTCCCGTCTTATTCGACGCAGAGGTCTGCTTTGAACTTTTCTTCGTAAGGATCGAGTTGCAGCCGCAAAGACTGACTGTGAGTATCAGGGCAAGTATGCCTCTCAGCGTTCTGTTCCTCATATTTCTATCATCCCTCCGTATCGATCTGTTACAGCGGCTGGATTTCGAAACAGCCCGCTCCTTCCGCAGGTGTAAACATGATTCTGCAGTCCCCTACGTTTACCCACTGGCTATTCCTGATTCCGGCCGGATTGCTTCCGGCAAAGCTTGTATAAAGTATATCATCCAGCTGTGCCGCATAGCTGCTGATTCCGTAACAGAACATTCTGAGTATCTGATAATCGTATGCGGCACCATTCGCAGTATCCGTGATGCTTCGGTCTAATGCCGTCTGGATCCTAATCCGATAACCGGATGTACCGCTTACCCGTTCCAGGGATAAGAGCTCGGTCTCCTTTGATCCGCTGAGTGCGCACCATGAGATCTTATCCGGGTAGACGTGGAAAGTCCTTGCCCCATTCGTTTTGACATACGCGACCTGTCCTACAGAGTCGATCACACTCATGATTGCAGACCAGCTGCCCATCGCTGTAGAGTTCTGTTTTACAAAAAGAGAGGGCTGCTGTATCCGTACTCCGGCAATCACGCGGTACCCGGCAAGCATCGCTCCGGTATCGCCAACAATATAGTTGTCCGGTGTGATTCCCCGAATCAGGCAGCTGCCGTCTCCCTGAAGGTAATACCAGTTTCCCCCTGTCTTCAGCCATCCGGTAGCCATACTTCCGTCCTCCAGACAGTAATAATATTTATCATTTCTTTTTACCCAGCCGGTCTGCATCCGGCCGCTCTGGTCAAAGCTGTACCAGTTTCCATCCGTATTGATCCACTGATCCTTCGCAATCTCTGTATTACTTTTGTAATAGTACCAGTTTTTTCCGTCACTGTACCAGTTCGGGTTTGCCGCGAATGTCTCTCCGGCCATCATCCCTGAAAGCAGTAACGCTGCCACACTGGTTTTGATCCATGCGGATCGCCTGTTTTTCTTCATAGCCTGCACCTCCGTTTTTCCTTTCTCTGAAAAAAGCAGGATTCCTCTCCTGCTCTTTTCAGAGAGGCTGTCACAAAATGGAAAAATCCATTCCTGTGACAGCCAGACCATGGCTCCCTAGTTAGTCTTCTTCGGAAGAGCAAGGTCTCCGGATGTAGATGTATTTACCCAGTCGATCAATGGCTGAAGTGATAACTTCAAGACAACGATCAGGATAAAAATCAGCAGATAACCTACGACTGCATTTCTCAGCGCCTGTTTTGCTTTTTCCTTTTCCTGCGGTTCGTCAGCCTTTGCTAACTTTACTCCCAGAAATACACACCATACGGCGCCGAGCGCTGCAACAACTGCAATCGCCGGTCCAAGTGCCATATCCACTAATTTGACGATCGGGACAACAGCCTCTGAAAATGGGTTTGCGTCTTTTGTGGATACTGATTCTGCAAGCATCATCAGATTCATCATCAGATTCATAGTCATATCCTCCTTTTTTTATGATTTCTATATCTGCGCAGCCCGTATATCGGTTCTGCGGAATAGACATTTTTAGTCTCTGCTCCTTAATTCCATGCCGCCGGTTTTCAGAAGAATGATTCCGCCGATCATGACAGCCGCCAGAAGCATCAGCAGCTGTTTATTAAACAGGTGGTAGGTTTGTTTTACAAAAAAATGGTAATCCCGGGTGTTTCCGGCTTCGTCCGCAACCCGGATCTGATACCAGCCACCCTGATTCAGCGTTTGTCCGGACAATACTGCCTCACTTCCGTTCCGGTAGACGGTCACGCTGCTTTCCGGTTCCTGTTTTTCAAAGGATACCGGAAGCTTCAGCGCCTTCTTTGTAATCGACTGGGAAAATGTCAATGTCGGTGCCTGCGTATCTTTTTTGAAGGAGATCCGGTAATCCGGAAGTCCGTCTGCCGAGAAACGCACCTGATAATTTCCATCATCATTCAGATAAATACAGGAGTCGGATGTAAATTCGACAGGCTGACCGTTGCAGGCGACATGACCGATCTCATATCCATACGGTGCATTTAAAAAGCGCTGGCGGCTTAACCCATTCCGGAGAATCGTGAAGTTCACCCGGTATTGGTACATAACGAGATCTGTTCCGGAGTAATTGCCCGGACTGCACAGCATATCAATTACATAACTGCCCGGCTCCGAAAAATAGTAGCTGTCATTCGTGTCGTATTCCTCATTGTCCTTTATCACAGATAATTCTGTACTGTCTTCTGCGGCACTGATCCGGACCGGATCCAATGTCACTGCACCATTTGGAATATTGATCCAGAACTGACATTCGTTTGGTAATGTATACAGATACATTTCATTCTCCGTGTCAAAGTCAGGCTTCAAATCCCGTGCTCTTTTAAACTCGAAGCTTGACTGATCCGAGTCGATCAGCTGCATGAGTTGCCTGATATCCTCGTCTGAGAGAGATTCTGAAGACTGTCCGATCCCGAGATCCGACCAGTCAGAGATTGTTTTGCTCCCGCCGCTCCCCATATCCGCCGCAGTATCCGGTTCCGCATATGCGGTGATGGTAAAAGCAGCGGACATTCCGACCGCCAGAATGGCTCTGGTCATACACTTCATGCTTTCACCTTTCCCGGAACCTTTGGTTTCCGTGTCAGATCGTTCATCGACTTTGATCTTTCCCTGGAATTATCCAGAGTTCTCTGTCTGCGACCGCCATGCTTTGCTTCATGCTCGCGTCGCGATTCCTCAAGCAGTTCTTTGTATGATGTCCGGATTCGGTACGGTGTGTCGGTGTTTTTTTTCTTTCCGGAAGTTTCCGGACCGGTATTTGCTGCTAACCCGCTTTTTTTTCCCATCTCTCGGAGTTTTTTCTCCTCGCGCAGCTTTTTCAATTCGACTTCCCAGAGTGCCCTGTTTTTCGGGCTGTCAAAGTATGCCATATCCGGTCACTCCTTTCCATTGGGAATCCTCTATATTCCCTATTGACCTGACGCGTCAACATCTTCCAGCATGTCCAGGTATGCCTGGGTAATTATTTCCATTCCCTCGAGCAGTCCCTTGTTTTCCTTTTTCGTGATCGCCACGTAGCTCTCCGCACCTGTGTCTGTCAGACTCTGTGCCTGGAAGATTCCATCCTCTTCCTCTATCATGGAGACTGCTTCGTCTTCATAGCAGATATAGGCCTCGATCGCGCCATTCTCCAGAGCCTTTCTTCCGTCCGTCTCGGAATAGGTCTTTTGTCCGGACGGTTTTGCCGCGTTCAGCAGCGAAAGGCTTTCTGTTGATACATAGGATGAGACTCCGATCTGGCTGTCCGCCAGAGCCGCAATACTGTTGACATAATTTCCCCTGGATGTAACTGCGCACAGATAACCGTACGCATACGGGGTTGTTATTCCAAAGTTCTCGCTCAGGGTGCCATCATCCGTGATCGAACCGATTGCCATATCGGCCTCCCCGTCGGATAAAACCTCTGTGAGCGGGCGTCCGCTCTCTACCGGAACAAATGTAATCTCAAGCCCAAAGCCGGTTGCGATTGACTTCGCAATCTCTGCCTCCAGCCCCTGATAGGATCCATCTGTGTCATCCACCCAGGCGAGACGGCTTCTTCCTGTTGTGATCGCGACCTTGAGCGTTCCTGTCTTTTTGATCGCAGAGGTCTGATCCCCGCCCTTTTTCGAACACCCGGCTGTCAGTGACAGAACCGCGGCAGCGCCAAGAAGCAGAAGCGCCTTCTTTCTTGTCATTTTTTCCATTTTTATCTCTGCCTCCTACATTGTAAACAGCTTTTCAATGCTCTTTGTCGTCTGGATATCTACGCAGGTACGTGAGGTCGGAGATGTCATAACAAAGGCACGTCCCCGTCCGTTATTGATAATGTCGTACTGCTCCTGGCTGTTAATCGCGCCCGCTTTCTCATACAGCTTGCACAGATCGTTCATATCGTTCGGAGCGAGTGGGAAGATAAAGGAATACTGGCTCGCGTTTATGATTGCGGTTGACTTTCTCTCCAGCTCCTCCGATCCGACAAAGTCCTTGATATTCTGTGTGATGATGATCTGCATACCGTTGTATTTACGGATACGCTTTGCGAGCTGATACATAAAGTCAAGGGCGATCGGATATTTACTGTCGATAAATACGTGCGCCTCATCGATCACGATGATGATTTTGCGGTTCGCCTTGTACATCATATTGTAATCGCGGTTCTTGATAATCTCGTTATCCAGCCATTTCAGTACAAGGAGCATCTGCGCATTGGCGATCGTACTGTTTTTGTTCGCAAGAAGGGACTGGAAATTGAATACGATAAAGTTCTCTTTTGTTGAGATTGTCGCTTCTCCATTCCACAATGCCGCGTTTCGGCCGCCGGATGCGAATTTTGAAATATAGCTCATCAGAATCCTCAGGTTGTTCTTTGCGTACTCTCCGCTTGTCTTCTGATAGTCGTTTAAGATCTTGTCATACAGATCGTCAAATGTCGGGAAGTCTGCCGGAGTAAGCTTGCTGAGATCCGTGTTTGCGTCGATTCCTTTTTCTTCATACATTCGGACAGTCAGGTTATTCAGGTATTCCAGCGGATCCGATTCAATTCCCGGAAGAATCTGCCTGTAAAACTCCTCAAGGAACTGGAGATGGACATAAAAGCTTGTTGTGACGCTCTCCTGGTCCTGCTCCTTATCGCTGTCCTCATCATCTGAGAGATTTGTGATAATGTGGAACGGATTTAAACGACCCTGCGTCGCGCTTCCCACATCAATGATCTTGCCGTTGAAGTTCTTCGCCATCAGCGTGTACTCATTCTCCGGGTCGAGAATAAAGATCTTACTGTCCTCCGCGGCAAGCTGTGTAAGGATCGTTTTCGTCGCATAGGACTTACCGCTTCCACTCTTACCGATGATAACGGCATTGCTGTTGACACGTTCCCGGTTTCTCAAAAAGAAATTGATAAACACCGGGATACCACCGGTTCTTCCGATACAGATTCCGCCCGGATCACAGAGATTGTCATATACGTACGGATATGCCGCCGCAATCGATCCGGAATGGATTCCTCGGCTCAGCTTTATGAACGGATCCCAGGCAGAGATCATGCTCGCTCCATAAGCCTCGTACTGCTGTGTGAAATTGTCATTTGTCTTAAAGCCCTCCTCCGAACACTGTCTCCGGATCTTCTTTTTTAAAGAACGGGCCGCAAGATCCTTTTTTTCATTTTTGTCAAGCTTCCTGCCGGATGCCATCGCATTGCTCAGTTCATAGTCAAATACCGTAATATAGGTATTCACGTCAAAAAGGACTTCGTTGTCGCCCTGGAGCATCCTCAGGAGCTCCTGAAGAGTTTCGACATGGGAGGACAGTTCCATCAGCTTACTCGTCCTTCCCGTATTAGATCCCTGTTCCCTTAATTCATCGATCGCGCGGTCAATCTCACGGACGGATCGGTAGCGGTCCCTCGGAGTCATCTTCAGGACAACCTTCGTGCTCAGCGTATTGAAAAGATTTGCACCCCAGGCGTTCGGGACTATGACCGGATAATCGGTAAGTCTGAGATTGTGAGTAATCAGGCCATCGATTTTGACCGTTCTTCCGGTAAATTCGAGGTTTTTCGGAACGATCCAGTCCATGTACTGATCCGGTGTCAGCTGCTTTACATCCCTCTCATTAAAGTTCTGTGTAAAGTTATACTTCAGGAATACCGCAAGATCAGCACCCTTTAAGATTTCACAGTTGATCTCATGATTTCCAAAGGCATTTATCGTATCCTCCGCCTGTCGCAAGAGCTGTGATTTGTCCTCGTTGCAGAATACAAGATAATGGAACGGTACATATACAAGCTCCTTTTCATTGATATCCTTCAGTTGATCCAGTCGATCCTGAAGGATTCCGACACGGTCCGTAAGCTCATCCTCTGTCAAAAGACCGTTCAGATAAGCTTCCTTCAGCTGATCCAGCTTTTCATATTCCGTGCGGACATAATCGTCATAGACCATAGGCCGGTCTACCTTCACCATGAGGGCTGTCTCCCCCATACTGATCGTCCTGAGCAGTGCCCCGAACGTCCGGTCGATCAGACTGTTCTGGGTTTCGTTATCCAGAAACCGGAACTCGATAGACGGGATGTGGACAACAATTCCATAGTACTTGCCGCCATATTCGATAAACTCTCCGTCAATCCCTGTAAACGGTACAAGATCCCAGGTTTCAGGCTTATGCTTTTTTCCTGTTCCCTGCGGTGCTTTTCCTCTCGTGAATTTTCGCTGTCTCGCGAAAAAAGCCACCGCGTACAGTATGGTCATATAGGTCTTCTGATCATCTAACGGTGTCAGAAGCACGAATGTGATGACCAGAAAAAATGAACAGATCCATATTTTGAACGGGAGAGTCGAAAGAAGCACCGCCATGATGACTCCTCCGCCAATCAGCCCTACGATCAGGTCCGGGACCTCCACACCTTTGAAGAATTCCAGGTTGACCTTCGTTTTTTTTGGTATTATCCTCATTTTTTTCCTTTCAACGATCAGCTACTCTTTCGGCTGATTAATTTCCAGCTGTGACATTCTTTCAATCGCCGATGTTCTCTCATAGAACTGTCTGCCCATAAAGCTTCTGCTTACGCATTCAGACTCACCATTTTCATTGATCATGTTTCTCTGGCTGACACCCCAGCCATGCGTGAACTGGTAATTGCCGTTTGCGTCAGGTGCATAATGCAGACCGTAATGAGATTTTACATGAACTCCACCGTCCTTGTCCTGAACCTTTTCAAGTCCTGTCCACATGTTCCGGCGGGTGTACATCTGACCGGTCTTCGTGTTTCTCTGTTTTTCAACACCGAAGTTTCTGGTATTTGTGAGTTCTTTATTTGCATTATAGGAACGTGCGAACAGACCTCCGGCGACGACTCTGTTCCTGCTTCCGTCCGCGCCTACATGTTCTTTCCATATACCGGGGAGACCAAGATCAAGATGCTTCTCGCCGGTATAGTCCTTTGTACCTCCGAAGCCCATAACGGTAAATTTATCCAGCTCGCCTCTATGGTTAGTACGCCACTGGAATCCCGCGATCTTCATGGTGTGGCTTCCGTCTGCTCCGTATGTATTTGAGAACAGAGGACCCATGTTGATATTCATCTTATACTTACCATTACGGTTTGTCTTAAACGTAAATCCCATAAATTTCTTCGTTTTCTGTTCCGGAAGTGCTGCCTTTTCCATCTCTGCCTGCGCGTTCATCATTTCACGTGCGCTCATAGTGCCAAACTCAGGTTCTTCAGAATCTTCGGATGTGTCATATTCGCTGGAAAATGATAACGAATCATCCAGCATTCCTTCCTGCCCGCCAAATCCGACGGAATCGTCATCAGCATCCGAATCGCCGATTCCGGATAAACCGCCGATTCCGGTCGAACCCGGCGCATCCGCACCGCCTGAAAGCGATGCTGTGCCGCCATCGGAAAGACCGGGGATTTTTCCACCGGTTCCACCTTCGGTACCACCGGATTTTCCGGCTCCGCCGCTTCCGTTGGATCTGCCGGTACCGACACGCTGGACATTCCGGTTCTGCGACTGGGAATTTTGATCCCCACTGCCGGTTATTCTTTCATACGCTGCTTTCAACGTCTTTTTCGCAAGCCAGTCGCCCATATCGGCCGCCTGGGTCTCTGAGGAACCGGCTCCCGAACTGATCAGGCCTGTAACCATGGCACCGCTCTTTGTCGCGGCCCATGCGCCTCCGATCAGGAACAGAACCTTTAAAACATACATTGTCTCCGTGCTTTCCGTACCGAGACTTGAAAACGTGATCTGGCCACCGATGATAACCGGGACAAGCAGCAGATACAGCTTCATTGCGAGGACTCCGCCGATACCGGACACGCTCTTTCCAAGAAACAGTTCTCTCCACCTTTTAAACCGTTCTCCATCATCAAGCGGCATCATCGCGACAAAGAACGGTGCTACAATAAAGAGGAGCAGCATGTCAAAAATTCTCTGGATAAACACGATGCTGTTACTGACCATGATAAAAAAGACGAATATACTGACACCGATTCCAACGAAGTAATCAAACTTGGCAAAATAAAAGTCTTGCTGTACCTGGGTCGTATTCCAGTATGTTTTTTCCGGCTCGTCCTTTCCATTCAGATAATAATCCTTGCGGACACTGTCCCCGACTCCGATCAGAAGTCTGTTCTCCGCAGACGCTGTTGAAATGTTCATTGTTGCATCCTTGCTTGCATCCAGCGAACTGATTACAAAGAGTGTGGAGCCAATGCTTGAATTCCCGCGAGCTGTCGATGCGCTCATCACATTATCTACCGTTGTCACAAGCGTACCACTCAGCCTTATCATAAACAGGACAAGCAGCGGTACGAGCAGGAACTGGATACAGGCACGGAGGAACGAGTTCATCACATGGGATACTGTGCGCGGTTTTTCTGTTTCCAGATCAAAAATCGACTTGGCCACAGAATACATTGTAAGCATAAACAACAATACGATCGATATAATGAATACAAACCAGAATGTCTTCTGTATCACCGGGATATTATAGAGAGCTTCCAGAAGTGTTGTCGGTTCAGAGTCCGCAATACTGGTATCCCTCACGAGTGAAACGCCGATATATAGGTTGTAAGCTTGTTCCATGGCGTCCAGTATTTTCCAGATTGTTGCCATCAGACCGTAGAAAATACCCGCCAGCATCTCGAAGATAAGCTTTGCAATAGCCGTTGCCAGTGGCAGCAGTACACTTTTTAACAGCGGTGCCAGAATCACCTCAAACAGCCACGAAAACGCTGCGTTGAGAAGATTTCCGATTGCCTGGAACATAGGATCCAAGATCTGTTCCATGACCCAGCCGACCGGATCGCTCCAAAAGCCCAGATAAGCCATATTCATAATCCTCAATCCTCCTTATCTTCTCACAGGTCCCTGGGGACCGCCGCCGGAACCTCCCTGACTGCCGCCGGAACCTCCCTGTTCCTGACCCTGATCGCTGTTCTGATTCTGTGATTGGTTGTTCTGCGAGTTCTGTGTGAACTTGCTCCATCTTCCCTTTATAAAGTTGATGGTATCACGTCTCTGTCCTTCCTCCTCCTGAGCGCTGTCCGGATCCATAACCTTGCCGAATGTGATGCTTGCGTTGTAAACGGCCCAGGCACCGCCAAGGACAAACAGAACCGTTATGATCTGATTCATCAGCTTGTCTTCGCTGTAGGCAAACCGCCTGGTAGCGATCATCGGAAGAACCATCAGAAAAAGTTTCATCGCGATCATCGTTCCTGCTCCCGCAAAGAACTTCCCGATAAACATATTTTTCCACTTTTTAAATACACCGCCGCCATCCAGTGCGATCGTCGCGGCAAAGAACGGTGCGACAATGTACAGAATCAGCAGCTCAAACATCCGCCTGACCAGCGTGATCGCTGACATCAGCATAAGGATCAGAAGGCATCCGACACTGATAAAGGCAACAATATAATTAACCTTTGAGGCATCCACATCCTCAAGAACCTGATCGATATTTCTGTAACTGAACTGGTTTGACGCGACGTCGCCAAGCTCCGTCAGATAATAATCCAGACGTTGCTGGATATATCCGGCTCTCTGTGTATCATTGTCAAACTCATCGGGAACCTTAATGGCATCCTGTATCATTGTTACGAAAAGAACGTCCCCCGGTGTCGAACCCACAATTTCAACGCTATGATTTCCGCCGCTCGTATCGGTATAGTCAATTTCACCGATTGCGGTGAATATAATCTGCGTGAATTGAAGCATAAAGACACAGAGCAGGGGGATCATCGCAAAGCTGAGTGCCGACTTTAAGGACCAACGCAGAACTTCACTGATCGGATGCTTATTTTCCAGAACCGTATCCTGCATGGACCGGATCACCGACAGCATGGAAAACGCGAATGCCAGAACAATCGCAGCTGCCGTCATGACGATGAACGCTTTTCCTACCGCATTAACCTTAAAGAGTGCCTGAATCATCGTAAGATCGGTTTCACTTCCGTAAGTCACAGTAGAAACGCCGGTAAGAACATCATACACCGCTGCAATGTAATCCAGGATGGAAAGCCACATCGTAAAACCGGTGAGAAGGAAGGACGACATGAAGCTGACAAACATGGACCAGAGGATTCTGCATATGACCATTAATACATCTGAAAGAATCGGTGCAAACACTTTATTAAAAAGATCTGACAGGATTTCCTGTATAAACTCCAGAAATCCAAGCTGGACAAATGTCATCTTCTCTTCCTCCTGTATTTTTTCTATCCTCTGCCGTTTTTTCCAGCTGTTGCCGGATTGCTCTCCGGCTTCTGCTTTCTGATCTACCTCATAGACGTATTTCTCTTAATATGAATCACAAAGCCTACGCCTCCACCGATCAGGATGAGGATCAGCAGAACGGCAATCACCGTAGCGGGACCGATACCGTTTCCTAACTTAACCGTTGTCATAATGGTATTCCCGGCCAGATCAGTCGCGTGAATCTCATATTGACCTGCACCCTCAATCTGTCCGTCAGCCGGGGTAGTAACTCTCTCTCCGTTCCTGTATACAAGGATCTGATCTGTCTCATGATCCGTTTCGATGCTGGCACGTCCGTTCTTTACAGACACCTGAAGCTTCGGCGGTCTTGAGTCCTTCTCGATCGTTACCGTTGTATCTTCACCGGCTGCTGTTGTGTAGGTGAGCACATAGGTTCCGTCATACGGGAAGGTAACCCAGGATGTGTGATCTCCCTGCTCTCTTCCGTTCCATGTAAAGCTCTTAACAACCTCACCCTGCGGAACCGTTACAATCGAAAGATCCTTAACCGGATCATTGATGATCTGGAAATAGAATTTTGGAGTTTCCTTTCCTTCATATATCTCCGCATATCCGGAAACCGTGTCACGGATATCCATGCAGTACCAACCGCTTTCTGTAAAATCGTTTCCGACCTTATAGTCGTAGGACTCTCCGTTTTTCGTCACCTGAACTGCCAGTGTGTTCTCCGTCGGGAAACGGAACGAGACACTTCCGTTTACTGTCGCTCCATTCTGTACCGATGCGCCGAAACTCGTTCCGGTAAAGAGAGTCTCCAGATATTGACCGGTAAGAGGATCCTGGGATTCTACGATGCCGGAGCCGGTTCCGCGACCGGCAGCCGTTTCCGCCACCTTCATCGCTGCTTCGAGATCTACGGACTGGTCTGCGGATTCCGTCGTATCGGCAGCTGTTTCTTCTGCCGGCGCACTTTCTGCTGTTTCTTTCTCCGCAGAGGTTTCTTCCACCTGCGGTGCGGTAAGATTTAAGTATTCCTCAAGCGCTTCAGGGGTTACGCCAAGCATATCTGCCATCTGGTCCAGCTCAATGTTTCCTTCGGAAATACTCTTCCGGATATAGTCTGCGGAAAGAGACTTGCTTGACAGCGCCTGTGCGACATCAGCTGCATTGTCGATCAGTGGGATCGAGGACGTACTGCTTCCCCATGTATAGCTGGAGCCGCTGTTATCTGCCGCGCTTTTTCCGCCAGCTGTCTCTGTTTCCTTCTTTACAACCTTATCCTGAATACGGAAACGGAAGGTTGCGTGGTACTCGGTCTGTTGGGATAATGCATCGCCTGCCGAGTAGATTGCTGTGATACGGAACACATAGGTTCCCTTTGCAGTCATTGGCTGCTGGCTGTAATAGGTGATCGTCTGTCCGTTCAGTTCCGCAGTGTAGGTCACATTCGCAGGGAAATCAATATAAACGCTCTGGTCTGTGATACCTCCGTTCGGGACATTGGTATAGAAATAGAACTCTCCGTCGATTCCTTCCTCGTAGATTTCATAATCATCATAGTACTGTTCTGAAAGTGCGACTGTCTTTTTTGACGGAAGTGTTCCGTTCGAGGAGTTGTCGGCCGCACCGGCGGTCACGTCAGATCTGTTTTTATCAATGATGACACCGTTCTTACTGGATGTACTGCCCGAATTATTGGAGGCAGCCGTACTTTCGGACTCCGCACCCGGTCCTACATTCGTCTCGTCCGTTTTTCTGATCACTCTTGTGGTCTCCGAAGTCGCTTTGGTGGATGCTGATGTTCCTGTACTATTCAGGCTTGTATAAAAGTTGTTTGTCTTTTTTAACTGGTCTGCCAGTGAGTTATCCGCTGCCATCGCGGTTGCTGAGCACGCCATAACCGCAGCCGCAGTCAGAATTATGATCCTTTTCTTTCTATGTAGCTTCATGATTATTCTCCTTCAGCCTCCGTCTCCTTATCCGGGTCCTCAAGATCCAGATCCTCGTCATCCAGATCCTCGTCATCCATGTCTTCCAGATCCAGGTCCTCAAGATCCAGATCCTCGTCATCCGGGTCATTGTCATCCGAATCCTCAGCATCCGGATCCTCTGTGTCCCAGTCTCCCATCTCCGGCTGATCCATCTCCGATTCTTCCGTATTGAAGCCTTCCGCTGTTCTCGTCTCAGTATTTTCCGGTTCCGCAGAGTTTTCCATCTCTTCTTCCATCTTCGAATCGATCTGTTCCTGGACGATCATGTTGCGCTCACCAAGATCGTAATAGACGTCCTCACCATAAAAAGCATTTGCCCTTACCTCGTCTAGGCTCATCGCCTTGAACTCGTAAAGCGGGCACCGGTAGCTCGGTGTAAATTTCGTTTTCAGCGGATCATTACCGAATGTAACGATGATCGCATTACCTGTATTAGTCTTGCTGTTCAGCTTCTGAAGCTCAGACGGATAGATAACCGGTCTTGTCTGCATCTGCTGGGAGTAGTTGAGGTCTGAGGCTTTCGAGCCAAGTCCGGTAGAGACGCTTCCGGTTGTGACAGTCATGTTTCCGCAAAGCTTTGAAAACTCTTCACAGGTTGCAATATCGTTGGAACCGATGAACATCTTGATACCACAGTTACTCTTTACGATGTTCGCGACAGTATCTCCATATACATTATTGAGCTGTGCGTAGGACTGTACAACCATGTTGAACCAGATTTTTCTGCTTCGACCTACGGTGATCATTTTATCGAACTTCTCGATCTTCGGCATGTTACCGAACTCATCAAGGATGAAGTATACATTTCTGTGCAGTGTAAGATCCGGATCCGCACTTGCAACCTTGATCAGAGCTTTATAGATACTCAGGATGAAGATTGCGGCAAGTGCATGTCTTGTATCCTTCTCGTCCGGGATTTTTAGGAACAGGGCCACCGGTTCGTTCGCGATCGCTGTCGGTTCAATATCCGTAGCGGATGTCAGCGCGCAAAGACCTTCATCATTGAACATAGAGAGTTTATCGAACGCAATTGACATATAGCTGGCAAGCGTTGTCTCCGCCGCCGACATAACCTGTCTGGAAAGGCCTACAGCCTTCGAGAGAGTCGGACGGTTTTCGAAGTACTGATGCAGTGCCTCGAAGTTATTCTCTGAATTTGAGATTGCCTTATTTACATTGTAGAAGCAGAACTTCTCTTTTGTCATCTCAAGCTCCGGATACTCGGAATCCTCCAGCATCGCAAGGCATGTTGCCATGACAATGGATCTTGCACCCTTCTCCCATACGGGGTCATCCTTAGACTCGATCGGGCAGAGCACGCTGACAAAGTCATTCAGATCCTCATATACCTCATCGTAAATCTTTTGCTTCTCGATACGGATCAATGTGATAAGCTCATCCCGGTGCGCATAGCCCTTTCCGTCGTATTCATACCACTCTGCTCCGTACTCCTCCGGCGGATTGACAAGTTTCAGTCCGCTGTCCTCTGCATCATCCGTCCTGCGGTAGATTTCATCACCGGTATGGAGATATAGCTGGTAACGGTCATAGATATCACTTAACGGATTCCAGCGGAAGGAGCTGTACGGATCACGGAGATCCAGTACCATAACCTTATACCCATGTTCCTTGAGCATTCCGCTGTGCAGCATGAAAAGTTCTCCCTTCGGGTCCGTCATGATCATGGAGGAACCGGCAGCGGAATGTCCGAGGATCTGGATCATCGGGTTGATAAACGTGGTCGTTTTACCACTAC
>CAVFLH010000010.1:631-8592 GCA_963622995.1 uncultured Eubacteriales bacterium | reverse complement strand
GAACCGATGATCAGTCCATGCATCGGGGAGGCAATATTTATATCGACTTCCTTTTTCTTATTATTATAAACGGCGCGAACCGGCACGCCGTCCTTCTTTTCGTCTCCAAGCTTTGTAAATTTGTAGGGTTTAAAAAGATCATCGCGCTCCTTGTCAGACATAAAATCGGAATTTTCAAGTGCGCCCTCGATTCTTCTTGCTTTCTGGCGCATCACCCGACGGGAGCGTCTGCCGGCGTCATAGTCATATACCACCCAGAAAACAGCAAACATGCACATTCCGAGGAGACCGATAAAATAGGTTCTTGGGTTGAGGAGAAGCCACGGATCAAACAAACCGTATCCCACGCCAAACAGCCCCGGAAGAACAGCCCAGAACATCTCCGAAATAAAGATGCCAAGAACAACTGCCGCCAATAAGAAAAGTCCTGCATATATCAGTGCCTGTTTCATCCTGTCTTTCATATCCTATATCCTCTCTTTCCCCCGGATCCATTTCTCTGCCGCTTCTGTAAATTCCGGATTTATCCGGAACCACGCGGTCAGCACGAGGAATGCCAGAAGTCCATACCCGAAGATCAGAATTCTGCTTCCGAATAAAAATTCCTGCAGATTGTCAATCCGGCGGATAATCAGCTGAATCACTGTCCATAGATTAAACGCCATATGCATAACGATTGAATAAAATATATTATCTTCTTTTACCGAAACAAAGGCAAGAAGCCAGCCCATAACAAACGCATAGCACATCCAGGTCAGATTTCCATGGCAGACAGCGAATACAAATGCGGTCATAAGAACCGCTGTCCGCTCAGAAAACTGCTCCAGAAGTCTGTTTAACATCAGTCCGCGGAAGATAATCTCCTCACAGATCGGAGCCGTGATAAATACCGAAAGCATTGCGAGAACAAGATCAGTCCGCTGGAACGCACTCTCCGTCATATTCTTATAGCCTGAAAAAAAAGGCAACAGTGTAAAGACGGCTGACAAAAAAATACTGGACGAAAGGCCAACGATCATATAGCCTGCGACCTTTTTCCAATCCGGATTTCTCCAGTACAGTGTCACAGCATCCTGAAAGCTCTCCCCACCCCGAATAATCCTCCAGCGCAGAATAAGGAAGCAGAGGATGATTCCAACCGCATAGTAGAAATTCCCGCTGGCATTTACAAATGCCGCGGCACCGTCTGTCCAGTGGCGGAGCACCATTCCAACATACATCATAAAAGCCGGAAGTACCATATATAAAAGAAGCGGCATAAATGAAGAGATCACAGTCCGCGTGCCGATCCACACCTTCTGTTGAAAGGTGAGTTCCGGGGAGTCCAGACGGATCACCTTTTTTTTCTCCTTTTTCCGGCCGGATGACGGCATAAGCAGCTTTTTGATCCAGGCAAATCCGATCACATCCGGTAATTTCTCCGGACGCTCCACATATTGGATCACGCGATCTGCAAACATTTTGTCCGGCTGCTCATGTCCCGGCTGCTCATCCAGCGGTTCGCCGGAGGTTTCCGGTGTGTTTCCCGGCGCTTCGCCGGAAAAACCATGCCCCACTCTCTGTACGTTTCTCATCTCCATGAATAGGTCTTTCATGGCATTCTTCTTTTTTTTCTTATTCTTCAATATTCAAGAACCCCGAAAATCCTGTAATGTCAAAAACCTCCATTACAATCGGTTTCACATTCTGCAGGATCATATCAACATTTTTCTTCTTTGCAAGTTTCTGTGCCTCAAGGAGCACCCTGAGTCCTGCGGAGCTTACGTAACCTGTTTCCTTAAAGTCAACATACAGAACAGCCTCATCTGTCTGCTCCATTGTATCCAGAAGAATCTGTCTGAACTGCGGAGCAGTACTGTTATCGATTCTTTTTAATGCCTGAACTGTCATCCTGATCATCCTCTCTGCCATAAATTTTATGTAACGCAATCGTTACTGTCTGTTTACCGGAATTCAAGCTTCAGTAAATCCAGATAAGCCGGAGTACCTTCCTGCGGATCATTCGGAAGATATACCCGGCCGATTGCTTTGACATGCTGTCTCTCTTCAAATGTATTGATAAATTCCGGGAATAATTCCTTGTCTACAAAGGCAACCATCGTACCCGTGCGATCCCTTAAAAGCACGGTAGCCGTATCCGGCTTTACTCCCTCCGGCCGCTCGGGCAGATTGATGTGATCGATCACCGCATCGATGGAGACGAGCTCATTCTGTCTGAGGGAATAGCGAAGTCCCTCATCCGGAAAGAAATCCATCGTGTCTACCTGTCTTGCGAACGAGTCACTGTCATCTGCCGCAAACGGCGCAAGCTTCTCACGGTAAGCGCGTACAAGGGCAGTAATCCCGACCATCCGGCTCCAACTGGCTTTCGTCTCGCCCGTCACATGGGTAGCTTCTCTCCATGTGATCGAAAAGCAGTAATGCCAGTCACCTTTTTCATCATTCTGCATATAGAATTCAATCTGATCCGACCGGCGGTCTGCACGAACCATAACCGCATTCTGCCTGTCATAGCGTGTCACATATACCCGTTCTGATAGTGTCCACATAGCTGCACCTCATTTCTTCCATATCTGACGGACCGTGTCAAAAAATCCGCGGACGTTTTTAACGGATCATTGCCCCGTCCGCTCCAACCTTATAGCCGTCCGGAGTAGTCGTATCTGTCAGCATAAAGCCGTTTGATGGATTAAAGTAATACCATTTATCGCCAATCTGCTGCCAGCCAAGTGCCATCGCACCATTCTGGTCCAGATAAAACCAGACCTGTCCTCTCTGAAACCACCCTGTACGCATAGAACCATTTTGGTCAAAATTATACCACGCTCCATCTATGAATGCAAACCGATTCTTTATTTCGGAGCCATCTGAATACTGATAATGCCAGCCGCCGTTCTTGATCTGCCAGCCTTCCCGGTTAGGAACATAATTGATATTTCCAAGGATTTCCTCCGCTGTCTGATTCTTTTTTGCCGCTGTAGTGTTTTGCGTTGTCGATGTGGAATTGGAGGAATTTTTCACAAGCAGATCTTCCGAATACGCAGACCAGGCATTGTACTCACCGTCCACATAGGCGCGGACACGGAACCGGTAGGTTCCGGCTCTTGTCAGATCTGATGAAAAATTATAGTATGTTCTTGTGGTCTTTACCGTATTAATTTTTGTATCCCCCCGGTACAGCACGATCTGATACCGTTCCGTCTCATCATCATCCGTATCATCCCAGCAGGCTTCCTTGCCATCCCAGTATGCATCTACAATATCCGCATAGCTGACAACCGCCGGAGCTGCCAGTACGAAAAAAAGACATCCCATGATAAAGCCAACGATTTTCCGTTTCATAACTGCCTCCTCATTGTTTCCTTTAAACAGCTGCCCGAATAGTAACTGTTCTCTCACGGTCAGCACAGCAAACGCACAGACCTGCTTAACAGTCACTCCTGAATCTACCTTTATTATAATAGCACAATGTAGACAAATGTGGGACAAACTTTACATTTTTTAATCTAATCCAGCCAGTTTTCATGGAATGTACCCTCTGCCCAGCTGTACTGCGCCATATATTCTCCCCGGTAGGAGTTGACAGCAATTGGGTCATTCTCATCAAATTCATAGGCATCGCAGCTGAACAGTTCCGTGTTTACGGAATAGTAATTCCGATCGTGGAGCAGAAGTCCACTGATCTCGTTCTTCTTTAAAGTTCCCTCTAACTCCCTGACGATCTTTGATACATAGTCCTGAACAGTTCTGGAATAATCAGAATCCTCGAAAATAACAGCTGCCAGTTCTTTTCTTGTAACCCCACTGCCCTTTCTGTGGATCAGATAGGCGAGAAGCTCCTTTGATTTTGCCCGTCCGAAATGGACCGGCTTTCCGTCCAGCCAGAAGTCGAACTGACCAAATGTCACTGCGCGCATTCTCTTGCCTCTGCGCTTATCATCCTTCGGGAATCTGATCTCCTTTAATTCCCGGCTGATCGCCTCCGCGGTCACAGGCTTTAAGACATAACCGCTGGCATGAAGGCCGAATGCATCCATGCCATAGCTGTTGTATGCAGTCACAAAGATCAGATTGATCTGCGGATTCAGCTCTTTTAAAAGCTTTCCGAGCATAATTCCGTTCATCTGTGTCATTTCAATATCAAGAAAGGCAACGTCACAGAGATGTTCTTTCGCATACTCATATGCCTCCTCCGGATTCTGGAAATCCACGATCTCCGCATCCCCGACTGCAGATTCCACTTCATTTTTTAAGAGCGCAAGGCTCATCATCTCGTCATCTACTAAAAGATATCTCATCTTCTTGTTCCTCCACGCGGGATCAGGATCCGGCATTCGGTTCCTTTCCCTTTTTCGCTGATAATCTCCAGTGATCCGCCGCACATTTCCTGCAGACGTTCCCTCACATTTGCGATCCCGATATGGCTGCGTCCGTCATCCGGGCGCTCCGACGGGTCAAACCCCACACCGTTATCCAGCACCGATACAACATAACCATTCTCATCACGATCGGAGCGGATGATTATGGTTCCGCCGTCCGGATGCTTTAAGATTCCGTGCTTGACCGCGTTCTCCACCATCGGCTGCAGCGTCAGAGCCGGGAGATAGAAATCCCGCTCCCGTAATTCCCATTCAACTCCGAGTCTCTCCCGGAACCGTACCTTTTCCAGTTCCAGATAATGTTTTACATGCTCTACTTCCTTTTCGAACGGGATCGTCTGATTTGTAGTCATCGCATCCAGATTTCCTCTGAAATACATGGAAAGCTCATCCACTGCCTTTGCAGCCCCCTTCGGATCTGTCAGGCAAAGATATTTGATCGTTGTCATCGCATTAAAAAGGAAATGCGGTCCAATCTGGGAAACAGCGATGCGGATCTTCATCTCACTGAGTGCCACCTGATTTTCAAGCAGCTCCTGATACTGGATCGTTCTGGAAATAATATACATTCCGATCAGGGAAATCGTAATCGCAAGATTCATCAGGGAGTATCCATACAGCCAGCTCTGGACCACAGTCGCCGCAAGTGGGAACAGAAGGTAGCTAAGGAAACAGAGATACATATCCTTCCGGATCACCTTTCTGTATTCGACAAGAAGGATCCCCGTCACTGCCATCCCGAGAATACCGATGCCCTGAAGCATCCACCAGTACTGTCCACGGTAATACAGGTTTTGTTCGTCAAATCCATAGAAGATATCCGTACCCTGATCAAGAGTAAGGATAAACACAGCAATCAGACAAAGTCCAAGTATAAATCTCTTGTACTTTGCCGCCCCCTTGTGTTCTATCTCTGACTCGTCCGTATAATCCAGTACATATACAGTAAACAGGTACAAAATGATATAATTCGTTACGTAAACCATATAGTTGCTGATCCGCACTATATAGAAGCCTATATCTGTGATATTTCCGCGGAACAGCCATGCCAGCGTATCCGCGAGCAGCTGCACGGCATCCGCAAAAAGCAGGCACCCCAGAAGCTTATTCTGTTTTTTCTTAATCTCTCCGCTGAACAGCAATCCTGCAAAAGCCGCCGCGCAGAAGAGCATTCCCCACATTTCAAGTGCCGCATGTACGGCTGCTTTCATTTCCATATTCAGACTCCTCTTGGTTTCCTTTATTACTTAGATTTTTTTTCGAAGGATCAGGACATTTTGTGAATTTTCATAGTGGTATGTCACCTCATCCATGCTCTTTTTCACAAGATAGATCCCAAGACCGCCGATCCGGCGTTCCTCGGGCTTCAGCGTGATGTCCGGATCCTCAAGTTCCAGCGGATTAAACGGGACACCTCCGTCCCGGAGAATAATCTCGATTACCCGACCCGGCAACTCCTGGATTTCAAGATCTGCCGGGCCTGCACTTTCCGGATATGCATAATTCACAATATTTATAAAAATTTCCTCAACAGCGATGCAAATCTGCTGCATTTCCCGGTACGGGCAACCAAGATTTTCCAGGTTCTCTTCAAGGAACCCTATGACCGGTTCCAGATTCTCGTCTAATGCCTCAAATTTTTTCTCAGCCATTTTCTTTCTCCTCTCTGATGCCTTTCCCTGCATCCTCATGTATTTCTGTTTCAGGTCCGTTATAAACAAAGGAAAGCATTGTCAGATCATCAAACTGCGGGGCTTCTCCCGCAAAGGCATCGACATCAGTTTTCATTTCCTTCAATAATCTCTCAGGTCCGCGCTCCGGATCACGATTCAGAAATTCGATCATACGGTCAGCGCCCAGCATTTCTTCCCGTGCGTTTGTCGCCTCCGGTACACCATCCGTATAAACAAAAAGCTTTTCGCCCGGCTGCATCTGTATCTCATATTCCCGGTATTTCATGCCCGACATGCCGCCAAGAACAAAGCCGTGCGGGTCTCTGAAAAGCTCATAGCTTTCATTCTTCCGGCAGAGTGCCGGGAACTCATGTCCGGCATTTGCGCATACCATCCGTCCGGTAGAAAGGGAGACAATTCCAAGCCATACAGTCACGAACATATCCGCACTGTTATTGTCGCAAAGCTGGTTGTTCACTTTTTCAAGAACCTCAGCCGGGGAAGCGCCGTCGAGCGTTGAATTTTTGATCAGTGTCCGGGAAACCACCATGAATAAAGCCGCCGGAACTCCCTTTCCGGAGACATCTGCCATCACAAGTGCCAGGTGATCTGAATCGACCATAAAGAAATCGTAAAAATCACCGCCAACCTCTCTTGCCGGAGTCATCGTTGCGTAGATCCCGATCTCATGACGCTCCGGGAACGCGGGAAATGTACACGGAAGCATCCGCGCCTGAATCTGCGTCGCTACATCCAGTTCCGCACCGATTCTTTCCTTTTCCGCAGTCAGAACCGTCAGATTATGAATATAATTCTCGATATCCTCCTCCATTTTTTTCATAGAGTTGCAAAGGCCTTCCAGCTCATCCCCTGTATGGACCTCCACCTGCGATATTCTGGATGCCGAGCCGTCTTCCTGTCTTTCTTCCACAAACAGGGCCGCCGCCTTCGAGAGGCGGTTGATCGGCTTTACAAGCATTTCATTCATCCCCTTTGTGATCGGGATCAGCAGGACCGCTGTCACCAGAATAAGAATGCCTCCCAGAAATGTCAGGAAATTCGATGTTTTTTTCATTACATCATCCAGAGAAAGATCGACGCAGAATGTTCCGATTCTGGAGCCGTCCCCGTCATAGATCACTTCACCTGCCGAGCACAGCCATCCAACCTCCTGATAATCGGTAACATTCCCTGAGAATCCGTAATCGCCTTCCCTGATCGCCTCCAACGCCGCAGCTTCCATCTGCTTCGCTTCCCCGACATTGCACGGCTCATCTGAAATGTCGATCAGGCAGATTCCGTATCCGGTATCGAGATCCGCATATATAATATGAAGAGACCATGTGCCATTGATATCCGCGTAATTCGCAAGCTGCTTTTGCAGCGTCTCGTAGGCCTCCGTCATCTTTACCGGTTTAAAGCGTTCATAATAAGCGGTCTCTTCCGCCTCTGTAAATTTTTCAAAGGGGATTTTTCCACCATATTCTCCGCTGATCTCCCGGTAAATTCTCATCACCTCGTCTCTCAGCTCCATAACCTGTTTCTGATCGACCGCCGCAGCCAGCGTCCGCGAAAGAGTACGGGTCGATTCTCTGTATTTTTTATTGATCTCGTACCTGTATATAACGTAACTGACTGCGAAGGCCACCGCAGAAAGGATTAATGCTACTGTCACGATAAGCGATGTTATCCGTTTACTTAATTTATGTTTCATGCTCTGTCTTCACCCTCCCTCTGATTTCTGCGATGACCATACAACGTATCCTTATTCTTCAGGTTTCTGGATTTCTAACCTCCAGCATTACTGAAAAAATTCATTATTTCCCGAATTCCATCGGGTTTCGTAGCTGTTTATCGGGTAAAGTCTTTTTCCTTTCTCTATTATTGTCTATTTCTTTGGAAAACGTCA
>CAVFLH010000010.1:0-621 GCA_963622995.1 uncultured Eubacteriales bacterium | reverse complement strand
GCATTCATTTTTTTTGCGGACTCAGGTCGTTTTATGGTTTGCTGGCGTTCCTCGCGCTCCCTGCGAAGCTTGGCAGTCACTGAATCCATCTTTTTTAAATTTTCATCCAGGCGAGAGCTACTTTCGGACATCTCCTGTATCGCATAAAGTTCTTTCACAAAGGGAATCAGATTTTCCTTTCCTGTCAGTAGATTATCTCTGAAATATTTGTTTTCTACCATCTCCGCACCAAGCCACTTCATATCAGATCCAATTAAGACACCATACCCATCATCCATGTCAACCGGAAGTCTGGTAGTCAGTTCTTCCAGCTTCAATCCTCCGATAGCATTTCCGAGAACATTTTCGCGCATTCTGGAGTTTAAGATATCCATATAGGGTACTGATGCATCGCTGCTCAATTCTTTTGCAAACTCAATTGTGGCGCTCTGGTCAGCGAAATCGTTCACCTTTTCGCGGAGTCCCTTGAACTGAGATTTATACAAATTCGTAGACTTAATACCTACAGACTGGGACAGATCAATTTCTAACGAAATAAGCTCTACCATTTCGTCAGCCACTGCTGCTTGCTGCTTTGGATCTGAGAAATCAACATCCGGTAATCTCAGTTCTCCTACGGCC
>CAVFLH010000009.1:9676-32981 GCA_963622995.1 uncultured Eubacteriales bacterium | reverse complement strand
GTCAGAAAGTTTTTTAAAAAGCACCTGAAAATCCATTTGCTGCGGATTCAGGTGCTTTTTCGTTGTCATGCTAAATTGTAGTGCGGTCGATCTTCTCCGGACTTCCAATGTCGAATTCGGTCAGCCGTTATTGTCTGACTCAAATTCTTTGCGAAGTAATTCTTTGTCCTCATCGGTGAGCTTTGGATAGCTTTCGAGGATGGTCTCCAGATCCTCACCCCGGTTCAACCGGATCTGGATCGCCTTGAGCATGATTTTCTTTTTTGCGTTACTCAACATTGTCTCCACCTCCAATCAGATCTGCGAGAGCAAGGGAAAGTTCCTCGTTCTCTTCCTGTAAAGCTGTAATCTTTGCATCTGCTTCCTTGCTTGCGCTGTCAATGGCTTTCTGGATTGATTGCCAGTCGGATAGCGGCATGGATTCATATTTCGGTGTTACCGTGCCGTCCTCGGAAATCTCCACGCCTGTCAGCTGGGTATTGTCCGGCAGGTCAAGCTGTACTGCGTTCACTCCCACAGGGAGCATGGAGTCCCCGTAGGTGGTATGCCAGATATTTCCGGCGTTGTCATAGATGATGGTTGCTTTCATTTTGTGCCCTCCTTATGCTTTGTAGAAATAAACGTGCTGCGGACCGGCAATATAAAATGGTCCTTTGGTGCCCATATTTACTTGAATCTGTGTGCTGCTCACCAGTGAGAATGACACCGTGACTCCACTCTTATATACCGTGTCGCTGTAGGCGCTTGCAGTATTCTCATACGTGTTCATACGATTAAAGTATGTATTCAGCTGATCCACCTGAGTCTGAGTAACGCCCGATAGGTCGTAAAGGGTGAAGTAACTGTAGTTTGGACTTGAATAGGAACTTCCCCTTGCGTAATGCTGGTTATTTGTGGTGTAGATATGGTTTCCGCTGATCTTTTCAAGATACTTGTTGTACATGTAATATTTCGAACCTGATACAAGCTCTGCGGTCATGGACGAGCCTGTTGACCATTTGCCTGATAAGATAGCTTCCACTGTAATTGCGTTTGTTGTCGCACTCACGTTATAGCTGCTTCCCCATCCCAGTGCATCGCAGTAGCTTGTGCAGGTGAAGTAGTAGGCCGTGCTCGGATTCAGCCCCGTGATGTCCACATAATTGCTTCCACCGGCAACGGACTGGTTCTGCCATCCGCTTCCGGTATATGCTCTTGAGCCGCCGCCAGTTCCCGGATACCCGGATGTTGATATCTGGATGAATACGCCCTGCCATGGTCCCTTGGAAGGATTTTTCCATGAAATCCGGATCGTGTTGTAGGAAATGGCGGCTGCACTAAAAGATATTGCAGATTTGATGGCAAGGGTACCGCTGACTTTGATGCCGGCAGTTGATGTGAATGTATATCCTGACCGAACGTTGCTTGCCGCAACTGTACCAAAATCACTAGACGGTCTATTCACATAACTTGAACTTCCAGCCTGATAATATCCTTCCGGTGGACACATATTAATACGAGATGTCCCACTGGTATCAGTACTCATTTGTAAATTAGACGCTTCTCTTGTAGGAACGTTGCTGTGCGATGAGCTTATACCGGGAACAGATCCATTTGACGTTCGTGATGTATTGTTTGGCATTGTACCAGTGATCCTTAATCCATTGGAAGACGTAAATGTCTGACCATTCAAAACATTTTTCGCAGCAGCTGTTCCGAACGATGTAGATGATATCCCGAACAAAGTATTTCCCCTTATATATCCATCATCACCATTGTATCTAATACAAATTCTGTCAATGTTATCTGTATTTTTTTGTTTGAATATAGCATCTCCTTCAATAATTTTAGTAAAGTTGTCACTTGCATATTGAACATTTGTTCGTGCAGTTAAGTTCGGCATTGTCCCCCCAGCGGCCTCATCATCAGAATCCTTCGTGACTGCTGTATACCCTTCAAGTACCTGTGCTTTTGTGGCGGTCAGGTCATCCGAGGATGTGCCTCCGCCGCCTTTGATCGGAATCATTACTTCACTCATGAGCCACTCACCCCTTTCAGCCGGATCTTAAACTCACTTGTCGGCTTCTTATTCTTGCAGATCAGCGTCAGCTTCCCGTCTGTATTGATCTGCGCGCAATCGATCATGGCAGCCATCTTACTCCATTGTTTCGCATTGGCCGCCGTTGTCGTATCGTCCACTGCGGACCACATCTCTGCCGGATCCCCGACCTTGATCCCGGAAACAGCGATATCCTGTGTGTACGGAGCTTCTGAGCCTGTCCATGACGTGGGGACGGTAACAATGATGTTTCGATATACACACGATGTGGAATTCTGTTGTTCCGCAATTGCCTGATCCAAAATTTCCATGTTCTGATTGATGTCATCAACATTGATATATTCATTGGACTCAGGCATGGTTAATTGAAGATGCTCCGTCTTAGCTGCCATTTGTCTTGACCTCCCTTATTTGTTCCCAGGTATATTTTGTCGCCTGCCCCCAGGTTAAACTTGCCACATCTTTCCATGTGTTATAAACATACACATACGCCACTTCCAGATGTGCCGGTTTGATCTCATCTATCGTTTTCTTTAATCCCTCTATGTTCCCGGGAATCCCGAGCGTTCCGACAAAACGGATCACAAATCTGCTGTTGGCATTATCCTCTGTTATTTCAACCTCACCGTTTGAATATCTGGATGAGACATCCTTGATCATTGCTTTCGTTGTTGTTCCGGCTCCCGACACTTTTGCGGAGATCCGCTCTCTACGGTATTTATCAGACTGGAGGGTATCCGGTACGATACTGAAAATCTGTTCATACCTCGAAAGCAGACCTTCGCCGGTAGCGTCTGTCCAGGACATCTGATCAATGATATCTGAAAGTTCCTTCTCCAGATGATCAGACTGCTGCGATAAGATTTCCTGAAGTTCCTGCATGGTTGCATTATTGCCATAATAGTCCGGTAATACTTCAATCAACTGCAACAGTATCCACCTCCTCCAGGCTCACGTTACCCATTACAGCAATTTCTTTTGCAGCAATCGCGACATTTGCGGTTGCCTCGTTAAGTCTTAAGTTATCGCAATCCTGCACTCCGTCTATGTCAAGCAAGATACTTCCCACTCTTGTATAACTGACCTGATATTTTGTAAATACCAGATCCTTTAAATACTCTGCCAGATTCAATTTAAAATCCAGGAGTACTTCAGCCAGGGTCCTTGTTCCGTCCAGGCTCACATCGGCGGATACACTGATTGCCAACTCCGCGGGACTTGATACCGTGACATCTGCTCCGATCGGACGCATCGTTTCAATGTAATCGCTTACTTCTGATTCGAGGGAAGTGTTTCTCCCCTTATCCGCATCCACGATCAGAACTGTTACTGTGCCGGGTCCGGAATCGAGAGGGAATACCTTCGCGTCCCCGATACCGGAAACCTCCAGTGCCCACTGTCTGTAATGATATGCGTTCCCGGAAGTCGCCGGATGCCTTACCTTTTCATAAAAGCGCGCTCTCAGTGCATCATCCGTCTCCTCGTCAGCTCCGTCAGTAAGGATATCAGTCAGTTCCGCAGTCACATTCGAAACAGCTGACAAGGATTCCAGAGCGCCTGAATATGTATTTCCGATTTTCCCCGTTGTCTCACATTCTGCCTCATAGGTGTTTTCTTCCAGCTGCCCGGTTATCCGGTATGCCACGTCACTGATCATCCATCTTGTTCCGATCTCAACCTCACCGGATGTTACGATTTTACGGATTGCCGAACTTGCCGCCTTCCTGATGATTCCATATCCGCCGGCCGCGCGGTCCAGGTATTCTCCAACCGCTGTATCCGGGAAAACAAGATCCACAAAATTACTCAGCTGAAAATACTGATCCGCCAAGAAATATGCCACAGGAGCAAGGGCATCATAGATTATGCTTCCCTCCCTCTTGTCCACGTCATCGGAGACACGGTTTAGCATTTCCTGCAGGATATTTTCATAGGTCTGGTCCTCATACATTCACTTCAACTCCTTCCTGCAACTGGCCAAATATGCTTGACACATCAAAAGAGCATACGCAGGTGATTCCCTTAAATTCAAACGAAAAACCAGACACGTCGCTGATCCTGTCGTCCTGCAGCAATGTTTCCCGGATCATCCGCTGCATCTCAGCCCGGATGTACTCCTGGTCCTGCCCGATCAGGTCCCGCCAGTTCACTCCGTAATTGAAGCTGTAAATCGGATACTCGAACTGCTGCGTGGAAAGCCGTTTCCGGATTGCCTGTCCCAGAGCTGTTAGATCCTGAACTTTCCCCCGAATACAGGTGCCGGTGTCATTGTAGCTCCGGTTGGAAAATGTTTGCTTCTGAATTCTGGTATCTGTTGTCAAAGCCATTACTTCAGCGCCTCCTCTTTTATTTCATCCTTGAAAGCCAGAGACCGCTCAATAACCTCCAATACGTAGAATTCCTCCCATCCGGTTCCGGAAATCATCCGCACCCTGTCTCCGGCCCTCAGCTGCGTCTTCATATTGCCGGAAAGCTGAGCCGCAGGAATCCTGAACCGTTCATTTACCTGAACCCCGGATCCGTTATAGGTGCCTACGATAATTGCCGGTAATTTCTGATTATTCAGAAATGCACTCATCACTTTCTTTAATTCTTCTGTCAGCATCATTGGGCAATCACCTCCAGTTCCATTGTGTGCGTTGGCAGATATTTGTGTGTTACTTCTTTTACGATTACGCGTCGGTCCATCTCGATATCTGCAATGCTGCCATAAATACTGCATCCTGCCCGCACAGAATGGTCACCGATGCAGGACAGCTTTATTGTTTCCTTCTCATGGTTATATAACTGCAAAAGCTTCTTGGCTTTCTCCTGAAGCTTTGCCGCATCTGCACTTTTATCCGAAACGTGCTCGTAATACTGCAGGTTTCCATAGCGGTTTACTGAATCCTGGTCAGCGGCCTGGGTGGTCTGCGCTTTTCCGCTCTTCTCATCCATCCAGGATATTTTCACCACGTTGTAAAATTCATCATCGATGGACTTCTCCCAACTGTATCCGTAAGCCAGGGAGTCATCACCCAGCACCAACGGCAGCTGAAGATCCCGGAGATTATCCAGCCGGACTTCCCCGTAAACATCCGCCAGACGATACCATTCTCCCTGCGGATTTTCCGCTGTTTTTGTATTGAGGAGCGTATCCCCGATCAGATCATAAATCACATCGATCCAGGTATCCTGGTATTTTACTTTATCCTTCGGCACCTTGTAAGAAATCCCTGTCGGCACGTCTCCTGCTGTCAGATTCAGGCGTTTGCACATTGCCTGCGTAACGGACGCCACATCGTCCTTTCCGCCCTCCAGCGGAATAACATCCTTCGATTTTCCCTGCCTTAACTGGTCATAGGCTTTTACCTTCACCCGCCGGTCTTCGCTCATGCTGACACGAAACACTTCTCCGAAGAATATGCCGTCCTTCTCATCAGTATTGGTGAGCCGGACAACATCGCCATTTTTGATCATTAGTTCTCCGTCATACAGATATGTGAACTCTAGGACGGAAGCACCTGAATTAAATTTATCCTGCCAGCTGATCTCCGAGCACATTTCTGAGATCTCATAAATTGTGCTATTGTTTTCCACACATAACTGCATAAGGACCTCCTCATGATGGAATCGTAAATACCTGACCGGGATAGATCAGATTCGGATTTTTGATTTTGTCCGCATTTGCACTTACGATTTTCGAGTACTGCGCTCCGCTTCCGTAAAACTGTTTTGCAATCTTCCAGAGGGAATCTCCTTTCTGCACGGTATACGTCTTTCCCTCCTCTACTGCAGGGTTCGTTGGCTGCGGTGTTTCTGGCTGGGCCACAGTTGCCGCCGATGTCACGACGGCACGGTACTTCTTCGATGGTTTCCGATACTGAAGAAATGACAGGGTAAGGTATTTATCTCCTTCTTCTCCTGATTTTTCTACAATATCACAGGATTCTACCAGAACCATTTCTGACTCATCATCCGTTATTCCATTGGAGTAAATGAGCCGGACCGGTGTTTTCTCCTTCTGTGCCTTCGTCAGCATCTGGATATACCAGTCCGGATCCGCACGGCTTCCCGACTCCATATAGTGCGTTTCGCAGTGTGGAAGCTCACATTCGAAGCTGTACTCATGCAAGGCCTGATACGTTGGAACGCTTACCTGGCCGCTGCCGAGCACCTGATATTTTTCCACATTCAACTTCTGCGTCTTCTTGATTTCTTCCGGGTTCACCGGAAGCTTATACTTTTTACTGTTGTATTTGATATACACGCTGTAGCTCATCAGTATAATCCCTCCGGTGCTGTTTCCAGTTCATCCCTGAGAATCTGAGCAACTGCCGGCCCGATCTGCTCGTAATCCGTTTCCTTGTGAATATCCCCGGTAAATGTGATTGCGATGTTCGGTGCCAGCGTGTTCTGGGCGATTCTCGCAACGTAGTCACGTTCTGCAAGTTCCTTAAGGTAACTGATATCCTCATCTTCTAATGATGCCTTAATGCTCCCGTTCTTTTCAGTTCCCTTTACAACTGCCGGATCCCCGACAGTTCCGATCGTAGAGCCGACACCGCCATTAAAGAAATCGGTTACTTTACTGGCGGCATTAGAACCCCAGTCATAGCCTTTTTTATAAGCATCAGTTCCCCAACCCTTTTTAAATGCGTTACCTGCAATGCTCTTGTACATAGTTCCTGCGGCGTCCCCGACGTCTATATAGCTGCCCTTATTTGACCTTAAGGCAGATGCCTTTGAAGACCAGTTTTCAGCCGCATCCGTAAGACCGGATGTATCGATATTGACGAACGGAAGCGCATTAAGCTTTTGTGCAATGGATCCAATCACGCTTGTCGCAGTTGACAGAAGATCATAAAAATATGCCTGAACCTCCATGATAGCGTTAGAGAATGCGGTAACCATATTGCCGGCTACTGCGGAAACCGCTGTCAGAACAGCGAAAAAACCGCCGATCACTGCTGTGCAGGTGTTCATAAGCAGAGCGCCCACCCAGCTGACCGCGCCTCCGATTATTCCCGTTGCGCTCACTGAAGCCCCGGTAATCTTATTAAACGCCGCCACACCTGCGTATAGAGCCGAAATCAGGACGATAATTCCAACCATCATGAGCCCTGCCGGATTCATCGCACACAGGGCTTTCCATACCGTTGCCGCTGCATTCAATACCCATTGGGCGGCCGCAGCTCCATAGGTAAAAGCTGTATACACTCCAAGTGCTGCTCCCACTCCCAGGAGCAACGGTCCGATGATCGACATGTTATTCGCCAGCCAGCTGACCGCCGTCAGGAGTGGCGCCGATCCTTTCTGGATCATATTCATGGCGCTTGTCCAGATCTGCGCCCAGGTCATCGGCATTGAATTGAACTTCCTGTCGATCTCATCCATCGCCGCAAGCTGGGCGTTCTTTACCATCTCTGCTGACAGCATTCCCTTTTCAGCATAGCTTTTGATGGAACCTTCCGCCCACCCCATGTACTTTTCGATATTTCTGGCAATACTCGGTGCTGCTTCCAGGACAGAATTCAGCTCATCGCCGCGAAGCGCACCGGATCCCATCGCCTGGGTCAGCTGGGTCATAGCGCCTGCCGCCGCTCCGGCTTCTGTTCCGCCGATCACAAACTGCTTATTGATTGACTCGACGAAGGCAATCAGCTCATCCTGGTTTTTAAAGGCACTGCTGGCATTTAAGCCCAGGCTGGCAATTCCGTTCGCAGTGCTCTCAAAAGATGCCCTGGAACGCTGTGCGGAGGCATACACCTTATTCTGGAACCCTGCGTCAATCACATTTCCGGAATTATCCGTGTTCACAAGGTTCAGCCTGGTGTTGGCATTCGCGTATGCATCAGAAGCAGAAGCGATCTGATTGCCGAGTCCGATAAGTGTTTTGAAAGCAAACGCGCCGGCAAGTGTTTTCGCTACTGTCTCAGCCGTGCTTTTCGTTTTTTTCATTTCATCACTTAGACCCTTCATCTTTTTCGCCGCCTTGCTGGCTCCTGCCCCTGCTTTCCCCAGTCCTCTTTCAGCCTTTGCCCCCGATGTTCCCACCTTATCAAGTCCTGTACTGACCTTATCAGCGGAGGCACTGGCCTTTTCAATTGATGCAGCTGCCCGATCGGAGGCCTGCATGATTTTTGTGATTCGTGACGAATATCGATCCTGCAATTCAAATACCGCTCTCAACATACCCATGAGATCCCTCCTCTCTTAATGCTTATTCGCAGCTCTCTTTTCCGCCTCGATTCGAAGCTCTATGCTTGCTAGGACGATTGCCTTCTCCCTGACCGACATTTTTACCAGCGTGTCAGGGAGAATATGCAGCTTCTGTAAGGCATAATGAGCCAGACAAAATTCCAGATCATTATGCTTTATGCGTTTTTTACTTCATCCTTCAAATCGTCAAAGTCCTCCAGACCGGAAAGTGTCTGTACCTCATCGATCAGGTGGTCATACTCGTTTGCATAGAGCATTTTTTTAAGAAGGGCGGCTTCGCCAATCACTCCGTATGCTTTCTGGAGCGCTGCATTTTTGAGATCTGGGGACACCACTGCGGCCGCTGTTGTTTCTGCTACATACTTAACGCGGTCGAAAGTCTGGACTCCCTTCTTATCGGTTCTGATGCAGCTCTTCTGGATCCCATCACAGATTTCCTGCGTCAGCGGTCTGATCACAAAAGGAAGCGGTTTTCCATCCTTCCCCTTAAATCTCGAAGAGATCATAATTTCCTTGTCCGGTGTAATCTCCGGATGTAAAAAGCCATATAAATCCATTTCTTTCATATCAGCCATAGTCTTCTCCTTATCTAAAATTCTCCGGTAACTGGAATGCCTCAAGGCAGTCACAGTCATCAAATGTAAAATCAGAATCAAATGTGATTGGATCCTCGCTGTCATCCTCTAAATACGCGATCGGAATCGTTTTTAAGATTACATGGAACAGCGTCACTGTCTGCCGTCCAACTGTAGACTGTGGATCCTCATTCATGAACTGAAGTGTGGATGCCGGATAAACGCCGTCTTTTTTGTACTTAAGAAACTCCTTTAGCGCTTCGGAATTCATGAAATAGAAGGTTCCGGATCCCTCTCCGGTTGCCCCGACAACCTTATGCTGTTTCATCCGATGGCCGAGGAGCTTCTTTTCCGCAACGGACAGTGTGACATGTGCATCGATCTTTGAGATCTCGAACATTTCACGATTCTGTCCGCTGCGGGTGATAAAGCCTTTTCCTTCAGATCCACCGAGGGTGTCACTGAGCTGTGTGTAGTTTGCCATTCTGTCTTCCTCCTTACGTCAGATTTACTGTGATGTAGGCAAGTTCCATACTGCCAACAAGCTGAACCGCAACTGTTACCACCACAGCGTTGATTGCCGTTCCGGCTTCTACTGTGATGTCGTCTGCGCTGAAATTCTGAATCGCGCCGCGACGTTCCAGATCAGTAAAGTACTCAACCAGGGCGCTCTTGAAAATTGAGCGGCCTTCCTCGTTATTGTTGTACTTACCTTTGATGTTGGAATCCCAGACCGTCCCGATATCCTCCCGGATTCCGCACGCGGTACGTACAGACCGGTTCTGCTTCATGATGTCCCCAAGTGTCTGCGTCGTGCTTGTCAGTGAGTTTATATCTGCCACAACCGTGACATTCTGGGACTTGTCCACCGTGAGGATCAGTTTTCCGGCCTTAATTGCCGTCTCCATCTCCGTCTTTGTCATTCTCGGTGTTGCATCGATCGCGCCGACAAACTTTCTTGCGGTATTTGATTCCGTAATCTTCGCCCCGGCCGTAATGCCGCCGATCCACGCGCCGGTTTCTGCTGCGGTAAGTGTGGACCCATCCGAGAGTGTTACTCCCTGGATGTTATTGACGATATACTGGCTGTCTGCATCATAATTGGTCAGAACCGCTGTAATATTCTTGCCTTCCTCTTCCTGCATCGCCTTGACCCAGCTTGCGATTGTCTGCTGTGCGGTCGATGCGGACGTTGTGGACTTCAGATACGGATACACGATCACATTTGCATCCTCCGTCTTCAGCTTTGCAAGCATAGCCTCCACATGATCATCCGTATGATTTGACGGAAGCTTGTATAAAAGCACCGTCTTGGCGCCCAGAAGCGCCAGATTTACCAGTTTCTTATCCGCCGCAGTTGCGTTCTCCGGATAATTTGCCTCCGTCGCTGTGATGCGATAGATAGCGCCGTCATCTCCCACGGACAGTTCCTGCGCCAGCGCCACAGTTCCCCGGTCCCCGGCCGTAATACTCAACGGTGTATTGGTAACTAGGTTGATGTACGCCGCCGGAATGACCTTATTCTGACTTTCCCATGTTCCTGCCATCTTTTTCCTCCGTTTCTATGTTTGTGTTTAGTTCTTCCATCTTCGGGATCTCTTTCTCCTCATATTCAGTGTAGGTCACATTGAACATCAGATGAAGAACGTCATCCACGATGGAAGCATTTTTACTCCTGACATAAAAAGAGATACCGTCGGCGCTTATCACATCAAAACACCGGAGCATCTCCTGCTTTATTTTTTCGCATTCTTTCCTGCGATTTTCGATTTCATCACCGGGGAAATACTGAACATCAAAGTTCTGTTTAATCCGCTGCCTTTCCGCTAGACGCCGGTTTGCCGTCGTTTCCGTAATCTCCACCAGGATACATGGAAATTCCATATTCTGGGGAATGTTATCCCGGTAGATTTTCTTAAGCTCCGGAACGGATGATCGGCATTCCGCGGCAATTGCTTTATACAGAATATCAACCATCGTGTTCCCTCCTGATCCGTTCGATTTCAGCTTTGAAAAGGCTCATCAGCCGGCTGTCGATATAGGAAACACCTTTTTCCAACATATGGTTCCCTGGAACAAATCCTGTCGTCTTTCCTGACCTGCTTACAACTCTGTGTCCATAGTTTACAAACTCGGAATAGTCTGCCGTATTGACCAGGACTTTCTTGACTCCAGAAACGCCCTTCACCGCAGGAGCCGACCGCCAGGACTTTCTCAGGTGTCCGGTCCGTACCGGCGTGTTCTTCTTGATGTCCCGCACCCCTTCGTTCACTGCCTGGTTTAAGAGCTTCATATCGATTTCCGAGAGATCTCCCATCTCTGCTTCCAGGTCTTTCCGAAATGCATCCAGCGCTGCCTTATTTCTTCGATAATTGGAACTACTCATGCCTTCTCATCCCTCTCTACCCTGCACTGGTACTGGAAGCTGTAAGGATGTGCTTCTCCAACCCGAAGCTTCATCTTCTGCCCGTTCCGCAGCGTGACAACCACCTTATCACCTTCCCGGATATCCGTTTCCAATCCGCAGAAGAGCTGATTGCTCGCCTGCAGGGACGGTACCGGACTTCCGGCTGCTCCCTGGCTTGAAATGCTGTACCGACACTTTACACCGGATGCCACCAGGCCCTCGCCGGACGCATCGAAACCGGCGTCATCCCTTTTGTCCTGGTACCGGTACACATCCATGACCGAATCATACATTACCTCATAAGGATTAAGCATATCCTCTCAACCTCCTGTAGCGACGCAGTACCGTTTTATCCGCATCAGACAAACCATATACGCCCTCCCGGCTGTTACTGCCGCCTGTTGCGTAGGTGATGCTTCCATCCCCTTCTTTAATACTGGCAATGTCCTGCTGATAACCGGTTCCCTTTGCGGTCTCGTAATCCATCACGTCCTTCACCTTTTTACGGATAAAAGGCTCCAGAAGCTCCGGAAGCTTGTCCTGTTCCAGATTGCAGTAATCGCAGACACTGAGGATGACATCGGAGATGCTGAGATCCCGCGAGTCATCCTCGATCTTCAGATTAAGCTTCACCTTCTCTAACATCTCCGAAAATGTCATACTGCCTCCTAGCCCAGCTTGTGCTTGAATGCTACCATTCTGATCTGCTTCGGCTCATAGACCGGCTTCCAGTTCTCCGGGTTCGCCACTTCAGTTCGGGACGGTCCCTCAGTCTTCTCAACATTCGCATTCTGCCATGCGATTCCTCTCGGGTGCAAGATCATCGTTCTACGGTTGATCAGATAGTCAATACCGGAGCCTTTCCGTTTCGCACGGTCTGTCTCTGTCGGCACATCGCCGACCGGATGACCGTTTCCAAGCGCTACGGCCCCATCTCCAAACAGATATGTCGTATATACACCGTCTTCAACCGGGCATCCGTCATCGACAATTACCCGCTTGCCCTGGTAGAGACCGAAAGCAACATCATTGGACGGCTGTACGGTCTCAATCAGGTTCTGCTTTTTCAGATAGGCTTCTGTCGCAGAGTGCATACACACGCCTGTCAACTGCGCCTTCGCATCGCCTAACCTCTGCTCCGCGTCAATAAACGCAGAACCGGACCAGTTTGCCTTTGTTCCGCTTAAGCCGGAAATATCCAGGATGTTGGAATCCAGTCTTGTCTCTGCTGCCGGAGTACCTCCGCTTCCCGCAGGGACGGTACCAAATACGCCCTTGAGGATTGCAATGAGTTCCTTCTGCATATCGCGCTCCCAGAATCTGGCAACCAGGGTTCCGATCGCCTGCATCGGATCCGCTCCGGCAAGTGCCGCGGACAGATCTGTCGCAGACCACATCTTTACACGACGGATAATTACCGCCACATCCTTATTGGATGTGATTTTATTGTCAGTAAGATCTGTTCCCTCGATAATCTGCTCAGACTCTCCGGTAAGATCCTCGAAGAACGGCATGTTGACCATTGGGGATGCCTGGGAAGCCAGAGTGTCAAATTCTGTATTGTTTACGATAATTCCGCTCTGATACAGTGCGGACAGCTCCATCGTGCGGTTGATCACGTATGGATTAAAGAGTTCCGGGACGATAACGTCCTGTAAGGTTGTTCCTGCCATTTAAAATTCCTCTCTTTCTTAAAGTTTTACTCCGGCCGCAGCTGCCAGCTGTCTGGCTTGCTCCGGATTCTGTTTGAACAGGCGTCCCTGCTCTGTCAGGTTGTATGTTTCTTTTGCGAACGGATTCTTTCCTAGGGGATTGCTGCCGTCGGCCGGATTGTACCCGCTGGTTCCATCTGCATTCTTAAACAGATGCGGAGAAGCTTCTCTCATCGGTTTGAGAACATCATCCAGACCGATGACCTTACCGTCCTGATCGAATGTGAACTTATCCAGGCCGCCATGCTTGTAAATGATGTAATCCGCATCTACGGCGCCGGCTTCCTTCAGTTTGTCCTTTAAGGCATATTCCTTTTTGGTATTCGCCGCTGCTGTTTTAAGTCCGGCCACCTCGGCTTCATAGTCCTTGACCTTCTTCTGCAGATCTGCGTTATCTGCATTATTTTTCTTAAGATCCTTGATCGTGTCGTTGGCCGTCCCCAGTTCTTTCACCTTGTCATTGTAGTCCTGCTTCGGTACTGCATGCTTTGGGAACTCTGCATTGATTTCCTTCATAGTGGCTTCAACGTCCAGCTTCCCGTCGGTGATCACTGCCTTTTCTAAAATCGTCTTTAACCATTCCATCGTGCTTACCTCCATAGATTTTTATTCCCGCTCTCCGGGTATTGGGATCGTCCGGTTATACTCCCGGCAGAGTAGCGCCCAGTTTTATGCCTTATGGCAGGGCATAAAAATAACACGCCATTAAGCGTGTTTAAACTTCAACCGTGGATTCTGTGAAACCAATGACTGCGCCCTTTCGGACCGCTCCTTTTGTCCCGTCTTCAAAGACAAACTCAATGAAGTCCTGGTCTTTTACAAAATCCTCTCTCATAATGTTTTCCATAGCCGCATAGCTGAGCTTCACACCGAAGAAAGATGCTCCGGTACAAAAAATATCAATCATACCGTCCCTTCTCTTTCCCGCATAACGCGCAGCGCATCACATATCCGCCATACGGGCCGGAAGCCCGGCTCCAATGTTTTCGATACCAGTGACGGCAGCTGCGCTGTCTGATCCACTTGAAGATTCCCATCGTGATCACCTCCCCTGTCTCTGTTGCGACATCGCAACAAATTTATTTAATTTCAACGTCTGGGAGTATTCTTTCCGGATAAAATGTCAACTCGTAATGATATTTGTCCGTTCCTTTCGGCTCTGTCTGCTCCATCACATAGCAAGTCCATTCATTCAGATAAACGTAATCTTTATAGTACTGATCCTCTCCCGTTTTAATTGTTACTACCAATTCATTTGAACTGTTATTGCTGAGAGCCATATATCCTTCTGCCTGAAGCATAATGGTGTCAGTTCTTGCATTTGCAACCGTAATTCTCCGATAGACATTAAACTCATTCGCATCTTTCGACAAATTGTGGTTAACTGTAGACGCCGTTGAACAGCCGGACATACCACTTGCTACACAAGCTGCCATAAAAAATGCTGCTATTTTCTTCCTCATTATCTTCTCTCCTTAAAAATGGGTACAAAAATACCACCGGCCTACTGACCGGTGGCGTCTTTCAATTTATTACGAATCTGTGTTTTATAATCTTCAATCCCATCGTATTCATCCCAGTTATAAGGCGGAAACGGTGCGGAGTATGTCTCTTTCCATCTTGACCGAAGTTCTTTCAGCTCTTCATCCGTCTTTAAATACTGCATTAATCCCATCCTCCAACCTCCTTATAAGCCTCATACAAATCTGGAAACAATCCTTTGATTTCCTTTAAACTGTCGTATTCCAATACCTCGATGCTGTTGATATTTGCAAAAAGTTCCATGCATATATTAGCATCTACATCCCAATACTCTGCGCTGTGTCCTGCAAACAAATACTCATTGAATTCTGCTTTACTTAACGCACTAATTATATCTGATAAAGCCATATCGTATTCATATTTGCCTCCGTCAGAAAACCATTGTTTTACAAGATCAACATTATTGTACACCGTCCTCGATGCTTCTTCAATCGCTTTCTGGAATCTGGTATTTCTCCATGAATGATACTTTTTATAGTCAATACGATGCGATGTTTCATGCGCTTGTACAAATGCTAAATCATACAATTCAAAGTTGGGGACTTTCGAATTGTACATTATCACATCTTTCTGCATGTCATACGCAAATGCCACCTTTAAATCAGCATTTTCTTGATATACGGCTGTATCACTGAACATGATCATATCCAATACAGCCTTATTCTCGTTTGCGGTATTCGCTAATACTGATGTAAATTCATCATACGCCTTTCTGATAATCTTATCTTTTATAACCGGCGCTTGTAAATTACCGTCTAGGAACTTTTTCTTCCACTCTTCATACGTCATATCTGCCGGAACAGATATGTTCTTCCCCGCTGCATCGCGCGCGATCCTCGTCCGTCCTTCTGCCGGTGTATCCGGATAATAAGGAACATCTGTGCACCGGCAGCACGGATGGAACGGCGGCATATTCTTTCCTACCACCGCTTCTGAAATAGGATGGATCTTCCCATCCAGCTTCCCGCACACGCCACAGGTCTTACTGTCCAGTGTGGCCAGGATCTCATATTGCTCCACACCGTCCTCTTTATATCCGGCATGAGTTGCCTCGCTCATCAGAAATGAGCTCTCTGTATGCAGGAGCCGATACGCATCCGCCTTCTTTGACTGCATCTTCTTGGCGAACTCTCCGGCCAGCTTCTGTGGAGACGCTCCCTGGACCATCATAGTCGTCAGTGATTCCATGAGCTGAGACTGCAGGTGATCTTTCTGCTTCCAGAGCCTGGATGAGAAATTGGCGCCATTGAACGGATATTCGATCAGCTGCTCGATCGTTCTCGGCTCGATCTGGGCAAACTCGGCGTGAAAGCCATGATACTGGTCAATGTTATACCAGGTCCGGTAATAGGTATCACCATATACTTCCTGCATCGTCTGTGCCCCTTCTGCCTCATATTCCACGGCATACAGTTCCCGGAGGATTGCATCCACCTGTGCCTCCAACGCCTGATAGCGGGTCATCCTGGCCTTGATGGACATGTTGTTGACATCCTGGTTGTATTTCCCGATGTTGTTCATTGCCTTCTCAATGAAGTCCTTCAGTTCCCCCAGTTCCGCTTTATCAAGCCGTTTCTGGGCTTCTGAATACGTCAGCCCATTCTCCTTCGCATAACGCCAGTAAAAGCTCTCCACGGTCTTCTGAAGCTCCCGTTTCGCCTGATTGAATGCTTTTTCCAGCCGGGTGAAATACTGGTTTACCTGCATCTCTCCGGCCTTATATGCTTCCTCCTGGCGTTTCTCCCAGTAGGACATCATTCCTCACCGCCTTCATCTCCCGGCACATCATCTTTCGGGAACATGTCTGAGATATCTGCCGCAGAGCTTTCTTCCTGTTCCTTCAAGAGGTCCATTTCCTTCTCCGGATCATCTACCCATGGGTGGTGGCTGACGATCGTCTCGTCAGAGATGATTCCCTTGCTCTGGGACGCGATCTGGGATAATTCCTGATCATTCTTCACGCTGGTCCTCGTCCAGGTCTGTACGATCGCGCCGTCTTTGATCTCGATTCCCTGAAGGCGGCAGATGCACCGGATAAACCGGCCGAAGCCTAAGCGGAACTCTGTTTCCTGCAAGCCGGCTTTCTGCTCCAGCAGGGAATACAGGAACTGCAGCGCAACTCCGGAACTGTTTCCAAAATTCTGTGGATCCGGATCGATTCCCATTCCCTGTTCAAAAATACATTTCCTGGTAATTTCCAGAAGCTTTTCCCGGGCCTCCACCGGAAGTTCGATCGTCAGTGTCGAAACGCCCGAGTGATCGCCGTCCCCGTCGCTCTCGATCTGGATCGCTTTGTAATCTTTCAAATCACGCAGGAACTGTCCCAGGTCCTCGCCGCCGTAATTGGTCAGAATAAAGATCACTTCCTGGATGTCTTCCAGATCGTTCACGAAACCGCTGAACACCTTACAGTAGGTGTCGATCAGCGGCTTGATATTCTTCAGATCGTCGGTGTCGATGTTATTGTTGAAGAATGGGAAGAACGGCACCTCTCCAACTCCGTGCTGATAGCGATCCGAATACTCGCACAGCTCCGGATCGACCAGGAACATCTGATACGGGATCAGCTGATCCAACTCATCCCCCGCCTTCAGCCGGTACGCCATGCATTCCTTTTCGTTCCAGTACTCGTAAACGGTATAGCTGTCACCAGTTCCCTCATCGAGGCTCTGATAGCTCCGAAACACGCCGAAAAGCTCTTTCTCGAGGTCATTTGTCCATACCGGAATGATCTGCTCCGCTGGAACCATCGCATATTTCCAGGTCCCCTTTCCATCTCTCCAGACATGCAGCCATCCGACCGTACAGTTCGACGCCTCGATACACAGGTCCTTACACACTTTCGGATACTTATCTCCAAGAAACTGCGTCAGCTTCTTATTCGACTCTTTCTTTCCCAGGTCAAAGATCGGCGGCGCCGCAAACATGTATGACGCCTTCTGGTTGACCAGCAGGCCGTGGAAGTTAAATGGAATCCGGTTGTCTGCGTTCCGCAGCGGCTTCTCCTTCTTCTCCTGCTCCTCCTTCTGCGGTGGGAACATAATATCTGTCTCGTTCCGGTAGTAAGCCTTCGCCTTCTCCGCCCGCATCACAAAGTCCGTATGCCCTGACTGGTACTTCCGGATCAGTTTCTTTATCACTTCAATATCCATTTCCATCGCCTCACTTTAAAATCTTCATGCCGCCGACTCCGCGGATAATCGTGTAGCAAAAATAGCGGAGAGCATCCAGTGCGTGATCGTGCTCCTTTACCGGCTTATCCTCGCCGCGGTCTCCGGCTTTTGCATCCCAGATGTAGGAAGCAAACTCCTTCAGCAGGTTCTCGCAGGATGCATCAACAAAAATGGAACCCGCCAACAGCTGAGTCGCCACAAAACGGATTCCATCCAGAACATCATTTTTCGCTTTCTTTACTTTGTAACCATCTTTCTCTAACTCTGCCTTGAAAGATGCTGCTGCCGGGTCCAGGATCACTGCCCGAATCTTTTCACCGGTGAGCCACTCTGTCAAATCATCTGCAAATTCTTTGTTTGTCTTCTGTTTTCCTTTATCCCGACCAGAATAATAATATTCCCTGCGGCAGTACCACTTGCTGTCAGCTCCCTTGCTCCACAGCAGGAACGCCGTCGGGTTCTGGGTACCATAGTCACAGCTGACATACTTGTCGCCGATCCAGAACTCCCCTCCGGTCCTCTGCCGGTACTCCGCCGCAATGGCTTCTGTGTCCACCACATTTCTGTCCGGATCGAACATGTCGTAAATGATACCCTCAGCCATCGCCCAGAGTCCTTCGATGTAACGCTTGAAGAACACGCCGCTGTACATGCTGCGGTATCGGGCCTTGATTGCTTCTGACAGGCTCAGGTTATCGTCCATCGTGAAATGCGCATACAGGAGTTTCTTGAGATTCAGCTCCGTGCCTTTCGCGGCGGCTTCTTCCTGCAGTCTGGCTGCCTTCTTCTTTCCAAGGTATCCGATCGCCTTGTCGATCCAATTGACCTTAAACCAGTGATATGGTCCGTCCGGGTTACAGTTAAACCAGTACTTGGATCCCGACACCGAGCAGCGGCCTGTTGCCTGATTGACAAAGCTCTCCGGCATCAGCGCAACCTCATCACAGAATACTCCCGCCAGAGTAATACCCTGAATCAGGTCCTGGCTGCGCTCATCCTTGCCGCCGAAGATGTAAAAGTAGTTCGTGACATTCTTTCGTGTGATCTCCACTAAGTTATCTGCCCGGTGATCCGCCACCTTGTACCCACGGCTCCTGAGCATCAGCTTCAGCCAGAACAGAACGTTTCTTCGGAAGGATCCGATCGTCTTGCCGCACATGGCGAAGTTCTGGCCATTGAAAATCTCCATCGCCCAGAATACAAAGGACAGTGACATACAGATCGTTTTTCCCGATCGGATCGCGCCGTCTGCAATAATGCCGTCATAGTCTTTCACTGGGCTCCCCGGCATCCACCAGGTAAGGACCTGCTTCTGTCTCTGGGAAAACGACTGGAACTTGAATATTTGAATCTTTGTCAGAATTCCCCGCTGCGACTTCATCTTCTGAAGTTTGTCACGCATACCGGCAATGCGATCCTTAATTTCCATCCGCATCACCCCAAAGTGTATTAGACTCTGCATTCAGAGCGTCCAGGAACCCATCATCCTCGATTTCCTGCTCCTGGCCACCAAGCTTCAACGCCGCCAGGTCAAGTTTCATCATCTCGATCTCCAGGCGTGCATCATCCACGCCATACCGGTGCAGCGCATCGATTGCGGCCTGTTTTCTCGCCTGGACACGCGTCAGCGCGTCCTCAATGTTCTGAATCTGCCCCAGTTTCACCTGATATTCACGAAGATCTGTATCTTTGTCCTTTTCGGTTCCCAGCTTACGACTTACGACGGTCATTCCCGTCTCATCTCCGGAGACCTCTTCAGAATCATCCGGAGACTTTTTCAGAAGGTCGATCCGCTGGAGCATCCTGCGCTCCCGAACTGTGAGGAGCTGGATCTCCTGTACGAGGAGCGTCTGCTTGTCCGTCGGCACTGCCTGTGCCAGGCGCCTCTCCTCCGGTTCCAGGCTATCAAAAAGGAGCGTCTCAAACTCTCCCGTGGTAACTGCTTTCTTATTCCCCGGCGGCCCGCCGGAACTGTTCTTGTTCCCCGGCTGCGCGCCGCGCTTTCGTTTTTTCGAACGTTCGCTTTTCTTATCCGAGCGTTCGCTTTCCCACTTATGCGTGGACTTCCATCGGCGGACTGTTCCCTCCGGCAGGTTTAGTTGACTTGCAATCTCAACCAACTTCATACCTTCCAGGTACATGGTCTTCGCCTTTTCAATTTTGGGATCCGGCGCTCTGGCCATGCTTATCACCTCCGATTCGTCGGTTTTGGGTAAAAGAAGGGAGCCACGCGGTGGTGGCTCCCCTTACTTCTTATATCGACAATCTCATTATGAAATTAAACCAGGGCGGAAGGACTTGCACCCCCGACAAGCTGATTAAGTATCAGCTGCTCTGCTTACTGAGCTACGCCCTGATGGTCTGCGGCTGATCGCCAGTCCACGAACCAGCCGCCATTCCCTACACTTAGGGAGGATGTAGAAGGGAGTCTCCGGCCTGTATGCCTTTGGCTTCAGGTTACACTATAACATTTTGAAAACGAAAAAAGCGAAAATAACGAAATTACTTACTCTGATTTCATAAAACTAGTATACTCCATCCTTACGCTGTCCGCTGTGGCCTTCCGCCCCATTCGGATGGCCACCTCATTCCAGGATAACTCCTCGAACACCCGATACCGGATGATCCGCTGCATCCTCTGCGGAATCGTAAGCATCCAAAGATCCACCTGCTGCTTGATCTCCTCCGCCCGCTGAAGACGCTCCCGGAGGATTTCTTCCCGCCGATCCAGCTCATCCGGATCCTTCACCACTGGATATGCCAGGCCCTCAATGTGGAAGCTCTTGGCGGTATACGGGAACTCGTGTGCAGATCCGGACACTCGGTCCTGCACGATTTTCTTCCGGCTCTTCTTAAGCTTCAGAATATCCGCTTTCGCCTCCTTTACCTGCTCGCAGGCATCTATGTACTGTTTCAGAATCTCCTTGTCCACTGGAATCACCTCCTCGATAATGTGGATCCGGGCAAAGGCTTGTCCCCATGTACGCCGGATGTGCCGCTGACCAGCTGTGCCTGCCCTTATCCTCGCTCATGGCCGTATACCATGTCTCCTGATTTTTCTTTTTCAGCGCTTTCGCAACCTTTTCATCCCACTTTGAATGCATTTTACTTCACCTCATACTTCACCCCATACAACTCATATGTTTCATCGCGGTACGCCCGGATGTCCGCATTCTCATCACTACAGATCCGGTTCACTTCCTTCACGACCGTCTCAGAGAATCGAAGGAGCTTTGACCTGTGATCATTTTCATCCCGAACACCTTTCCAGTGAAACTTCTCACACAGGATCCTGGCCGGGACCGACATAAGCAACGCCAGAACTTTTTCAATCCTCTCCTGCTCATTCTCACCAGACATTTCATTTTCCCGGCGTTTCCACTCCTCCTGAATCTCCACATTGATCTCCTTCATGATCTCCGCTTTCATTCTGTCCTTTGCATCACGAACAGCCTGCCTCTTGATTGCATCGAGCTGATCCAGTGTAAACTGGTATGTAGTCCTGCTGCCTGACTCTCGCTCCAATCGCCGTCTTTCCGCCCTGGTCATCACCACCACCGTCCTCTCTTATCAATCAAAGCCACCTTCCAAGCACTCTCACATGGCATGCTTCACACCTTCTTCGTCACATCCCGAATAATTGCCGTGTAGCTGTCCCGCGCCACGTTTACCGATCTTTCGGATCCGCCATCGTAAAGGATTGTCACCGTTTCGCCGTCCTCGGAAAGTGATAGATCTACAACTCCCTCCCGTGTCATCTGAAGGAGCACTGCAAGGGCCGATACGAATCTCGCTTTGTCCGCCCAAGCTTCTGCCTTCGGGAGGAGAAACGCCCGGTCCTCATTCGCCAGTTGGATACATTTACTCTGCATTTTCTTTCCCTCCATTCTCGACATATTCCTTCGCGTCCTTCAGCCGCCAGAACTCTTTTTGCTCCGTATCCGTCACCACGAAGAAGTGCGTGTATTCCCAGAAGCCTCGTGGGCTTTCGTTCTTCACCCGCTCCTTATAGCTTTTGATTCTTGTGCCCGGGTAATCTTTGTTCATGTATGTGATGATGTTCAGACTCTTACCGGTCATTTGGCCAACCTTCTCCCACTTATGCATCTCAATTCTCCTCTCTCTACATCACATATCCCATACTGCCGACAATGCCGACACTCTTCAGATATGTGTAAACGCAGTCAGTCTGTTCCTCTGTGATGCCGAAGCGGTCTCGGAGCGCCTTATTCGTGATGCGCTTCTGACTAACCGCCCAGGCCCTCAGGTCCTTTACTTTGATTATCGGGGCACCGTCCTCGGATTTTTCCGGTATACCCACGTGCACGTGCAAGGGGATGAGATTCACCCGCGCGCTGGTGTTTTTGTTGCTTGTCTGCTCCCCCAGTGTCAAGTCCTGAAGAATAAACGTTTATGCTATTACTTTTTCCCTCCGTCTGAAATTTCCCGGAATTATCCCCCTTATCCGGTCGAGTTCCGCCGACAGCTCTGCAACCTTCTTCAGCATGCCTTTTGCAGTCACCTGTGCATCGTCTTTCATGATCTCGATCTGTTCCGGGCTTAATCCTGAGTCCTCATAGTCCTTCAGCTTCCAGAGCGCCCCGTAAAGCTTCTCCCAAGTTTTCTGGGTCAATACCACTCCGGGCTTCAGATCGGACCACGGAACATCCCGCAGACACCAACTGCCGCTATCTTTCTTTTCTGTCAGTCTTGTCATTCACCCATCCTCCTCTCACGCTTCCTCTTCCAACTGCTCTATCAGTTCTTCCAGCTCACACACACCGCTGTCCCCGATCCGGACATCGCCCCAGCTGCATTTGCTGCAGTTGCCGGCGCACTTGTCACTGTCGTTTTCGATAAACTCTCGTGCCTGTCTCTGACACTCTTTGAAGTCTCGTACCATCTCATCCGATATGCTGATCCGGATCTCAACATGTGGTGACGGAAATAATTTAATCTTTCTCATTCATCTGCCTCCCGTTCCTTATACACTCTTGATGAATATGCAGCGTGGTGTGACGCCGTGTCTGGATAATCACATGATCTCCGAGGATCTCCTTTCCGCACAAACTGCAAATAAACTGCTCCTTCGGTGCATCATTCCTCTTCTTCATCGTCATCCTCCGTACTGCTGTTCATGATATCCGTCCAGAGAACACTTTCGCATACACCGCTCTGAAGGCGTACATGAACAAAGTTCCGGAAGATTCCGATCACGGTTCCTGTTCTCCAGACAACAGTCTTGCCGCTCATTCCCCCATCAACACTGCAGCCTTTATGTGTTTTCACATTGATCGTATCGCCGATCTTTACCTGTCTCTGGATGCCTACAAGCTGATCCGCTGTAATCGCATCCTGGTCTTTCTGTTTCAAGGTACCTTTCGATGCACTTCTAACATAGATTCTATTTTTCATTCTGCTTACTCCTCTATCGGGGCGGCCGGTGGTAATCATCCGGTTTATTCCCCCACCCTCTGGCTCGTTCAATAAGCTCCGTCAGCATCCGGTTGATCACTTCCTCGAACAGCGGATATTTTCTTTTTAGGACCACCGATATGGTGTGCATCCGCTGCCATTCCGGAGTATCTTCTCTTGGCTGCCGATCTTTGTAACGGTTCCAGAAGTTATTATAAATTTCGCTGAATCCGTTTCTTACC
>CAVFLH010000009.1:0-9666 GCA_963622995.1 uncultured Eubacteriales bacterium | reverse complement strand
TCCCGGAATATCTGACCAAAACTTCTCGACGATTTCGGATGCAACCAGCGCATCGTCTTTCCAGAACTTACAAGTTGTCATGCAGTCTTTTAAAAGTTTCTGGAGATTGTCTGTGTCCGGTTTTGTGATCCGATACTCGCCATTCCGATGAGCAGTTCCGGTCGGAAAACACCATTTGACCATCAGCCGAATTCCTGAGCAAAATGGTTTTTCCGGTTTATGCCCTGCGAGGTGATCAATCAGCTTTTGTCTCGCTGCTTTTAATTCCGCCGGTTCATAGAAAACCGGTTTACCAGTCACGATGTGGATCTGCTTTTCCTGGTGTGTTACGGTCGGCGGATTCATTGCCATAAAAAATTCCATTGTTCTCCTTTCCGGGTGATCCAGGTATGGTGCCCCTCTGTGTCTGCGGGTGGGTGAGTCGTCGTGCAGAGCTATCGCACGACTTACCTACCCCCGCATGGAGGGGGGTGCGCCACACCTATATATTTATATATAGGGTCCGGCGCACCCTTTTGGCGCACCCCTTGACAAGAATTTCACGATGGGTGCACCAGTGCGCTCGACCTAGATCTGGCGCACCCATCGCACCCTAGTGCGCACCTGCGCTGAACCTAGGTCCGGCGCACCCGCTCACCCCTTTCTCCGAATATACATTTTCTTATCATCACTCAGGTATTTTTCGTACCGATCAGCTAAATCTTTCTTCCGTTTATTGCTGTCTCCTAACCATGAAAGAAGCGTTCTTGAAGTGGTTTCCAGCTTGTCTGCCAGTTCCTGCGCCAGTACCTCACGCCCCTCCATTTCGATATTCGCAAATTCGATTTCGAATGCACTTAACTTCTTTTCGCGTTCCTTTTTTACCTGCTCTTTTCGCCGTTCCGATGCCTTCTGCCACGTCGGTTTTTCCGCCTCCGGTTCAATATCTCCCAAAGCCCCAGAAGCGTCTGTAACGTGAATTGGATAATCGAACCATAAGTTCACTGGATCGAATTTCGGAAACTCTCGGAGCGTCCCCTCAATGCGCCAGGCGGTCTTTTGCCGGACTCTCGTTTTGGTCTCTTCTACGATCTTTTCCAAGGTTACAAACTGCCACTTATCAAGCTTATTTTCGCAGTAATTCAGCATCTGGTAACTGCTGCATAAATCGTCTAAAGACAGATCATTTCTCCATCCGTTTATGTGCGCTTCCAGGTATTTTTTACATGCGATACATACCGCATTATTCTCTTCCTGTTTTAACAAATCATCATTTAATTCCAGCTCGATTAAATCTAAAAGAGCGTCAGGATCACGGGCAAAAACGCCAGATCCGGATGCACGGTCCATGGACTTTTTTCCGCCCTGGCTGCCTTTTGAATGGTGATGGCAATAGATCACAGCGCATCCTAATTCCGTGCAGACTTTATCGAACTGATTACAGAAATTTGCCATCTGATCCGCGCTGTTTTCATCACCGGTAATGACCTTATAGATCGGATCGATGATGATGGCGATATAGTCTTTTTTTGACGCTCTCCGGATCAGTTTCGGCGCCAGTTTATCCATCGGGACGGACTTTCCTCGCAGGTTCCAGATATCGATATTATCCAGGTGCTCCGGATTCCATCCAAGCGCGGTATAAACGTCCCGGAAACGGTGCAGACAGCTGGCACGGTCCAGTTCCAGATTCACATACATCACTCTGCCCCTCGTACACTGCCAGGAAAGCCATTTGCGGCCTTCCGCGATAGCAATGGACAGTTCGATCAGTCCAAACGACTTTCCTGCCTTAGACGGTCCTGCAATAAGCATCTTATGCCCTTGGCGGAGCACCCCGTCGATGAGCGGTGCCGACAGCTCCGGAAGATGGTCCCAGGCCTCTGCCATGCTCTCCGGCTCCGGAAGATCATCGTTGATTCCCTCAATCCACTCAAACCATTCCTGCCAGTTTGCTTTTCCAATATTGGTATCGACTAAGAACTGCTTCTTCCCGTTTCGGATCACACCGGGCATTCTGGACAGCCTGGAAGGATTCCGGTTCTGCGAATCGATTTTAAAACCGTTTTTCTCACAGATATGATATAAATAATCGACCCTCTTGCGATACTCCTGGTAGTCTGCTGCATCTACACGCACAACGGCGTGTAAGCTCTTGCCTCCACTATGGACTAAGCATGCTACTGGCAACTCCAGTTCCCTGATGACAGCATTCTGTTTTTCGATTTCCATCGTATCCGATTCGATTAAAGCATATTTGAAATCTGTGACATTATCGTTTTTACATCCGTTTCCATCCAGTGGATTAAAGCGGATCCACGCGCCCGCCTGTTCATTGTAATCCCCGATGACATCCAGCATATCCTTCGCCTTGTTTAATTGCTGGATCAACTGTCCTGCCGTTCTGTCCCACACGCCCTTCGATGGCATGTATTTTCCATCCTTTTCAAAGGAATGTGTGACGTATCCTACATTTTCCGTAGAGTCAAATAATGTTTCGAGATAGGTGATCAATTCATGCTTCGGATCCCATTTGACCGGTTCTTTAATTTCCCGGCTTTCAATCCAGTTCTTGTCAATAACGACTCCTTCTTCCTTTGAGATCGTGTCATCCCAGCTAAGTTCATGCCCATGTTCCGGAAGCCACCCGGCATCCTTGGCCATCTGAACGATCGTGCCGCCGGTTACCGGCGAGGAAGATCCATGGAAAGTCCTCCACTTCCGCTCACACTCTCCATGGTGATACCGGGCAGAGTCCTTCGCGCTCCAGTTATCCCATACATTCACGCTGTATCCTTCATGCTGCAGTGCCATGCCGACATTTACCCAGGATTGATAATCCAGTTCCGCGGGATTGATATATTCAATTACTTCCAGTAGATCAAACTGTCTGTCCATCCATTATGCTCCTTAACCCCGATACTCCTGCCGGTTAATGTCCGCCGGAACCTTCCAGCCGTTGGCTGCGATCCGGTCGATCAGCTTCTTCGCAGAATCAAACTGCCAGGTTCCGACATGCTGAAACCCATATCTTTCCAGGCAGCGGATCTGTCTTGGTGTGGTAAGTCCTTCTTCGCTGCGTTTATGCAGACGGTCTAAAAGTTTTGCGGCCTTTCCCTGATTATCGATCTCATCCGGAAGGATCCCAAGCTTTTCTAATGTTGCCTTTTGGCTGTCGGTCGGCGGAGACATTTCCCATCCGAAGCTTGGCGTATATCCGGACAAATCTTCTGCCTGTATGCTCATTTCAAACTGCAGCGGATCCACCAGTTTCTTCTTCCGGCGTTTCATTTCCGCAAGCTTCTGGGCCAGCGCCTCTTCACGCTGCGTCACAACATCCTCCGCGGCTGTTTTTTCCGCTTCCTCGATGTCGATCGGGCAGCCGGCAGCTTCTTCCAGGTTCTCGGTCATTTTCCTGGCTACTTCTTCTGACTCGCAGATCAGATTTGCCGGATGGCAAAGTTCGTGACGCTCCGTGTGCCATAAGAAATCCAGAAGAAGCAGACCTTGTTTCCCGGGATACAGGCGTGTCCCCCGCCCTACCATCTGGCTGTAAAGGCTCCGCACCTTCGTCGGCCGGAGCACTACCACACAATCCACAGACGGGCAGTCCCATCCTTCTGTGAGGAGCATGGAATTACAGAGAACGTTGTATTCGTCTTTGTCAAACGCCTCCAGGATCTCTGCCCGGTCCCTGCTCTCTCCATTCACTTCCGCTGCCTTAAATCCTTTTTCATTCAGGATATCCCGGAATTTCTGACTGGTCTTTACTAAAGGCAGAAACACGACGGTCTTTCTGTCCTGGCAGTATTTCGCCATTTCATCCGCGATCTGATACAGGTACGGATCCAGAGCCGTTGCGATCTCTCCGGCTTTAAAATCTCCGGACTGCATGGATACTCCAGAAAGATCCAGCTGCAGCGGAATCGTTAATGCCTTGATCGGTGATAAATATCCTTCACGAATCGCTTTCGGAAGGGTATATTCATATGCCAGGCTCTCAAAATATTCACCGAGATTCCTCATGTCTCCCCGGTCCGGCGTCGCTGTTACCCCAAGGACCTTTGCATCTGAGAAGTACTGAAGGATCTTCTGGTATCCATCTGTGATACAGTGATGTGCTTCATCAATGATGATCGTTCCGAAATAATCCTTGTCAAACTGTGTCAGACGCTTTTCCCGCTGAAGGGACTGGACCGAACCGACCGTGATCCGATACCAGCTTCCCAGACAGGTGGATTCCGCTTTTTCAAGTGCACAGCGGAGCCCTGTAGTCTTGGCGATCTTGTCGGATGCCTGGTCAAGCAGTTCTCCGCGGTGCGCTAAGATCAGGACCCGCTTTCCACGTCTCACGCATTCTTCTGTCACCTTTGCAAAAACGATGGTCTTACCGCAGCCGGTCGGCAGTACAACAAGAGTCTTATTTACTTTTTCCCACTGTTCAAAAACACTGTCTTTTGCTTCCTGCTGATACGGACGCAATTCCATCTTCGTACTCATTGTTTAAAAGCTCCCTGCCTGATATTTTGGTCCTTCATACGGATAAAAACGTTTTACATCGTTACTGGTTCGCTCCTGTCCGTCTTTATTCGTATATTTATGCACTCCCAGCTTTAAACGACCTTTTGCTCCCGGAACGGCCTGCCAGTTCATGCGTAACGGTTCCCCCTTCTTTTTCTGCCCGATGCTTTCAAAAAATGCAGACAACATTCCTTCTGTGATCGTGTGCAGGAATAGATTGTGTGTGACAGTAACTTCACGACCATCTGTACTTCTAATGCGCAGCTTTAAGACCGCTTTATTGCATGGTGGAAGCTTCTCACTGCCATTGTGCCGGCCACGGTCAAAGCTCTCTACAATAAAATCATAATCTCCTTCCGGAAGCGGTTCAAACTCCGGAGCCTCCTTCTGGATGGTATCGTCCCATCCTAACTCACGCTCTATTGCTGTATTCTCGCTCATAATAAAAACCTCCTCTAATTAAACGGAATTGCTTCCTTCTCTTTCATTTCCTTGATCATCGCAAATACCTGGCTCCATGCCCCTACCAGAACACCCTCGATGAAGTCTTTCGGATACTCATAGACCGGCATGTCGCCCGGGAAATAACCCCTCGCTTCAACGACTCTCTGCAGATCCCATTCACACACGTTATTACTGATCATCAGATCCCGCAGCGCTTTCGGAATGCGTGCATCCGGATCAAAGTCACTGGTCTTTCCAGTGAAGTTCTCTCCCGATGCCGGAGCTGTCGGCGGCGGTGTGAGATCCATTGTCTGCTGTACCGGTACCGTCTCCTGTACTGGCGGAATTGGTTGTGGGGGTGCTGACTGAATTGGTGGTGTCGTTGGTGTACTGATGACCGGTGCTGCCGGCTGAACCGGACTCATCGGCTGTGACGCCGCAGTCTGGCTTCTGCCCTCTATAATGGAACGGATTGATTCATACTCGAATGGAACTTCTTCCGGAAGTCCATAGCGGTTCTTTGCGTCCCAGCACGGATGATGGCTCGTATACATGACACGGGCGCCGCCCTGGGCTTTTCTCTTCTTTCCCTTATCATCAACCGCTACGGACCATGTCTTATAGTTTGCAAATAAAACCATGTCCGCCCATTCCTTGACCAACGGAGCTGTCTGGGACGATGTCTTCTTTCCGAGCTTCAGCTCCCAGCGATCATAGGATCCCATCTCATCCGGCTGTTCAAACTTACGCATCTGTGCATGAGCCGTAAGGACTACATTGACGCCAGCCTCCACAACTTCCTCCAGGGAATTTAAGAACCGGCCAAACTCTTCCTTGGCGTATACATAGCCATTTCCGTAGCCGAAGTCTTCAACACCCTTCTTTCCGTATCTGGCACACAGATCAGCAACGCACATCTGCTCCGCCCAGTCCGCAGTGTCGATGACCAGTGTCCTGCACACCGACGGATTCATCTTCACGTAGCGGACCTGTTCCATTAACATCGTCCAGCTGCTGGCTTTCTCAAAACGCGCCACATCCATGTCTTTTGTACTGCCTTCCGTATCGATGAAGACCGGTTCCGGAAAGTGTGCTGCGAACGTGGACTTTCCGATTCCCTCCGGACCATAGATGAGAACTTTCTTTGCGCAGGGGATCTTCCCTCTGATAATCTGCATAACTGATACCTCCTAAAATACTCCCGGCTGCCATCCGGATTTCTTTTCTTCCTGGATTGGATGGTCCTGGCCTTCTACATAACCGTCGCTGATGATTACAGAGCACTCGTCTCCGGTGCTGACTCTCGTTGCGATTGCCTGCAGTCCTTCGGCCTCCAGCCATTTGCCGAACTCCTGCAGCGTATCCAGATCCATCTGCTCCAGCTTGTCCAGGAGCACGAAACCACACTTCGGATTCAGTTTCCGGACAATAGCCGTTGCAACCTTTAACTGGTCCGATCCGGACATGCAGTCCCACTTTGCTCCATTGTAGATCAGTTCTCCCGCATCTACAGAAAGTCCTGGAAGCGGAAGCTCCGCAGAATTAAGCAGCGCTGCCTTTTCGCTTCGGATATTTTCAATGTCCGCAGTGAGTTTCTGATACTGGTTCCGGTAATTTCTGGCGTCTTCTTCCGCTTTATCTTTATCAAGATTTGCGCGGACTTTCCGGTTGATCTCATCGATATCTGCCAGGTTCTTTTCCAGTTCTGCTGTCGATTCATCGTGGAGATCTTTGGTCGATAATTTTGCGACACGGAGCTTTTCTTCTACCTCCGTCTGTCTGCGCAAGAGCTCTGTAAGCTGGTCATTGATATTCTGGTGCTCCTGTTCCAGTTTGTGAAGGTTTTCTCTTAATCTCTGATTTTCCCCATTTTTCGCCAGGATCTTCTGCTGCTGGCTGATCAGCTCGGAAGCTGCGATCGGCGCTTCCGGAGCATCCGGATAATATGGCTGCTCATTCGCATACTTTTCTTTCTGATCCGCGATTCTGCCGATGGCCTGGCGGGAATTAAAAAGTTCTGCTTCTTCCTTTTCAAGTTTCGCGAGCATCGCATCCACGCCGATGATATGCAACAGGGTATTTGCTTTTTCTTTTCCGTTTGCGCTCATAAACCGTGGGAGATCCAGGGCAAGCTGCTCGATAAATTCGTTTAACAGCTGCTGTCCGGCTTTCTCACCAGATGGATCTGTGACCTTCAGATCGCTGTTCTTTCCCTTACGCTCCACGATCAGACCATTATCCATCACGATCTTTAAATTCGGGGGAATCACGGATCCTTCCCTCTGTGCCTGTGACGGCCGGAAGCGTTCGCCACCGAGAGCCCATGCAATGGAATCCAGAACGGATGTCTTTCCCTGGTTATTTTTTCCTCCAATGATCGTAAGACCGTCTTTTGTCGGTTCGATTTTCACCGCCTTGATACGTTTTACATTCTCGATCTCGAGTTTATTGATCTTCATTCCACTTCTCCCTTCAATACCGCCGAGACTGCATTCGCTAATGCATCAGCATTTTCTGTTATGGCCGATTTGGTAGTTTCACGCAGTAATTCTGATGTCCGGGCCATAGCATAAAGGTACTCAAGCGGAGTTTCATGAATCTCTTTAAAGAGATTATTGATCAACTCCACCAGGAGTTCCGGAAGGCATTCCACATCCATATCGACCATTCTAAATTGGGTACCTGCATACGATACCTTATCGTCACCCAGATCCTTTTCGGTTATTGTTATTCCGATTACAGATTCACCTGTAAAGACGTTTTTTTCTCCATCCGCCTCAACTGTCACTTTTATCATTGATTTTCTCCTCTTTCTCCTCTAAAATAGAGGTGTAAACTTTTTTGCATGATCCCCTCGGAGTTGCCGCTCCGCTATGGGGATCTTTTTAGCCTCTGTATATGTGTTTTGTTGAAACGTCATACAGTAAATCAAACAGCTCCTTCATCTCTGATATCGTGTATGTTCTCTCCGGTTCCAGTTTTGCTTCTGTCTTGGTCCATCCGCTTAAGAATGCAATAATGTACTCAATGCCGTCACCACGATCTACAAGCTCTTTCACATGTCCCAGAATTGTTTCCATGTAATCACCTCCCATTAAAGTAGAATCCCGAACCTTGTTACCATACAACCCAGGACATACACCATTCCCAGGCTTGCCAGGCCACCGATCACGCAGCCTGCCCTTTCCATCACTTCGAACAGCGTTGTCTGCCGCTCGATCCGGATATGGATCCCTTTAAGGATCGCTCCTTCCGAGCGCATGCCGGGCAGATATACTCCCCGTGGATCACTGCAAACCGGGATATAGTCCAGACCCGGTTGCACCGCTGGCAGAGCGCCTGCCGTCCTCTCATCGTTCTCATGCATCAATTTCACCTCCTCTCACCGGAGCACGCCCTGTCTCCGTTTCATATCTTCCTGCGCTAAGTGCGCTTGAACCATCAGAATGTATCTGCCGGATACACTCATCGGATCCCGGCGAAGCTTCTCGACCGTGCTCTCACTGCACCCAAGATACTTCGCCAGCTGCTTATCATCGTATCCGAGGATTGTCTTCAGTTTGTGAAGCTCGCACCGGAAATCAATGATCGCATTTTCAACTAAAGACTTTGCCATTTCGCCTCACTTCCTTTTCCGCATTTTTGTATGCTTGTTTCCATATCTCCATTGCGTTATACTTTCTGTACAGGCTCCTGCCAGAGCCGAGTACATATAATTGGAGATTTTCATGCCTACTGATATAACGCCATTCTTAAGACCTGCCGTCCCCAAAACTGATTCTGATTTAGAAAAAGAAATCGAAATTTCAAATGACCTAGTCGATAAGGTGATTCCTTCATACCTCAAAAACTTATATAGAGATCCTTTTGATCAATCCCTAACCTTATCTGACGAACAACGAGAGAACATCCGTGAGGCTTGTTTAAGCGACTCAACACGAATTATCAATTACCTCGATTCTGTCCTAAGAGAAAAACAGGATCTTATGGATCGCCAGGTAAAGTCTTTGCAACATATCGCCGAACAGGCTTATGCTCAAGCTGCCTCATCCCGAGAGTTATCTGAAAATGCGAAAAAATGCTCTGATGCACTTGATCGACAAGTCCTCGTTCTTAACGGTCGCTTGGAAACACAGAAAGAACAGTTAGAATTTGCAAAATCCGAAGCAGCTTCAGCTAAGAAAGATGCTCTGTTTGCCAAAATAACATCTATCATCACGCTCATAATCAGTGTTCTCATGCCGTTAATAAGCGGATGATCATCAATGTAATGGCACAGATAACTATAGCCGCCACCGAAAGTACGCTCGCCTGGCGGCTGTAATCCCTGGCTTTGCGAACATCCTCTATAATTTTCCGCACATCATCTTTTTCCATCATCCTCACGCTCCCTTCTCGCAACAGCTTCTCAGTGGGTACATCATTTTCTAAGACTGCTCCACAACAACATCACAATCAATCCATTAACTGTCATTCCTCTACTTCTGGCTTCTTTCTTTATCATCTTATGTAATTCGTCCGGAAGCCTTAATGTTGTCTGCACTATTCCTCACCTCCTGCTATCTGATATAAAAATGATAGCAAAATGAAAGAGGTTTTAACCTAGCGCGTCAGCGCTGAGGTTTGTCAATAGTCTTTAGGTCACTAAACGTGACTTTTTGCACTAAAAAAAATTTCCTGTACACTTGTATTATAATATTCCGCAAGTCTTATCTTGATTGC
>CAVFLH010000008.1:22641-36983 GCA_963622995.1 uncultured Eubacteriales bacterium | reverse complement strand
AAAATAGACAAGAAGCACAATTTAAAGTTAGTAGATAATGTCGTCAGAGACAGGAACCTGGCGGCTGACAGATAGAAACACGGAGGGAAACATGAATTTAACAGGGAAAATTGCTCTTGTGACAGGCGCAAGCCGAGGAATCGGCCGTCAGATCGCTCTGACACTGGCAGGATACGGCGCGACCGTCATCGTCAACTATAACGGCTCCGCGGCAAAGGCAGAGGAAGTCGTAAACGAGATCACGGCAAACGGCGGCACAGCTGAGAGCATGCAGTGCAGCGTCAGTGATTTCGAGAAATCCAAAGAAATGATCGATGCGATCGTAAAGAAATACGGCAGTCTCGATATTCTTGTGAACAACGCCGGAATCACAAAGGACAACCTGATCATGAAGATGTCCGAGGACGATTTTGACGCAGTCATCGCTACAAACTTAAAGGGCGCGTTCAACTGCATCAAACATGTTTCCCGCCAGATGTTAAAGCAGAGAGGCGGACGGATCATCAACATCTCCTCCGTTTCCGGAGTGATGGGAAACGCGGGCCAGGCAAACTACTGCGCATCCAAGGCCGGCATCATCGGGCTCACAAAATCCGTTGCGAGAGAGCTTGGAAGCCGCGGAATCACATCGAACGCGGTCGCACCGGGATTCATCCGCACAGAGATGACGGATGTGCTGCCGGAGGACGTAAAGAAAGCCATGGGCGAGCAGATTCCGTTAAAGCGTTTCGGCGAGACAAAAGACATTGCGGAGGCAGTCGCATTCCTCGCTTCCGATGAGGCAGCTTATATTACCGGCCAGGTGCTTCATGTAGACGGCGGCATGGCAATGTAAAACATAACGGAACAATCAGAAAAAGCGCCTGTTCCGGTCATGCGGCCGGACAGCGGACATTTCGGTTACGGTTCCCGAAGAGCCGGAGCTGTGACATATTTAGAACAGGAGAACGAAAAGCATGAGAAGAGTTGTAGTAACAGGAATGGGCGCGATCACCCCGATCGGAAACGATGTGGAGACATTCTGGAACGGATTAAAGGAGAAAAAGCTCGGATTCGGACCGATCACCTATTTTGATACAACAGATTATAAAGCAAAGATCGCAGCGGAGGTCAAGGACTTCGAGCCGAAGGACTACATGGACCCGAAAGCGGCAAGAAGAATGGAGCGCTTCGCACAGTTCGCGGTAGCTGCATCCCGCCAGGCCATCGAGGATTCCGGTCTTGACATGACAAAGGAAGATCCGTTCCGCGTGGGCGTCTGCGTAAGTTCCGGTATCGGAAGCTTACAGATTATTGAGAAAGAATATAAGAAACTTCTGGAAAAAGGACCGAACCGCGTCAATCCTCTGTTAGTGCCGCTTATGATCAGCAACATGGCAGCAGGAAACGTGTCTATCCAGTTTGGATTAAAAGGAAAGAACATCAATGTTGTGACTGCATGTGCGTCCGGCACAAACTCCATCGGTGAGGCGATGCGCGCGATCCAGCACGGCGAGGCGGAAGTTATGGTTGCAGGCGGAACAGAGAGCTGCATCACACCGCTCGGTGTGGCAGGATTTGCCGGTCTTACCGCACTTTCCACATCCGAGGACCCGGAGCGCGCGTCCATTCCGTTCGATCTTGAGAGAAACGGCTTCGTCATGGGCGAGGGCGCAGGCGTCGTTGTCTTAGAGGATCTTGAGCACGCGAAAGCCCGCGGAGCGAAGATCTACGCAGAGTTAGCTGGATACGGCGCGACAGGCGATGCCTACCACATCACTTCCCCGGCTGAGGACGGAAGCGGTGCCGCAAAGGCAATGGAGTGCGCCATCGCTGACGCGGGAATGAAGCCGGAGGACATCGATTACATCAATGCCCACGGAACAGCGACCCACCACAACGATTTATTCGAGACAAAGGCCATCAAGCTCGCGCTTGGCGACCATGCATATAAAGTAAAGATCAACTCCACAAAATCCATGATCGGCCACCTTTTAGGCGCTGCCGGCGGCGTTGAGTTCATCGACTGCGTAAAATCCATCCAGGATGGCTTCGTTCACGCCACAGCAGGCTTAAAAGTGGACGATCCGGAATGCGATCTGGATTACACAAAGGGCGACGGCGTTTCCATGGATGTGAAGACAGTCCTGACAAACTCCCTGGGATTCGGCGGACACAACGCGTGCCTGCTTGTCAGAAAGTTTGAGGAGTAAGGAGAACGGCAATGGAAGTAAAAGAGATCATTGAGTTAATGAAAGCGATGTCTGAAAACGGAATGACCGGCTTCGAGCTTGCGGAAGGCGACTGGAAATTGACCATGAAGAGAGAGAAAAAGGTCGTTGCGGCGGCGCAGACACCGGTCGTTATGCAGGTCCCGGGCCAGGGGAACATGATCCAGGCCGCGGATGTGACCGCTATGGAGCAGGTTTCCGGTGAAAACGCGGAAAAGAAAGTCTCCGGAATCTCCGAGAAAGTGATCAGCTGCCCGCTTGTGGGAACCTTCTATTCTTCCCCGGCACCGGATGCTGAGGACTATGTGAAGGTTGGAGACCCCGTGAAAAAGGGCCAGGTCATCGGAATCGTGGAGGCCATGAAGCTGATGAATGAGATCGAGAGCGAGTATGACGGAATCGTTGAGGAGATCCTTGTGAAAAACGAGGAGACTGTGGAGTACGGTCAGCCGTTATTCAGAATCTGCTAAGTATCGAGATAACAGTTTAGCGGCCCGCGCATTGCCGCGCGGGTTGTGAAAGATTGGATAGAGGGTAAAAATCATGTTAGGAATCAAAGAAATTCAGGAGATCATCCCGCACAGACATCCGTTTCTTCTCGTGGACTGTATCGAGGAACTGGAGCCGGGCGTGAGAGCTGTCGGATATAAATCAGTGACATACAATGAGCCGTATTTCGCAGGTCACTTCCCGCAGGAACCGGTAATGCCGGGCGTCCTGATCGTTGAGGCGCTGGCACAGACAGGCGCTGTGGCGATCTTAAGCGTTGAGGGAAACAAGGGAAGAACCGCGTATTTCGGCGCGATGAACAATGTAAAGTTTAAGAAGAAAGTAGTTCCGGGCGACAAACTCCGCCTGGAGTGCGAGATCATCAAGCAGAAAGGACCGGTCGGCGTTGGCAAGGCGGTCGCTACCGTGGACGGAAAAATCGCGGTATCTGCGGAACTCACATTTATGATCGGTTAGGACTGGTGAAGAGATGTTTCAGAAGATTTTAATCGCAAACCGCGGCGAGATCGCCGTTCGGATCATCCGGGCATGCCGGGAGATGGGAATTAAGACGGTTGCCGTCTACTCCGAGGCGGACCGGGACGCGCTGCACACACTTCTGGCGGACGAGGCGATCTGTATCGGACCGGCACCGTCCACGGAGAGTTATCTCGACATGGAGCGGATTCTGACCGCATGCGTTGTCATGAAGGCGGACGCCATCCATCCGGGATTTGGATTTTTATCGGAGAATGCCCGTTTTGCGGAACTCTGTGAAAAGTGCAACATCCGCTTTATCGGACCGTCCGCTGAGATCATTAACAAGATGGGAAATAAGTCCGAAGCGAGAAAGACCATGATGGCGGCGGGCGTTCCGGTGGTTCCGGGAAGCAAAGAGCCGGTCTACACCGTGGAGGAAGGTCTTAAGACCGCAAAGGAAGTCGGTTTTCCGGTGATGATCAAGGCGTCCAGCGGCGGCGGCGGAAAGGGAATGCGCGTTTCAAGGTCTGAGGAAGATTTTGAGGCGAACTTCTTGAACGCCCAGATGGAATCCGTCAAGGGATTTTCTGACAATACCATGTACATCGAGCGGTTTGTGGAGAATCCGCGCCATATTGAGTTCCAGATCTTAGGCGACCGTTACGGAAATGTGGTCCATCTCGGCGAGCGCGACTGCTCGATCCAGAGAAGACACCAGAAAGTGCTTGAGGAGTCCCCGTCAGCGGCGATCTCCGAGGAACTTCGGGAAAAAATGGGCGAGACGGCGGTCCGGGCGGCGAAAGCAGTTGGATATGAGAACGCGGGAACTATCGAGTTCCTTTTAGATAAAGATAAAAATTTCTATTTCATGGAAATGAACACGAGGATCCAGGTGGAGCATCCGGTGACGGAGGCGGTCACAGACATGGATCTCATCAAAGAGCAGATTAGGATCGCGGCGGGAGAACCGCTCTCTGTAACGCAGGAGGACATTAAGATCTCCGGCCATGCGATCGAGTGCAGGATCAATGCGGAGAATCCGGAGAAGAATTTCATGCCATGTCCGGGCATGATTACGGATATCCATCTCCCGGGCGGCCGGGGAGTCCGCGTGGACACGGCGGTCTACAACAATTATAAGATCCCGCCGAACTATGATTCCATGATCTTAAAGCTGATCGTGAGGGACAAGGACCGGGCGTCTGCTATCGCAAAGATGCGGAGTGCGCTGGGAGAGCTTGTCATCGAGGGAATCAATACGAACTTGGATTTCCAGTATGATATTTTGAGTGATCCGGATTTCCAGGCGGGGAATGTGGATACGAACTTTATTCCGTCACATTTTCCGGAGTACATCAAGGAATAGTTTAGTCATGCACAGAGTTAGACATAGACGTGCGTTGCAAGCTTGCTTGCATAAGCATGTTTGTGGCTAACTCGGTATATGCTGGACGCCAGAAGCTTCTTGTTTTCATGGGACATGAAAACAAGAAGAGCATGACTAAACGGAACATTCGCAATTTTCACAGTCTTGAAAGGAGCTTTTATATATGTTAAGGGATATGTTTAAGAAAACATATACGATGATCGATATGAAACACCGTGCGGGAGAAAAGGAATCTGCCAGAGCGGCAGAGGAAGAGGCGCCGGTAATTCCTGCCGGGCTGTGGAAGAAGTGTAATAAATGCGGAAAGCCGATCTACACGGACGATGTGAAGGCGAATTTCTATATCTGCCCGAAATGCGGCGGATATTTCCGTGTCCATGCGTACCGCCGGATCGAGATGATCGCCGACGAGGGGACATTTGAGGAGTGGGACAAGTTCATGCAAGTCTCCAATCCACTGAATTTCCCAGGTTATGAGAAAAAGCTGGCGGTAGCTCGCGAAAAGTCCCAGCTCAACGAGGCCATTGTCACAGGAACATGCATGATCCATGGACAGAAGACTGTTGTGGGCGTCTGCGACGCGAGATTCTTAATGAGCAGCATGGGCCACAACGTGGGAGAAAAGATTACAAAAGCCGTGGAGCGCGCCACAGAGGAGAAGCTTCCGGTGATCCTCTTCGCCTGCTCCGGCGGCGCGAGAATGCAAGAGGGAATGGTCTCCCTGATGCAGATGGCAAAGACTTCCGCGGCTTTAAAGAGACATCACGAGGCGGGACAGCTCTATGTGAGCGTCCTGACAGACCCGACGACAGGCGGTGTTACGGCAAGCTTTGCGATGTTAGGAGACATCATCCTCGCGGAGCCGGGAGCGCTTATCGGCTTTGCGGGACCGCGTGTCATCGAGCAGACCATCGGACAGAAGCTGCCGGAAGGTTTCCAGAGAGCGGAGTTCCTTGTGGAACACGGTTTTGTCGACAAGATCGTGAAGCGTGAGGAATTGAAAGAAACGCTGGCGCTGATCTTAAAACTTCATAAGAAGCCGGAGAGCGGATGTCTTGCGGACTGGAAGCCGGAAAAAGCGGTTGACAGGGCAGCTTTTGAGGAAAAAGAGCAGAATTCTTCCGCGAAGAGAGCGCATCATGGTTCTGGAAAGGCGGCAGGCGCGATCCGCAGCGCGTGGGATTCCGTCCTGCTTTCCAGAAAGGCGGACCGTCCGGTGGCTACGGACTATATCAACGCGATCTTTGACGATTTTATGGAATTCCACGGGGACCGCTACTGTAAGGATGACGGGGCCATCGTCGGCGGAATCGCTTCCTTCCACGGAATGCCTGTGACGGTGATTGGGCAGGAAAAAGGAAAAAATACGAAGGACAACATCAAACGCAACTTCGGCATGCCGTCCCCGGACGGATACCGGAAAGCGCTGCGCCTTATGAAGCAGGCGGAGACCTTTGGACGCCCGGTAGTGTGCTTTGTGGACACGCCAGGCGCGTTCTGCGGTCTGGAAGCTGAGGAGCGCGGCCAGGGCGAGGCGATCGCGAGAAACCTCTTCGAGATGTCAGATCTCACCGTTCCGGTGCTCTCCATCGTGATCGGAGAAGGCGGAAGCGGCGGAGCGCTGGCTATGGCTGTGGCGAATGAGGTATGGATGATGGAGAATGCGGTGTATTCCGTTCTCTCACCGGAAGGTTTCGCGTCGATTCTTTGGAAGGACAGCAAGCGCGCGGACGAGGCGGCGCGGGTCATGAAGATGACCGCGAAGGAATTAAAAGAGCTTGGAATCATCGAGCGGGTGATCCCGGAGCCGGAACCGGCAGACCCGGAGACACTCCCGGAGATCGCGAAGACCATGGAAGATGCCATGGAGGAGTTTTTCGAGGAGTGGACGCAGCTTGATGGGAAGACGCTGGCGGAGCGGCGGTATGAGAGATTCCGGAAATTCTAGGAAATGAAACAGCCATGTGCAAGTCGGCATATGGCTGTTTCAAAAATAAAAGCAATTTGGAAATGATTCCTGTTCAGTTCTGCGAAAGGGTTGGATAGATATGGATCGTTATAATTTAGGAGGCACTATGGAGAAAACAATCAGCTTGAAACCGCTGAAAATAGGAAACCTCGTGGCGAAGCGACCGGTGATCCAGGGAGGAATGGGTGTTGGCGTGAGTCTTTCGTCTTTAGCCGGAGCTGTCGCAAAGGCAGGCGGAATCGGGATCATTTCCACGGCACAGATCGGCTTTAAGGATCATGATTTCGGAAAAAATCCGATGGCGGCGAACCTGAGGGCGATCCATTCGGAACTAAAAAAGGCTAGGGAAAAAGCGCCCCAGGGCGTTCTTGGCTTTAACATCATGGTCGCGACAAAAGAGTATGCGTCCTATGTGAAAGAGGCGGTGAAAGCCGGTGCGGATGTGATCATCTCCGGTGCCGGTCTTCCCATCGACATGCCGAAATTTGTTGCTGAGGCGGAGAATGAGGACGGCAGTTCTGAGAAAAAAGAGCGCCGCACCATGATCGCGCCCATCGTTTCCTCCGTGAAATCTGCCCTTGTGATCTGCCGGATGTGGGACAGAAAGTATCACACAGCGCCGGATTTCGTCGTGGTGGAAGGCCCCTGCGCGGGCGGTCATCTCGGATTTTCAAGAGAACAGCTCACAGAGTTTGGTGCCGATACGGAACATGTGGCGGAGACATTTGACGAACCGGCTTATGATAAGGAGGTCCGGGGAATCATCGAGACGGTGAAGAGTTTTGCCGAGAAGTATAAAAAGCACATTCCGGTCATCACGGCGGGCGGAATCTTCGACCATAAGGATGTTCTGCACCAGCTTGAGCTTGGGGCAGAGGGCGTCCAGGCGGCGACGAGATTCGTGACCACCGAGGAATGCGACGCGGATATTGCATACAAAGAGGCCTATATCAACGCGAAAGAGGAAGACATCGTGATCGTGAAAAGTCCGGTCGGCATGCCGGGGCGGGCGATCAAGAATAAGTTCTTGGAGCGTGTTGCCCAGGGACCGTTAAAAGTGGAGAGGTGCTTCCAGTGCCTGGAACACTGCAATCCGGCGACAACGCCGTATTGTATCACGAAAGCGTTGATCAACGCCGCGGAAGGCAAGATCGACGAGGCGCTGTTATTCTGCGGAAGCAACGCGTACCGGTGCGAGAAGATCGAGACAGTGCCGGAGGTTATGGCGGCGCTGTGCGGAGAGTAAAACTCGGATAGGCAGCCAATGATATCGAGTAAAATAGTTCAGTGAAGATTTTTGAACAATTATAAAAATCATAGATCCTATATTTCTGTCATAAGATAGAGAAATCCAGGCAGCGGTCTGGTTCACCTGTGATTTAAGCGCAGGCAGCCAAGGCGCTGCCGACTATGACAGAAATGTGGGATCTTTTTATGTTGAATATGCTCTGGGCAGGAATGATGGCGGCCGGGATCTTCTGGGCGGCGTTTCATGGAAATATGGGGGAAGTGACAAATGGGCTGCTGGAATCGGCGAAGGAGGCGGTGACTCTGGGGGTCACGATGCTTGGAATCATGTCATTCTGGTGCGGGATCTTAAAGATCGGCGAGCGGGCGGGGCTCATAGAGGCGCTGACGGAGAAAATGCGGCCGGTGATAAGGTTTCTCTTCCCGAACCTGCCGGACGGGCATCCGGCGGGAAAATATATTGCGACAAATATGATCGCTAATATGCTGGGACTCGGCTGGGCGGCGACACCGGCGGGATTGAAGGCGATGGAAGAGTTGGGAAAACTGGAGGAAGACAGGCGCGACAGGGGTGTCAGCGACAAGGATGAGAACCTGGAAGGACTGGATATTGTATGGAATAGTCGGGAAAATCAGACTTCAGAGAAAATTAGAAGTGGAATTGGACATAAAAGAATACAAAACGAACCGGGAAAACAGAACAGAAAAATAAAAAAGATTGGTCCGGCAAGGCAAATAGGCACCGCCAGCAACGAAATGTGCACGTTCCTCATTGTAAATATCTCATCGCTGCAGCTCATCCCCATCAACATGATCGCCTACCGCAGCCAGTACGGTAGTGTAAACCCGGCGGCCATCGCGGGTCCGGCGCTTCTTGCGACCATCGCCAGCACGGCGGCGGGAATCGTGTTCTGCAAGGTCATGGACCGGCGCAGGGGTTGATTTTTAGGGAAATGTTCACTATAATAATACTATTATGCGGCAGAAGCCCATACTCGTGAGAGAGTCCCCGCCCAAGGCGGTCATATATAGAACTGCGTGAAAGATTTATCTACACAGTTCATGAAAAATACAGGCAGAAGAACCGGTTTTCTGGACTTTTGCAGAATGGCTATAAAATTTGAAATTGCAGTACCAGGAAGGTAGAGGTCTACAGAACGCAGGCCGCTTTTCTGGTACTTTTTTATCGGTGTCGAAAACACTTACATCGAAAGGATATACATTCATGAAAAAACACACAATTAAATCAATATTAGCGGCAGCCATGATCGTAGCTATTGCCTGTTCGGCAGCTGGCTGTTCCGGCGCAAAAACGTCTGTGGATCAGACGGCAGCATCCGCGAATGCAGAAAACGGACAGGCATCCCCATCGGGAACTGCGGATGGGACGGATGGAGCAAAGACAGATCTTGCGGAAAAAGACTCCGTGATCGTCGTCATGGACCCGTCCTCAGAACCGGCGGCGGGATTTGACCCGGCTTACGGCTGGGGCGCGGGGGAACATGTCCATGAGCCGCTGATCCAGAGCACCCTGACCGTCACAAAGGCAGATATGACGATAGGTTATGATCTGGCGACAGATATGAATGTCAGTGATGACGGAATGACATGGACCGTGACGATCCGGGACGACGTGAAATTTACGGACGGAGAACCGCTGACGGCAGAGGACGTTGCATTTACCTACAACACGCTGCGGGACACCAGCTCCGTCAACGACTTTACGATGTTGAAAGAGGCGAAAGCCCTGGACGATACCACCGTGGAATTTGATATGAGCCGCCCGTATTCTATCTGGCCATACACCATGGCGATCACGGGAATCGTCCCGGAACATGCCTACGGACCGGACTATGGTTCCAATCCTATCGGTTCCGGCCGCTATATCATGAAACAGTGGAATAAGGGGCAGCAGGTGATCTTCACGGCAAACCCGGACTACTACGGGGATGAGCCGAAGATGAAGACGGTGACAGTCTTATTTATGGACGAGGATGCGGCCTACGCGGCGGCGCTCTCCGGACAGGTGGACCTCGCTTACACTTCCGCGGCATACTCTGATCAGACCGTGGACGGATTTTCCCTGCTGGCATGCAAGACCGTGGACAACCGCGGCTTCAACCTGCCGGCGATTCCTGCGGGGGAGACGGACGAGAATGGCGTGCCGCTTGGAAACGATTTCACCAGCGATATCAATGTGCGCCGGGCCATCAACCTGGCCATCGACCGGGATGAGATGATCGAACACGTGCTGAACGGATACGGAACCGCGGCCTACAGCGTCTGTGACCAGATGCCATGGTACAATGAGGCGGCTGAGGTGGATTATGATCCGGATATGGCGGTAGCGATCTTAAAGGAAGCGGGATGGCTTGCCGGAAGCGATGGAATATTGGAGAAAAACGGTGTCCGCGCCGAGTTCACCATGCTCTACCCGACGGGCGATTCCGTCCGTCAGGCACTTGCGGAGGACACCGCAAACCAGTTGAAGGAGATCGGAATCAAGGTGACGACAGAGGGAGTCGGCTGGGATACGGCCTACGACCGGGCACAGTCCACACCGCTTATGTGGGGATGGGGCGCCCACACTCCGATGGAACTCTACAATATTTACCACACGGCTCCGGGGCAGAAATACGCCGAGTATTCCCCGTACGCCAACGAAAAAGTGGACGAATATATGGACGCGGCCCTGGCGGAGAGTGACCTGGAGAAATCCTATGAACTCTGGAAAAACGCCCAGTGGGACGGAACGGCGGGAATCACTCAGGACGGCGATCTTCCGTGGATCTGGCTCGTCAACATTGACCATTTATACTGGGTGAAAGACGGACTCCATGTGGCGGAGCAGAAGCTTCACCCCCACGGACATGGCTGGTCGATCGTGAACAATGTCGACCAGTGGACATGGGAGTAAAGCGGACGGGTCTCTGGATCGGAAAACAGGCGGCGCGGATGTGTCTCGTGGTGCTTCTTGTGAGCATCCTGGCATTCGAGCTTCTGACGGTTTCCCCCATCGACCCGCTCCAGACAAATGTGGGCCAGACGGCGCTGGGTTCCATGAGTCCGGAGCAGATCGCGAGACTCAGAAGCTACTGGGGAACGGATCTGCCGCCGGTGGAGCGGTATCTGAACTGGCTGAAGGACTTTCTTCACGGAAATATGGGAACGTCCCTCCTATACCGCCGTCCGGTGGCGGAGGTCATCGGGGAAAAGGCCATGAGCTCCATCTGGCTTTTATTTACGGCGTGGCTCTTATCCGGCATCATCGGCTTTTTCCTCGGCGTTCTCGCAGGAAAAAAGCGCGGCGGGATCATGGACCGGATCGTGACGGGATATTCCCTGTTTGTGGCCAGCACCCCGGCGTTCTGGGTGGCAATGGTGTTACTTATGGTATTTGCGGTGAAGCTTCACTGGTTTCCCATCGGATTCAGTGTGCCCATCGGCATGGATGCGGGGGAGATCTCCATTGCAGACAGGATCCGCCATGCGATTCTTCCGGCGGCGGCCTTAAGCATCACGGGAATCTCCTCCATCGCCCTGCACACGAGGGAAAAACTCATCGAGGTCATGGAGAGTGACTATGTGCTGTTTGCCAGGGCCAGAGGTGAGTCAGACTGGTCGATCTTACGCCGCCATGGACTCCGGAACATTCTTCTGCCGGCCATGACGCTGCAGTTCGCGTCGGTGAGTGAGATTATCGGCGGCTCCGTCCTCGTGGAGCAGGTATTTTCCTATCCGGGACTGGGTCAGGCGGCCGTGACGGCGGGGCTCGGAAGCGATGTGCCGCTTCTTCTGGGAATCACGGTGGTGACGGCGGTGATCGTCGCGGCGGGAAACCTTGCGGCGAACGTTCTCTACGGTGTGATCGACCCGCGGATCAGAGAGGGGGCGAAGCGCTGATGAAGAAAAATCGCAGAATGCAGAGCTTCGCACTGCTGATCCTGGCGGCTGTGCTGTTAGCGGTCATTGCGGTACTCGGAAGTTCCTGGCAGGAAGCTGCCATCACGACGGATTTTACGAGAAAAAACCTGGCGCCGTGTATACAATATCCTTTTGGAACGGACTGGATGGGCCGTGACATGTTCGTGCGGACCGTTGCGGGACTTTCCTTGAGTATCAGGATCGGACTTCTGACGGCGGCGGTCAGCACGGTGATGGCCTTTGTGCTGGGGCTTTGCGCGGCGGTCTTCGGGAAGTTTGTGGACAGTGCGGTGCAGCTGCTTATCGATATCGTCATGGGAATTCCCCATATGCTGCTGCTGATCCTGATCTCCTTTGCCTGCGGGCGGGGATTCTGGGGCGTTGTCTGCGGAATCGCGTTTACCCACTGGGCGTCCCTGGCGAGACTGATCCGCGGGGAGGTTCTGCAGTTAAAGCAGAGCCAGTATGTGAAAATCGCGGAAAAGCTCGGAAAAGGGAAATTTTACATCGCGTTTTTCCACATGGCACCGAATCTTGTTCCGCAGTTTATCACGGGGCTGGTGCTCATGTTCCCCCATGCGATCTTACACGAGGCCAGCATTACGTTCCTGGGATTCGGCCTGTCCTCCGAGAGTCCGGCCATCGGAGTTATCCTCTCGGAGAGCATGAAATATCTGGCTATGGGAAAATGGTGGCTGGCGCTGTTTCCGGGGCTTTTCCTCGTGGGGACTGTGCTGCTGTTTCATTATATCGGACAGGAACTCTGCAGGCTTTTAGATCCGGGCAGTGTTCATGAGTAAGGAGGCGGGGAAGATGAATGATGTGATTTTGGAAGTCAGGGACCTCTCCGTCACATTCACCCAGTATGACCGGGGATTTTCCAGGCGGACGCTCCACGCGGTGGAGAAGATGGACCTTGTGGTAAAAAGCGGCGAGATCGTCGCGGTGGTGGGATCCAGCGGCTCGGGAAAAAGTCTCCTGGCCCATGCGATCATGGGAATTCTTCCTTATAACAGCGAGATGGACGGGGAGATCCGGTTTCTTGGGGAGCCACTGACGGAAGAGCGGGTAAAAAAGCTCCGTGGACATGAGATCGTCCTGGTACCCCAGAGCGTTTCTTACCTGGATCCGCTTATGAAGATCGGGGATCAGATCCAGAATGGAAAAAAGGATGTTTCCGTGAAGGAAAAATGCCTTGCAGTGTTAAAACGATACGGTCTGGCACCGGATATCCGGGAAAAATATCCGTTTCAGCTCTCCGGCGGCATGACGAGGCGTGTCCTGGTCTCCACGGCGGTGATGGAAACGCCGAAGCTCGTTATCGCGGATGAGCCGACGCCGGGACTTCACCTGGAAGCGGCAACCCGCGTCATGGGACATTTCCGGGAGATGGCGGACGATGGGGCAGGCGTACTGCTGATCACCCATGACCTGGAGCTGGCGCTCCTGACGGCGGACCGTGTCATCGTGCTCTACGGCGGAAGAGTCGTCGAGGAGACGGACGCGGCGGCATTTCAGGATGAAAAAAATCTCAGGCACCCGTACACAAAGGCGCTGTTTCGGTCCATGCCGAAAAACTGGAAGAAGGCCGGGGAACAGCTCTGTGACACGGGGGAGATCTTAGAGGATATGCGAAAGGAATACGGCAGATGAGGCTAGAAGCGAGAGATATTTCTTTTAAATATGGAAAAGGGACGAGACAGATCCTGGACCATGTGAACCTTTCGGTGGAACCCGGAGAGAAAGTGGGGATCATGGCGCCCAGCGGATACGGGAAGACGACGCTCTGTAAGATCCTGGCCGGGTACGAGCAACCGGATCAGGGGGAAGTTCTTATCGACGGGACGCCGGTGCTGGAATTTCGCGGTTACTGCCCGGTGCAGATGGTATGGCAGCACCCGGAACTTTCGGTAAACCCGAAGAGGCGGTTGAGTACGGTTCTGGAGGAAGGTGACTGGACCTTCGACGACCCCGGCGAGAGGGCGCGGATCGAGGCGGGGCTTGGAATCCGGGACGAGTGGAAGGACAGGTTCCCGGTGGAGGTCTCCGGCGGCGAGCTTCAGAGATTCTGTATCGCGAGGGCGTTGGGGCGGCGGACGGAGATTCTGATTGCGGACGAGATGACGACGATGCTGGATCTTATCACCCAGGGGCAGATCTGGGATTTTGTCTTGAAGGAACTGAAGCGCCGGGACATGGGGATGATCGCGGTGAGCCATTCGCCGGAACTTCTGGAGAAGGTGTGTGACCGGGTGGTGCGGCTGTGAGGCGTGCGGCAGACTCCGCATACCAGGCGCGGCTGAAACTTTGTCGAGAGGATTGTGCTGGATGATGTGGGAATACTGAAAAGTAGCCCGGTTGCGGACAATGCATTGACAAGTTTTAAGAGATTCCGTAAAATAACACCATAAAAATATTGATTTTATGCGGTGCAGTGGACAACTGCGCCGTTTTGTTTTGTATGGGGAGATATTCGCACTCTGGCGCGGGAATCTGCCGGGATATATTTTTATGGAGGAATGTATGAGGCTTTGTATGGATCTGTGTCTTGCAGCAGCGTTTATCTGGATCGCATGGACGGATATTCGGACGATGACGATATCGGATAAAGTGCTGGTTCCGTTAATTGTTCTGG
>CAVFLH010000008.1:0-22432 GCA_963622995.1 uncultured Eubacteriales bacterium | reverse complement strand
CCCATGTACATTGCCGACCTTTTCGTGGACGACGCATTCGGCGGCGGTGATATCAGGCTTTTGGCAGTTATGGGATTTTATCTCGGATGGAAGACGTGTCTGGTCGGAACATTTACAGGATTCTTTCTCGGCGGTCTCTGGTCTGTGGTTTTGCTGGCGCTCGGCAAGGTGAAGTTCGGTGAGAGGGCAAGGATCCCGTTTGCTCCGGCGTTGTGTTTGGGACTGTACGCAGCAAAACTCTGGGGAGATCAGATCATCGACTTGTTCTTTGGGCTGACATGGTAAAATTCGGATCGGTAAAGGTGGAGATATGATATGAAAAAGCAAAAGAAACTTGGAACGGCAAAACTGTCGGAGTTTTTCAGACAGTTTTCGGTTTTAGTGAGTTCAGGACTTTCTGTTCCGAAAGCGCTCGAAATTATGGAAACGGATGAGACGGATAAGAGATTTTCTCTTGCATGCAGAGATCTGAAACAGCGGATGACCGACGGAATGTCGATCGGCGATGCCATGGAGGAGACGGGATATTTTCCGGAACTGGCAGTTCAGATGATCTGGTCGGCGGAGATGGGTGGTCATCTCGGAGCTGCGACCATGCGGCTGTCGACTCATTATGAAAAGGAACACCGCACGGAAGGAAAGATCCGCGGTGCCATGCTGTACCCGAAGATATTGCTCTTGATGATGATCTTTCTGATTATGTTCGTCTTTCTCGCAATCCTGCCGACGCTGGAGCTGCTTCTGGCGGACGCAAAGCTCCCGTTTCTCACGAAAGTTTTGATGGACATGAGCCATTTTCTGTATGAATACCGGTATTTTCTTCCGGCGGCTGCGCTGATCCTCATCGCGGCGTGGCAGTTCCTGATCACGAGACCTGGAATCCGGCGCGGATATGACCGCACGCTGTGCTTCCTGCCCGTTATTGGGAGACAGGTGAAGATCATCTGCACCGCGAGATTCTGTGAAAATATGTCAAGTCTCTATTCCAGCGGACTGCCGATTCCGTCATGTTTAAAGTATACAATGGAAACGATCGGCAACCGATATCTTGACGGGAAGATTTTGGAGATCATGGCACAGGTGAGAAATGGAAAACTGCTCAGCGAGGCGATCCGGGAGAGCGGCGGTTTTGATAAGAAACTGGCGGCCGTGATCGTCACGGGTGAAGAGGCGGGATGCCTGGATGACATGCTAAAGAGACTGGCGGAAAATTATGAACATGAGGCGGATCTGGCGCTCACGAAACTTATGAATCTTCTGGAACCGGCGATGATCCTGATCATTGGCGCGCTCACAGGTCTTCTGATCCTCGGAATCATGGAACCGATGTGGAACATGTACGGAAGCATCGGCGGATGAGAGGGGGAAACTGGTTGAAAAAGAATGGGAATGATGGTTTTGTCATGGCGGAAGTGCTGATGACGGTCATGCTGCTTATGGTCATTAGCACACTGCTGTTTTCCTCCGCGTCGAGAAGATATGCCCGGGCGGAGCGGAACGCCGCGAAAACGGAGGCGAGACTGGCTGCGGAGACGGCAGTGCAGGTGCTTGCGGAAAACATTCTTAGGGAAGAGTCATCGGATATGATCGAAAAACTCGTTTCAGACCACGGACTTCCGAAGACAGATGCTGTGATCTGGGCAGATAACGGTGACGAAGAGCCGGAGAAAATCGAAACGACCGTGTCAGCTTTCTGGAATGAGGATGGCTCCGGTCTCGTATTGCGAGCGGAGTGTTCGGCGGGAAATCAGAAAGAAAGTGCGTCGATCGTGTTGAAAAAGGAACGGTTATCCGTGTATACACCATCCAATGCGGAGCGGGAAGAGGAAACGGAGGATGAGTTATGAGAAAGAGAAAGAACGGGCCTTTGGACCATAATGGCATGACATTAGTGGAAGTGATGGCGGCATTCTTCATTCTGATACTGGCGTCAAGGGCAGTTTTCTCCTGTGTTTCCGGGTATTCCCGCGTGATCCAGAGGAGCCGGGAACTTTCAGCGGCGGCAGTCAGCCTGGAATGCGCGGCGGGAGGCGCGGAATATGGAACAGCCGCAGAGATCCATCTGGAGATCGGCGGGGAAGAATTCGTGGAACCCGGATATTATAGGAAAGCAACGGCGAGTAACGCCGGACGTTCTGTTTCAGGATTTTGGATTGATGAGGCAGCAATGGAGGAGATTTTTGCAGATGAAGAATAGACGAGGCGGCTTCACGCTGGTGGAGGTTATGATGGTGGTCCTGCTGTTTGGACTGCTTTTACTTCTGATTTTTCCAATGAGACGGATGCTTTTTCGGGTCATGGAGCGGGCAGAGGCGCAGGAACATGCGGAAATGGTGGGCGATGCCGTCTTTCGGTATGTGACAGACGGGCTGCAGACAGGTTCGATCCGGCGGGAAGATCTGGGAGATATTTCCCTGGATAAGTTCGGTGAGGATGATCTGATGCCGGAAATTTCGATAGAGGATGCGGGCGGATATCGGATGTATTTCCGGGTCAATGTGTCCGACGGAGAACGGATCCTCTATGAGAGGGCAGGAAATATTTTGTATCCCGGTGATGCCGGGAAGACAGTTTACACGGACGGAAATGCCGTGGGAGAATAGATGTAAGGGGAGATTGAGATGCTGCTTGTGTTAGGCGGAGACGGAAAGAAAGGAAACAGGGAGGAGATCCCGGAAAATATGGAGCAGACTGGAAAAGCGGCGGAGTCCGCAGTAAAGATCCTGGAAGAACTTCTGGTCCTGGGGTACAGGGAGAATGCCAGTGATATTCACATGGAACCGTGGGAGGACCGGTTCGTGATCCGCATGAGGATCGACGGAATGCTGACGAAGGTCCGGGAGTTTGACAAGTCCATGTATCAGCCGCTGGTGACCAGGGCGAAGGTCATCAGCGGAATGGATATCGCGAAGAAGAGAGTTCCGCAGGACGGACATTTCCGGGAGACCATCGAGGGGATTCGCCTGGACATGAGAACCGGCGTGATTCCAACGATATTTGGAGAGAAGATGGTGCTGAGATTTCTGGACACGAAGACAGAGATCGATAACAGTGGAACATTCGGTATGAGTGCGGAAAACTATGGGAAGATGATGCGGATCCTTAAGAGTCCAGGCGGAATTTTATACCTCACGGGACCGACAGGATGCGGAAAGACTACCACATTATATATGATTCTGGAATATCTCGCGAAACAGCCGGTGAATATCGTGACCATCGAAGATCCTGTGGAGCGGTATCTTCCGGGAATCAGCCAGATGCAGGTGAATGAACAGGCGGGGCTTACCTTTGAATCAGGACTCCGCGCTATTTTGAGACAGGATCCCGATATCATCATGGTCGGTGAGACGAGAGATCCAGAGACAGCGAAAATCAGTGTCCGCGCGGCGATCACCGGTCATCTGGTGCTTTCGACTCTGCACACGAAAAGTGCGGTGGGCGGAATCACGAGAATGGCAGATATGGGTGTCGAGCCGTACCTCACGGCGGACAGTTTATGCGGTATGGCGGCACAGAGACTGGTGAGAAAGGTATGTCCGCACTGCGCGGAGACGGTGGAACTTACGGATGAGGAGCAGAAGCTGCTTGGAAGAAAGATTCGGAGCGCGAAACGCGGCCGTGGATGTGAATTCTGCTGGAATACAGGATACAAGGGGAGAATAGCGGTCCATGAGATCTTTGTGATGGACCGGGAACTGAAAAAGATGACTGCGGAAAACCGGCCGGAGTGGGAGATCGAGGATTATGTGGTGAAGACACAGGGGATGCGGACCATGCGGGAAGAGCTGGCGGATCTCGTGTGTGACGGTGTGATTCCGATGGAGGAGTTTTTGCGGACGGTGGAGACGTGGTAAGATTGCGGAGTTAAATAAGGATGTTTGGTTGGAAGACGGGATGTGCGCGGCATGTCCTGGCTTTTTTATTAGAAAATCTGGGGAATTTCCTATTGTATGGAATGGAAAGGAACGAATGTGTCTGAGATGTACATTCATGTAAAGAATCAGTTTGCTGTAAGAAATTGTGCTTGACGAGAGAATGTGATGAAGCACGTTTTTATTTGACATTGAAAAACACTTATAAACATTGACTTATCCTGTATTGGTGGCAGGACAGACTGGTAAAAGTGACGAAAATGCAGAAATATTTTCGTGAAACTGACTAAATAATGGGACCTTTGTTTTACAGATCCGATATGGATTCCGGGGATGGCCTGTGGTATAGTTATGGACAAACAGAGGGACGAACCGGTTGGGGAGTTCCAGTCAAATCATAATGAATCTTTTTGAAGTCTTAAAAATCTTTGGAGGCAGATAATATCTGCTTTATCGAAAAGCCGCCGGCGGCTTTAGCCGGAACATCCAGGAGGAAAAATGAATCGAAAGAAAGTGGCAAAGTGGCTTGTTGCTACCGGTTCTTTTGCTGTACTCACAAGCTGCCGGGGAGAGCTTATTCCCTATGCGGCGGAGAGAACGGCAGAATTTCTGACAGCAGAACCCGTGATTCTGCGGGACCGGGAAGCGGGCAGGCGGTTTCTGATGGAGACGGTATCTGCCGCAGACCGGGAGGGACGGCAGGAGGTTGTGGTAACGGGAAAGGATGGCGCGTTCGACACGCTGGTGATCGCGCAGATGTTTCCTGAGGTGGTAAATATTTCAAAGCTGGATCTTGGAACCAGGAGTGTGAACGGTGAGACGGTTACGGACTGCCGGATCGGATTTGAATGGCGGGGGCGTGCGCCGGATTCCGGGGAAGATGCGGCTCCAGGAATAGGGGATACGTTCGGAGATGAGGAAGACCGGGCCGCATGGCGGACCGGGGATGTGATCTCGCGGGAGATTGCGGGAAAGATCTGCCGGTTTCGCTGCATCGATGATGACTACCAGGACGGCAGCGGAAGCTATGGAAAACGCGCGCTGTTTCTGGCGGAATCGGTGATTCGGTCCGATGTGGACAGTACCTATGAAGAACGGATCTTGCTTCCGTTTGGAGAGAACAATAATTATAAGAGATCATGGGTACGAGAATGGCTGGGAAAACAGGCAGAGACTGCGGTTCCGGATGCGTCTTTTGTATACACGGGAGTACTGACGGCATATACAGGGAGAACCGGGGATGGTGATTTTTCTGAGAGCCGTCTGGATGGCCTTGAGAGCCATTTGCTGCCGTACCAGGACTGCAGGGACAGGCTCTTTCTGCTGTCTTTGGAGGAGGCGTATCGGTACCGGGACGAGATCTGGGCTCTGGAAGGAAAAGGCAGTTCTTACAGCCGGGGATTCTGGCTTCGGACACCCACTTACGAGGTGGATGAAAGCGGAAATTTTATATATGGAAACAGGGAATATGTTGTAGATCTTGAAAATGGATGCTTCAGACAGACGGATGTGTCAGATACCGGGATCGGAATCTGCCCGGCATTCTGTCTGCCGCAGGCATAGAGGGGAGAAAAGAAATGAAGAAGAGCAGAAAAAACAGAGGCAGAAAGAGCCAGATGATGTTAGCGGGGTTAGGACTCTGCATGGCGCTTGGAACGCCGGTAAGAGGAATGGCAGTTTTGAAAAGTGCGGAAACAGCGGCGGAGAGAACCGCGACAGCGTCAGATGCTGTGAAAAGTATCGCCGTGCTCGCTGCGGATGAGGAGATCTGGGGCGCGGATGTGGGCGATATGAGCTTTTTAAGCGGAAGAACCGGGGACGGAACAAAGGAAAAGCCGTACCAGATCACAACGAAGGAACATCTCATCGGACTCGCTGCCCTGGCGTCCATGGGAATGGAGGTCGGAAGCGGAGAGGGAACATATCCGGGAAATTATAAAGGCGCCTGGTTTGAGCTTGGGAAAAATATCGACCTCGGGGGAATGAACTGGATTCCTATCGGATTCTACCGCACCGGGGCGGATATGCGGGCCGGAAAGGTATCGCCGTTTGAGGGGCATTTTAGCGGAAACGGGAAAACTGTATCCAATTTCCGCATGTACCAGCCATCCTGGGACTTTGGAGGACTGTTCGGTGCAGTGGAGAATGCGGAGATCACAGATCTTAAGGTAAAACCGGGCCATGTGATTACCGTGAAGGAGAACGGGGGAATTCTCGCGGGCCGCGCGAAACATTCGGTGATCCGGAATGTGACGGTAAACGGTACGCTCAGGACTACCGGTACAGCCGGTGGAGTTATTGCGGACATTTTGGAAGATTCCGTGGTGGAGAACTGCGTTTCTGATCATGTAGCGATCGATACGGGAAGCGGAAAGGAGATATTTACCGGGGGAATCGCCGGACGGGCGGCAGAGTCTTTGATCGCGGACTGTGAAGTAAACACTGGGGACAGTCTGAGTGCCAGGATCCAGGGCGGCGGCTATGTGGGCGGAATCGTAGGATTCCAGAATTCCACGGATATTTTCAATACGCATGTAATGGGGACCATCGGCGGAAGCGGCTCCCAGTCCATCGGCGGCATTACTGGAAAATACGTTTCAGGAAAGATGAAGGTAGCACGGTTTGAGGGAACCATCGCCTCTTCCGGGCTTGGAAGCGCGGCGAGAGAGGGAACCTTTATCGGAACTCATGACACTGGCTTCCACTTCCGTTATGGGGTTGAGGATGGAGCGGATGTGGCCTACCTGTTTGCGGATACGGAGGAGAAGATCGCAGCCGGTGTCTGCGGTTCCGGTGTCTCGGACGATAATCGGTTCACCTACGACGCCCATATCGGATTCTGGAACAAAGGCGATAATTTCTACACATTGGTGCAGGGACAGAACACGAAGAAAGAGGACGAGATTTACTTCTATGAGGAGCTTGAGAACGGCGTTCTCCATGTAGTGGATACTGAGGATGCGGCGAGACAGGATCTCTATACGCCGGATCATTTCGCACCGAATTCCGTGGGACGTCCGGTACGGGGCTATCTTCTGTCGGTCCTTCAGGTGGATACAGCGGCAAATTCAGAGAATTTCTATGATGTGGCGGTGCTGACGGCGAGAGGTCCGTCCGCCTACAGCAAAGAATTCCACAGAGCGTACCGGGGCGCGGTGGCTGCCGGGGATACTGTGACGGTCCTCACAGCGCCGAAAAACACGGAGACGGAGAAATTCCAGATGGACGGTGTGCCGACTTATACGGATTCCCTGGGGAGGAGAAGAAAGATGACGTATCAGACAGGTGGTTCCTACCAGTTTGTGATGCCGGAGCATGACACGGAGGTCTCTGCGCTCTATAAGAAAGTGGCAGCAGGTGTGCGGGTAGAACCCCAGGAATTTGGCTTCCGGGTCATCGAGGAGCGCACCGGTGACCGGATGAACCCGTCGATCACCACGGAAGTGCGGGATACCGCGGGAAAACTGCTGGCGAGATATCTGAACGGAAAGCTGGAAGCGGGAACGAAGGTCCAGGACGTGAAAATCCAGGCGGTGGTCGATAAGAACAATGATGTGGCCGATGAGGCGGTGAGATGGAGTGTGGATGATGATGAACTGATCCTTTTAAAGAAAAATGATGACGAGGACGAGTCTGGATATACGAAAAAGAGCGCGTCCATTGAGTTAAATCTGAATGCAGGATTCTTTAAGGATATTGTGGAGAAAGCGGAGGCAGAACAGGCAAAGAAACAGTATCGGTATCCCATCGAGGACACGGTCTATGGAAACGGAACACAGGGCGGACTTGCGGTTTTGACAGCAAAGACGAGACCAGCATCCAGCTTTGAGGAGAAGTCAGTGACCGCAAACTGCAGGATCCCGGTGACGTTCCAGATCAAGGACCGGACGAAGATCGCAGCGGAAGGCGCGTCTCTCGACAAGACGGCCTTGAATTTCACAGTGACAAGAACTCTGACCGGGGATCGGAAAAAGCCGCAGGAGACGATCACGGTATCCGCACCGCAGATCCTCTCTGGCTCTTTTGCGCCGGATTACTTCGATAAAAAAGACATCAGCTGGACCGTCGGCGATAATGCCATCATCCAGGTGGATGCCGGATTTGTGGAAGAGGGAATCGCAGACGGTGATTACCGGAATGCGAAGGTGACAGCGAAGAAGGACACGAGATGGATCCTGGATCTCATGGAAGCGGATGACGCGGCTCATAAGGAACATATCTATGAGAAACGCACCGGGTATGGAACAAGAAGCACGGAGGTAGTGATGGCGGCAAAGGATGCTCTTGGAAATATCCAGTCGGCGGCCAGCAGCGTGAAAGTGGACTTTGTGACAGATGACAGGACCGTGGTGATGCCGGAGGAGATCAAGGTGGACCAGGAAGCGCTGACGTTTGATCTGACACTCACGAAAACGGGATCAAGATCTAACCCGACGGTCACATGGCAGGGGGCGGATGCACAGAAGCTCGCGGCAGAGTTGATTCCGGCAGAGGCGTTAAAAGGCCATGGGGATGGCAGCTTTGAACTCATCTGGAATGTAAAAAATGGGGCCGTAAAGGCCGAAAATGGAGTGGTATCTGCGGATACTGGTGCGTCCTGGATCACGGAGACGATGAAGAAATATCCGTATACAGCAGAATATGAGGATGAGATCACGATCAGTGCCGGAAGTGCGGAGAAGAAGATTCCGGTGAAATTAAAGTTCAAGCTTGTAGATAAGACCTGGTCCAGCAGCTCCGGAGGACGTTCTTCCGGCGGTGGAAGCACGGGAAGTGTGCTGAAAAAGACCCAGAATACGGGGGAACAGCCGAATGGCAGCGTTACCGGTGAGTGGAGAAAGCAGGAGGACGGAAGCTGGAAATTTGTTTCCGGCGGAAGAACCTATGCCAATGAGTGGGCATGGATCTACAATCCCTACGCGAAAGAGAGACAGGAAAAGACTTCCTGGTTCCATTTCGCGGCTGACGGCAGGATGCAGACAGGGTGGTTTCTCGATGAAAAGGATGGAAGCTGGTACTATCTCCAGAAGACAAGTGACGGAAGCCAGGGGGAAATGCAGACTGGCTGGGTAAAAGAAGGAGAAGTGTGGTATTACCTGGGACCGACCGGACGGATGACGAAAGGCTGGAACTGGATCGACGGAAAATGCTACTACATGGACCAGAAAAACGGGCACATGCTGGCGGACTGTGTGACGCCGGACGGCTACACCGTGGATAAGACAGGCGCATGGTGTGTCAGAGGTGCTGTGCAGACGCTTGGAAAGAAATAATGGCGGGGGATCAGTATGGAAGAGAAGAAAAGAAGGCGGTGGTTAGCCGGATTTCTGGCAGTTATCATGACGATCATGGGAGTGGGGATTCCACTCCCGTTCCCGTCAGAGGCATCGGATGTGTGGCCGCAGAAATCGACGGCCCCGTATTACTGCCTTGATGGTGGAAAAGGCTGGAAGAAGGTCGACCGGTATGATATGTACAAATTTGATACGATGCCGTCTCCGCTTACGGAAACGCAGGCGAAACGGTTATTCTGGGCATATCCAGATAACTGGTCGGCACTGAAGGACGCGGCAAAAAAGTTTGATCCGGGCCTTTACGCGGAGATCGCGTCCACGACATCCAGTGCCAATATCGTAAAGTATGTGAAAGACGATGCCGGGACGAAGTTTGCCTGGGTGGCCGACAATCCGGAAATTGAAGACCGCGCGATCGCTGCTATGGAGCAGGCGTCCTCCGTCGGGCTGGCGGCGGGAAAAGAAGCTCCGGATGCGATCCGGGGAGCAACTTCGGAAGATACGGCAGTGCCATTCCAGGTACTGCCCTTTTCCGATGGTCCCGGTGCCCTGGACACGGAGTTCGTTCTCGGTAAAGAGTTTATTCGCGATATCGCGAAGATCGAGCCACAGAGTGTGTGGGACAATGGATCCACAGGCGGAAATGTGGGATGGCTCGACGCGTCCCAGGATAAAAATATCGCGAAATCGGTGATGGGGCAGAACCTGTATGAGGTGACTTGGAGCGGTGATGCGATCCGGATCCACAATAACGGTTCGGTGACCGCAAATGAGAATGCTGTCGGAAGCAGCATGACAGATGAAGAGAAATACAATAAGACGACGGTGCGGTATAAGATCACCATGAGAGGCAATTCCGGCTGGTATACGGAGGGCTGCTGGAATCCGGAATATCTCACGGAGTGGATGGACTTTAAGGTCTGCATCAATGCGCCGGAACATCAGAGACTCTATAAGGCAGATATGAGGATCATTCCGTCAGATATGGTGTTTTATCTGGTGATCAGCCAGGATGGGGAAAGCGGAGAACCAGGGGTTTCAGGCGACAGGGAAATACCGGAATACGGCGTGGAGATGCCAACGCTTGAATTTCAGATCTATCGCCATAATGAGACATTTTCAGCGGATTACAATGTCAGGCTTGTAAAGCATGATGATGAGACCGGAATGCCGCTCAAGGGAAGCCAGTTCTATCTGTATGAACGGTTTGAGGATGGAGATAAGATCTCAAAGACAGACGGCGAGGGGAAACTTGCGGAAAAAAATCTGAGCTTTCGTCCATGGAGCGGTTTTCAGGTATTTTCGGAGGGAACTACGAACGAAAAAGGGGAGATAGCCTACAAAGATACCAGAAAGTATTCGTATGAAAAGACATACTGTGACGGACATGCCGCGCCGTCATGGGCAAATATGCCGGAAGACCAGGAAAATGGGGATTCCAGGGATGAGGACGGGAAAAAGAGCGATGCCTATGAGGAGGCTGCGGAACAGACCAGGGATAATAACAGGGCTGCGGCAAAGCAGTGGATGGAACTTGTGGAAGCCTGTGAGTCGGAGTCGGAAGGCGGCTGCCATTTTCACTGGCTTGCGGACGAGAGTGCCTATGATGAGGTGCAGGAGGTGTTGGAAAGCGGAGAACCGGATGGGAGAAGCTGGAAAGGTGACGGAAATGAGCGGAGTTCCCAGGCTGCATCTGAAGACGCATTTGAGGAATCCGGCTGCAGGGCGGATTGTGAGGAGACATACCGGAAGTTTATCGGACTGCGGTTTACCTATACATGGAAGGAGATCCAGGCAAGAAACGGGTATATCCTTCATGACCTGCATCGGGATGACATCCCGGTGGAGATGATCACGACGGATTCTTCCCAGGCGGGAGCGAACGCAGAAAAATTATCTGGAAGCAGCCGTGAGATCACGGAAAACATCTGGTATTCGGGAAATGGGATGACAGGCGAGAGTACTGTTTCAGAGAGAAAAATACCGGTGGTAAAAAGTTCCGCGGGAATAATTATGAAGAGAACGGCATCCAATGCAGAAGCGGATACCAAGGAAGCTGCTGTTAAGGCAACGGCATCCAATGCAGAAAAAAAGAGTATTTTTGAGCGGTTTTATGACTGGTTTCTGGGAAGAAGCCGGGATGAGGATGATGAGGACGAAGAAGCCGACGACTGGGGAGAGTTTGAAGGTGTCGGGGACTTTGAGGATATTCTGGCGGACGCAGAGGTGGATGGAATCCGGCATCTGGACCTCGGGGAATCCGGAAAGTATTCGCACTGTAATGGGGCTGATGACTGCGGGGATGCCTGGCATGTGTATGATCACAGGACGGAAGGACGGATCCATATCACGAAGAAGGACCGGGATCTCTTTCGGGGAGAATACGATGATTATTCGTCCTACGGGGACACGGAAGGAGACGGGACACTCGAAGGGGCTGTTTATGGCCTTTTTGCGGCGGAAGATATCGTTCATCCGGATGCGGAGGTGGCAGGAAACGGAGTCCTGACCAACACCGGCATTGTCTATAAGAAAAATGATCTTGTGGCAGCAGCGGCGACGGATAAGGATGGAAATGCGGACTTCCTGTGTTATACAGAAGCGCCGGGAATGGAGTACGATTATACAGCTGGAAGAATCAGAAAAAGGACGGATATCTCCTGGAGCGGACCGGGAAATCTGTATCAGGAAAATACAGAGAAAAACGGAAACTGCTGGATCGGAAGACCGCTGATCCTCGAAAAATACTATATAAAAGAGCTATCCAGGAGTGAAGGATATGAGCTTTCAGTAAATGGAATGGATCAGGAGATCACAAACCGGGGCACAGGGTTTGACACGCCAGTGTCTGTGACGGACGCGAATGGAACGGCTGTGGTCACGATGCCGGAACTCGCGGCGGCGATGGAAGGCGATGATGGAAGTGGAAAAGGATATGATGAACTTCCATTTACGGTCACATCATCGGGGACAGCCGGGGAAAATGGAGATGGAGGTTATGAGATCTTTGCCTATGGTTTCCCGGAGGGGACGAAATTCTACCGCGTTGACACAGGGGAAGAACTGGTGACAGGACCTCATGTGACGGGAATAGAAGAGGTGATTGTAAAAGACGAGGCCGGGAGAACCGTATGGAAACGGGCGGAGAGCGATTCCAGTGATCTTCTCTATCAGCCAGAGCGGGATGCAGCGGGAAATATTACCGGGCAGGAGCCGGTGAGCCGGATAGAACCGCAGATATTAAGGGCAGAGCAGATTCCGGAAAAGATACCGATGAACCTTTCAAATCTGTCTGTCAATGAGGAAGATGAACGGTTTCAGGTGAAACTGGAAGACTGTGATCTTTCAGATGAAACATCGGAGAGCTTTCTATTTTTGAAAGCTCAGATGGAGGAGATCCTTGGAAGAAACGGGTATGAAGTCCCGGTTACGGCAGGAGGTATCCGCTCACTGGAGGACGCGCCGGTTTACAGCCGGGGCGTGAAAAAGGGCCAGAAAGATATCTGGGGAATGACAACAGATTTGGGAGAACCGGCAAAAAAGACCATGTATGGTGCGGCGGTGCAGGAAATTACAGTGCCTGTTGAAAAGAATTCCTGTGTTCTGGATCTTATGGGAAGTATTTTTACCTGGTATCAGGAACATCCACAGTGGAATTTTGGCGGAATCGATGGGATCAGAAAAGAGGATGCTGGTTACCGGGTAACGCTGTATGCCGGGGCATCTTCTATTGGAAACCGCAGATTTTTCACTTCAAAGGTGGAAAATGGGAAAAAGACAGCGGAGAGCGTGTATGCGGTTTATGAAGATCCGGTAAATCTCCGCTGGGTGTACCAGGAATATAAAAACAGCGGAAAATTCCGATTCCAGACCGACAGACAGTATGTGATCGGGTCTGCAGGAAACAGACGGTATTATCTCGATGCGACCCTGACACCGGTTCTGATGTCGGGAACGGATGGAAAGCTGACAGAGATCATGCATCAGGTCATGGTTTATCATAAAGAGGGAGAAGAGGTGATCGATTACCTGTCGGGAGATCCGGCACATGGATACCGTGTTCCGCTGACGAGAACGGAAGATAAGATCGAGATCACGACAGAAAAAGAAGTCGTAGAAAAAGATGCGGAACTTCAAAACGTGGTAAGGGAGAAGACTGGTGTATACAAAATTACGGTTCAGACTTCTGGAAAAGATTCATTCGGAAAGGACTTTACCGATGGAAAGACGAGTCTCACCTTAAACTTTATTGCAAAACTTCCGGAAAAAGATCATGTTCTGACGGAAAAGGAGATCCAGGCGATCGGGAATGCGAATGTCTGGGGATATCAGGCAGGAGACAGGATCGGTTATGCGGAATATCTTGTAAAATTCTCGGGAGCGGCTCTTGCTGTGTCTGTCTCAAAGAATCAGGATCTTTCAGACACTTATATCACTGCGAAGCGGCTGGTGTACCGCGGACAGGATAAGATCAGTGAGGATGGAGATACAAGTCTCACACCGGTTCTTGTGCTGGAACGGCCGGTAAAACAGAAGGTGCGGGTAGAGAAGAAGACGGATGACGGGGAAAATATCGGAAATTTCCGGTTCAAGATCTATCTGAAGTCCAATCTGGAACAGATCTTCTGCACAAAAAACGGGGAGATTTCCTGGGTGGATAAGAACGGGAATCCGGTACAGATCGAAGAATACCGAAAAAACTTCCCGGAACTGGTCCAGAAGATCTACACGAAAAAGGCGGACCGCCAAGTACTGGAGACTGTGGAGCGGAAAACGGACCCGGAAGCGGATCCAGATCATGGGGAAAATGGGACGATAAACGGGTACAACTATGAAAAGTTCTTTGCGGCCATTCGGACGGCAGATACAGACTATTGGAAGAGAACGGGAATCTTATGGAATACATCATTCAAACCGTTTGTGTCCAGTCTCATTACCGGAAAGAAAAACGAGGTCAATACTTCAGAATACGCGAAGGAGAATGCGAAGCGATCAGACGCAGTCCGGCAGTTTGCCATCGACTGGTATCTGAAAGCGGAGCAGGAACAGCTGAAACAGGGAAAAAGTGTATATTCAGATGAGCAGTATGATCATGCACTCTATCTTGCGATCCAGAAGGCGGAGGACTATCTGCAGCCATTTTTTAAGTATGATCTTGGAAAAATCTATGTGATCGCCTGGGACAGCGAGGAAAATGGCGGGCTTGACGGGGATAGGACAACTCTGGCAGTCCGAAAGGAAGATGGACAGGCACAGGAGGAAGCAGCATCGGCGGTGTCGAAGTATCTTCCTTATGGCGAATATGTGATCGCGGAGGAACAGCCTTATGCGCCGGAGCTGCTTGACTTTAAGAATAAGCATTATGAGATCGATGCGCCGAAGGAGATATTTCTTCCGGTGACAGGCGGACAGATTGAGGCTGAAGATGACTGGAAGGAGAAGTATATATATAAGACTGCGGATTCTCCGTGGGATCTTGCAAAAAAGTATCTGATCCGCTTTAACGAGGAGTGGGCGGAGAACCAGAAACAGGAGCTTCGGGAGTATGTGATCTGTGCCCACAGCAATGATGGGGATTTTGAAGTCTATCCGTACGGACTTTCCGAGAAAAAGAGGGCTGGGCATTACGAGCCTTACGGGAACGAGACGGTAAAGCAGTACTATCATTACCGGTCAGACAGCGAAAATGGAGCGAAGAAAGATGGAAAGGAGACGATGACAGGCGTAAAGACTGCCTATGACGGGGAATATGCGCCGATGCTTGTCCCATGGAGTATTGTGGATCCGAATGAGCAGAAAGAGAGCGCAGTCTGGACTGGTTATGGGGAAAAGCCATTTCTGGACCGAAAGTATTTCTCAGACTTGAGGGTTGAAAAACTTGATGCGGAAACCGGAGAGCCGATCCTTCACGATGACGCGGTATTTGGAGTTTACCGGGCGGAGAGAAATGAGGCGGATGACGGGGATGGTGCCGTTAAGTGCTATACGGCGGATACGATGATCCTTGGAAGCCAGTATTTTCTTGAGGCGATGGGAGCGAAGGAGATCCGGCCATTTGCGAGAAAGGCAGCTAGGGCCGGCGAACTTTTCTATGGAACGGTTCCTGCCGGAACACCGATCTGCCAGGAGAGTGATCTGGTAAGCTTTACGGATAAAAATGGGCTGCAGACAGGAACACTCATGGCGATTCCGACGATCCGTGATATCGAGGAAAAGGGAATTCTTCAGGCAGTGGGATACGCAAAAACACCAAATCCGCTTCCTGCGGGAGTCTATGTGCTGGCGGAGGTGAAACCGCCTGCAGGCTATGTGCGTTCAGATCCTGTGGCAGTGGAGATCTACAGCGATCGGATTTTGTATTCCGGCGGTTGGACAGAAGGAAAAACAGCGGCAGCAGTTTACGGGTACGAGCAGGAGCCGGATGGGATCCACCCGGAAAATGTCACGGATACGGCGAGAATTTACGCAGAAAATACCGCAACAATTCTGGAAATTTCAAAAACAAAGACAATAGACTCAACTCGCGGAATGAAAGTATCGGGACGAGTAGAAGGAACGATCTCGGAACTTCGCGCACAGTATGGACTTGAGAATCTTGATCTTGCCTATAATCATGCGGGTACATACCAGGGATTTGGCTGGAAAAAGGGGACTCTGGAGATGCTGGAGCAGAGGAAACGCGACGGAGAGCGGGTGGAGATCGTCTATGAGAACGGGATCTTCCAGGGTTACGGTTATGTGACGAGAAAACTGGAGACGGCAGATCATCAGAACCCGTATGTAACAGGGGCGAAGCTTGCGCTTTATGACGCGATCCGTGTCAAACAGACCGGGGATTCACAGGATCATGCATTTGAGGGTGTGGAGGTCACAAGAGACAGAAACGGAAATGTGACAGATATTGTCGTAAAAGAGGGATATGCCGGAGAAAAACTGGAATTTTCCCGCGAAAGAGCGTCAGGAGATGAGATGCTGGGAGAAGGTACCTGGGAGATCAGGACGGTGAAACGAAAGGATACGCCGGTCTTATTCTATGATCTTGGAAATCTTGATGTTGTAAAAAAGGGAAAAGACGGGACTCTTTACGGCTATGACCGGGAAGGACGACAGCAGAAGATTACCTCTGATACGGAATCGATCTATGCGTTGAAAAACGGACAGCCGGTGTTTGAACTGTCGGGAGGCGATTTCGCAAAACTTGTGTATGACCAAAGATCGAAGGTATTTACCGCAATGGACCCGGAGACGACACTGTTTCATCTCGATGGATCTTTGTGCAGGGATGCGGAGGTCGATGCCTACACGGGTCTGGCATATGTGAAGAAGACACAAATTGGCTCAAATGGAAGAGAAATGCCGATATTCTATGTATGGCCGGTGGTAAAGGAAACAGATACAGCAGGAAATCTGACTGGCAGAAGAAAAATACTGACGGGAAGACCGGCGGAGATCATGGAAGGAAGCGAGAATGCCTATATTACGGGAACATGGAACCCTGAAACAGGAACTTTCGAAAAACGGATGGAACTGGTTCTCGATGAGTTTGGCCTGGTGAAATATTATCCGGAGAGCGGAGCTCTGTATAAAAAGGGTGAGCCGGTCTATGACCGGGATGGGGACTATGTGACATACCGGTATGAGGATCTTCTGGAGATGGAAAACCGGGCGGCATATCACTTAAATGAGAGAGAAAAGCTGCTTGATGTGGGAGATCCGGAGAATGAGACGGATGATGTGCCGTTAAAACACAGGGAAGGAGAGTCATATCTGATTCCGAATGTGTGGATCAGCGGAGAAAAAACGATTCAGGATGGAAGGAAGGATGAAAGTACGAACGGACAGCCGGATCTTTTAAGACGGGTGATCCCGGGCAGCTATATTCTGGAAGAACTGGAAGCGCCGGACGGCTATGTCCGCACCTTCCCGTCTGCGGTGGAGGTTCAGGAGACAAGAGAAGTTCAGAGAGTAATTCTGTCGGATGAAAAAACAAAGGTAGAGATCGCAAAAATCGACGGAACAGAGGATTACCGTCAGAATGTAGAAAATCGCACGGATAGGGAGACGAGTGAAACAGGCATAGAGATTCGGGGCGTGTACAGTCAGGGCTTTGTAAAGGGAGCAAAGCTTGCGCTCTTTAAAGCAAAGCGGGTAAATACTGCCGATCATGAGAAATACCCGAAAGGATATTATCTCGTGAAGACAGAGGCGGCACCGGCTGTGTGGAACTCGGAAGACCCTGTGGATAACCACAAAGTTCCGGTCACTGCCATGTGGATAACGGATGGGAAACCGAAATATTTTGAGGGAATTCCTGTGGGTGATTATATTCTGGAAGAACTGGAAACGCCGGATGGCTATCTTCCGGCCTCCATGGAGATCACAGTGGAGGAAACCGGAGACCTGCAGAGTTTTATTTTGAGGGATGATCACACAAAACTGGAGATCCTTAAGTACGAGAGAAATGCATCCGGAGAGAAAGAGCCGTTATCCTGGCCTGCATCAGCAGAATTTGTTCTCTGTGAGGCAGTTCTGGATGAGAATGGGGAAGCAAAGACAGAAAATGGTGTTTATCTGTACCGAAAAGACCGGATCGTGGACAGCTGGAAAGTGGATGATCTATCGGAATACATTCCGGCGGTTCCAGAAGCGTATGAAAAGATGTTTGGACAGTATGGAAATGAATTCCGGCAGTTTTCGTGGAAAAGAGAATTTCAGGGAAGAGTCATTTCTGGAGAGGCCAGACTTCTGGAGAATACGGCGACGGAAAACAGAGAGATCATCACACAGCTCTGGGAGTTATTGGATGGAAGCAGAATGCGGGTCTCAGTCACAGTTGATGGCGATTCGAAAAGATTAACATCCGATGGTCAGTCGTCACCGGAGTTTGAATACCAGTTCCGGTATCATGACGGATCGTCAGAGAGGTATCCGGGAATGACCAGTTATGACACAAGAACTGGTTTACACCGAATTGACCGAATCCCCGAAGGAAAATATGTGCTTCTTGAGACGAAAATTCCGGACGGCTATCAGGGAGCGAAACCGATCCTCATCACGGTAGACCAGACGGGGAATATCGTCCGCTATGAGGTGGAAAACAGACGAAAACTGGACGAAAAGACGGCACTTGGCAGGATCAGGATCCGAAAGACAGATGCGGATGATAAAGAACTGAAACTTTCCGGGGCATGGTTTGAGGCGGTCTGCGTACAGACGGGGGAGCAGACAGTGTTTGTGACTGGTGAGGACGGAACTGCTTTATCACCGGAACTTCCCATCGGGTATCTGGAAAATGGTGCCTGGGTCATGTATGAATATGAGGTTCGAGAAATCCTGGCTCCGTCTGGATATGGATGCTCAGAAGAAACATTTTTCATCGTATTTGACAGGGAGAAGGAAGCTTGGATTCAGCTGTATGAGCTTTCGATTACGAATAAAAAGACGAGAGCACAGTTCAGCAAGTTGGATATGGCGACAGGGGAGGAACTTCCCGGGGCATCCCTGGAGCTAAAAACAGCAGATGGAACGGTCATTGATTCCTGGATATCAGGGAAAACTCCGCATTTTGTGGAGGGAACGCTGACAGCAGGGGAGACGTATATCCTGACGGAGATATCTGCGCCGGATGGGTATGAGACTGCAGAATCCATCAAATTTACGGTGCCAACGGATGGAAGTTTTATAAAAATCGAGATGACAGACCGCAGAAAAACACCGGACGAACCGGAAAAACCCACCGAGCCGGAGCAACCGACAAAACCGGAAGAAACCGAGACAACGGTACCGACTGAGACGCCGACAGCACCTGGGGAATCGGAGACGCCTGAGAGTCCGGCAGAGCCGGAACAGCCAACTGCTCCCACTCCGCATGAAAAACCTAAGAAACCAGTGGAGGCGGAGTGGACAGAACCGGAGTCAGAGGAGGAATCGAGACCGGAACAAGACCGAGAAAAGACGTATGGCAGGATCACTGTGCGCTATGAGCGGGAATTTTCCGGCAGCTCAGAGGGACGAGTTCATCAGAAAGACAAGACAAGTCTCAGAACGCCAGAGACGGGGGACACCAGAAAACCTGAATTTGCGGTGTTCGGCCTGTTTATCGGCTTCCTTGGACTCTGGTACCTGCACGTGAAGAAGGAGGAAAATGAGAGAAAAGAAGAACAAGAAGAGAAAAAGTGATGGGAGCCGAATATTTCGGCTTCCTGTCAAAAAAATTTATGTTTTTTTAGGAAGTGTGATGTTCCTGTTATGTCTGGCATTTCCAATGCCAGCATTTGCAGAGAGAATATCGCAGGAAGAAACCATACTAGAGGAGAAAATATCATCATCAGAGGAAGCACCATCAGTAGAGAAAACATCACTGGCGGAGAAGACACAGCCGGAGAAAGAAACATCGCCTGCGGAGGAAATCCTATTGACGGAGGGAACAGTTTTCACAGGAGAAGCAGCGTCTGGAAGCGAAAAAACAGAAGAAAAAGAGACGCTGACCTATGAAAGTCCCATATTTACGGATGGAGGTGAGGCATTCATACCGAAAGAGACAAGAATCGAGGGGGAAAAAGAATACCGGCTGGTATCAAAACGAATCAGAAATGCGAAAAAAGCCGGAGAAATGACCTATGCCCAGGTGACGATTCCCTACGACCTGGAAGGAGACGATACGGTGCCGGAGACGGCAGATGTTCCGCTTATCGATGAGGAGTCCGGCACAGAGTTTGAGAGGGAGCTTTCGCTTGTAAATGTAGAAGAAACATCGAGAAGCTGGTCGGATACCTTTTCTTTTTCGGTGACGGCATCCGGTTACGGGGCAGATTCATTCTATCTGGGAGATATGGAGATCCCCGGGGATGCGGATCTTGCTGATTACGGAGAAAAACTTTTGGAGCTCGCGGGACTTTCCCGGGAATATTACCGGGTGGACCGTGTGGAGTGGGACGGAGAACCTTATATGGACGGCGAAGTGACGTGCAGGGACGCGACGGCAGAAGGAAGCAAGCTGATCCGGAGCGTGAAAGCAAAATACGGCGGGCAGATCCGGACACCGGATCTGGAAGGAAAGCAGTATATTGGAATTTACGAGGAAGTTCTTCCGGAAACGGAAAGTGGGACAGAGGAGGAACAGGAGACAGAGATCTTAAGCCAATCGGAAGAAGAACCAGATCGCTCAGATATTCTGAAAACCAGTCTGGCAGAGCGGATCATAGAGTGGTTGGAGAGCCATGTCACGACAATAACGGTCAGTATCGGGATCCTGTTCCTGCTGGCAGCGGGAATCTGGCTGTTCGTGAAGACAGGAAAAAAGCCAGGGCGTCAGTCACCCTAGCTTTTCCTGCCAGTCCTTTTCCTTAAAACCGGTGAGAACAAAGGAATCACCGATGACTAACGGACGCTTTACAAGCATTCCGTCTGTTGCGAGCAGGGCAATCTGTTCTTCCTCACTCATCGTTGGGAGTTTATCCTTGAGTCCCATAGATTTATAGATAAGTCCGCTGGTGTTAAAGAATTTTTTTAACGGAAGTCCGCTCTTTTTATACCATTCTGTCAGTTCCTCCACGGTGGGATTATGTTCCTTGATGTGGCGGCTGGTATAGGATACATTATGCTCATCAAGCCAGCGCTTTGCTTTCTGGCAGGTGGAGCAGGGCGGATACTCGAGAAAAAGAATACTCATAGTGAAAACACCTCCATGGGCTTAGTATAATGGATTTTTGTGGAGAATACAATGAGAAGGAGAAGAATTGGAGGCAGACCGCTGTGGTTTCCAGGAGAGAGCTTGACCAGGGGGATATTCTGCAAAGACTGCGGTGATATCAAAAAAGTTCTGAAGAACCGGGGAGCTGCAGGGCGCAGAAGTACAAAATATGGATATATTGATCTTCCTCTCAGAATTCATGGTTCCGTTCACCGTATTTTATATCGTCGGTTCCGGAATTCTCGCGAAACGGCCGGTATTTGACGATTTCCTGGATGGCGCAAAAGAGGGAATGCGCACAGTGGCGGATGTGCTCCCGACCTTGATCGGGCTGATGGCCGCGGTGGGAGTCCTGAGAGCTTCCGGTATCCTGGAGGCGTTATCGGAACTTCTGAAATTCCCAGCAGCACTCTGCCATATCCCTGTCCCGGTAATTCCAATCATTCTGGTGAGAATCGTGTCCAGTTCCGCGGCTGTCGGTCTGATCCTTGACATTTTCAAGGAATACGGACCGGATTCCATGGTGGGCAATATGGTCTCGATCATGATGGGGTGTACGGAGACGGTGTTTTACACCATGAGTGTATATTTTATGTCCGCTCATATCCGAAAGACCCGCTGGACACTGCCGGGAGCTCTAATCGCGACGGCAGCAGGAATCGCCGCCAGTATTTTTCTTGCGAACTTATTGTGAGGTTGGCTGGTTATTCGATGGAGAGCAAGACCTGCAATGGTGGAGCCACCGATTTGTGCAGATATTGTACAGTACCTTCCTTGGAGTGAGATCGTTCCTGGCGGAGGAATAGCAGTAAGAACAGAAAAGAGGCTGCCGGTTTTGGAATTTCCTATAAAAGGGTTGGAAACAGTTTGAAATCAGTTGTGCCGTCAGTTGGAATCGGTTATAATAAAACCCATAAAAGACAAAAGATCCGGGCAGTCAGAAGAGATCGGACAGCCTAGGGGAGAAAGAGGATTCCACTGTTGGACGATTATAAAGAACTGAATGAGATCCTGGTGAGATTGTTCCGCAACATCATGGATGTTGAGGAGAAAGCAATCATCACCCAGGAATTCCAGGATATAACAAATAATGATATGCACGTGATCGAGGCCATCGGTATGGGAACGCCGAAAAATATGTCCTCGATCGCGAAAGAACTCTCCGTCACGGTTGGAACCCTGACGATCGCCATGAACAGCCTGGTAAAGAAGGGCTATGTAAAGAGGGAACGCGGGGAGGAAGACCGCAGAGTCGTGTATATTTCGCTTTCAGATAAAGGAAAGAAAGCGTTTATTCACCATGCAAGATTCCACAAAGAAATGATCACATCCATCATGGACGAATTTGATGATGATGAGAAAAAGATCCTGATCCGCGGCCTCACGAAACTGGATAACTGGTTTAAGGATAAAGAGGAAGAGAATAAAAAGAATCGGGAGTAGAAATGATCGACTATCGGCTCTTGATAAGGAGCGTAAAAGGCAGATGTTCTTCAAAGGGCATCTGCCTTTTTGGGCGTGAACACAAAATAATAATTAAGAAAATAAAGTAAAATCAAAAATAACTTTAAAGC
>CAVFLH010000007.1:34329-37121 GCA_963622995.1 uncultured Eubacteriales bacterium | reverse complement strand
ATTTTGTGTTATACTTAAGCCATCCCAAACAAAGGAGTTGATTTTATGCGTTACACAATCAGCGGAAAAAATATCAACATTACACCAGGCTTAAAAGATGCCGTGGAAAGTAAATTAGGAAAACTGGAGCGCTATTTTTCTCCTGATACTGAAGTACAGGTAACATTGAGCGTAGAGAAAGGACGTCAGAAAATAGAGGTTACGATTCCTGTTAAAGGCAGCATTATCCGGGCTGAGCAGGATTCCAGCGATATGTATGTATCTGTTGACCTCGTAGAAGAAATTATCGAGCGTCAGATCAAGAAATATAAGACAAAGATCGTTGACAAGAAACAGAACGCCTTAGCATTTAACGAAGCCTTCCTTCAGGAAGAATCCGAGCCGGAGGAGACCGTTAATATCGTAAAGACAAAACGTTTCGCGATGAAACCGATGGATGCCGAAGAGGCATGCGTACAGATGGAACTCTTAGGACACAACTTCTTTATGTTCCTCAACGCAGATACAAACGAAGTCAATGTTGTTTATAAGAGAAAAGGAAACTCTTACGGACTCATTGAGCCGGAGTTCTAAAAAATTCTGAAACTTAATAAGAATGAATAGCCGGGCTGCAGCACTGATGCGGGGAACCGCACAGTGACCGGGCCTGGCTGACAGAATTACAGGCAGTACTTGATTTAGGTTAAGTACCGCCTGTTTATTATGTTTAGATACCCTTTATCAGTTGTCACCTATGATAAGAAAAGGGAAGCAGTTCTCTACTATGCTGCTTCCCTTTTCCTGTCTTTTAACTCATTTTTTATTATGAAAATTTTCCGCCCGGCAAGCCTTAGCTTCTCTTCTTCGCACACGCTGCGCACGCCTCACATGCGCTCTTTGCCACCGCCATGCCGCCCATGGAAGTCTCCCGAAGCTCTGACGGGATCGACCGTCCCACCGCGTACATGACGCCGATGGTCTCGTCGATCGGGGTGATGCTCTTGATTCCCGCCATGGAAAGTTCCGCGGAGATCAGGGCATTGGACGCGCCCATTGCATTCCGGTTCTGGCACGGATTTTCCACAAGACCGCCGATGGGGTCACAGACGAGTCCCAGGATATTCACGATCGCAAAGGACGCCGCATCGAGGCACTGGACCGGTGTTCCGCCGAAAAGCTCCACAGCCGCGGACGCCGCCATGGCGCTGGCCGCGCCCACCTCAGCCTGACATCCGCCCTCTGCTCCGGCTGTCGTGGCGTTTCTCGTAATCAGATATCCCACTGCCGCCGCGTTAAATAACGCCTGGCAGATCTCCTCATCCGTAAATCCATAGTTTTCCTGCAGTGAGCAGCAGACTCCCGGAATCACGCCCGAAGAACCGGCTGTCGGCGCCGCAACGATGAGTCCCATGGACGCGTTGACCTCCAGAACCCCCACCGCGTAGGCGATAGCCTTTGACACCACATCCCCGCAGAGATTCTTCTTATTTTCCCTCAGCGTGTGGAGCTTTCTGCTCTCCCCGCCGATCATGCCGCCCATGCTGACGATGTTTTCCTTAAGCGGCTTCTTCGCCGACGCCTGCATGATGGACCAGGCCTTTTTCATCTTCGCCTTTGTCTTCTCCGGATCCTGCTCTAAAAATGTAGTCTCACGCTCGAACATGGCCTCGGAGATCTTTTTATTTTCTTTTTCGCAGTACTCTAAAAGTTCTGCACCATTCGTAAAATTCATCGTTTCTCCCCCCGTCAGTCCAGATTGATCGCCGGAACCAAAAGTACGTTTTTCACAGCCTCAAAGCCCCGCAGCGCGTTGACCACCTGGCTGGAGACCATGGTATCCACTTCGATGATCGCGTAGGCCATCTTGCCCTTGCTCTCGCGGTAGAGGCGCAGGGAACCGATATTTAAGTCGTATGCGCTTAAGACCGCCGTCACGAACGCCAGCGTGCCCTTTTTATCGATATGCTGGACAACGATGGTGCTGTAATTTCCGGTGAGATCCACATCAACGCCGTTTAACCGAGTGATGACTGCGTTTCCGCCGCCGATGGACTTTCCGCGCAGGGACATCTCATTTCCGTTTTCGTCCTTTACATAGATGTCCACCGTGTTCGGGTAGATCTCCTTGTCTGTGAAGTTTTCCTCGAAGGTAAAGTCGAGTCCTGCCTCTTTCGCGTACTCAAAGGAATCGCGGATCCTCTCATCATCTGGGTGATATCCAAGAATTCCGCCGACCAAGGCGCGGTCGGTTCCGTGTCCATGGTAGGTTCGGGCGAATGATCCATAGAGCACAAAGCGCACCGCCACCGGCTTCTCCACCATTTTTCCGGCAATAAAAGCGATCCGTAATGCCCCCGCCGTGTGGGAGCTTGACGGTCCGATCATGTTCGGTCCCAGAATGTCGAACGTTCCGATCTCATTCATACGTGTTTCCTCACTTTTACATATTGTATTTTGCTGTTCCGCAGGTCTGCATGCTCTCTGTGCTGACCATAAGAACCTTTTCATATTTGGATTTTTACACACTGCACTATTTCCTATTATACACAATAAGGAGCTGTTTTTCCACAGCTCCTTATTTTTTCTTTCATAACTGCTATTCAGTTTTTCACAGATCAGCTTATCTCCTGCAGACAGACCGAATTTCCTGGCCCCAAGTTCCATCTGTCTATTTTTTAATCTAAGAATGTAACCGCTTTCGCCGGAGTACGGTAGTACGCCGTAGAGATAATAATACCGGTCTTTGATGTGCTGGCGTGGATGATCTTGCCGTCACCGATGGCAACGTGCTTTGCCTTACCTACGGTTGGAGC
>CAVFLH010000007.1:23918-34319 GCA_963622995.1 uncultured Eubacteriales bacterium | reverse complement strand
CCGATATAGAGGGCAACGTGGTTGATCGTCTTTCCGCTCGCGTAGAATAACAGGTCACCCGGCTGGATCTGATCGAGGGAGATCTCCCTGCCGTTCGCCGCCTGATCTCTTGAGGTACGTCCTGTTGTCACACCGAAGTGCTCAAAGATACGCATCGTGAATCCGGAGCAGTCGGCTCCGTTTGTTAAGCTTGTCCCACCGTATACATACGGATTGCCGAGGAACTGTTTCGCATACGCAACGATCGCCGTGCGGACTGCGGAGTTGTAGACTGCGCTTCCAGGACCGTTCTGGGTATTCTGGTATGTGCCGGAGGTTCCGGTGCTGCTGCCGGTGGAAGTCTCGCTTCCGTCAGAACCTGCTGTACTGCCGGTGTTCTGGCTGCCTGTATTCTGATTTGTGCCGGTCTGGCTGCTCTGATTATTCTGTTCTTTTGTCGTTCCATTGTCCGCATTCGGATTCTGGGCGATCATGCCGATGGATGTGGACGGAGTGTCCTTATTGGCGGATGCGGTCTCCTGACCAGCTTCCTTTTTTAACGCCTCGACCTTCGCGATAGCGTCCTCCGCCTCTTTCTTGATCCTTGCGTCCTCCTCCGCTTTCTGGCGCTCTTCCTCGACGCTCACGGCCTGCTTGAACTCCACGCGCTGGGTGACATAATCTTTATGTACATATCCACTCAAGGACTCATCGACCTGGATCTCGATGAAATCGCCCTCTTCCTTCACTTCCAGGTACTCAGCGTCCTTGGAAAGTGTGGTGAGGACCGCGCTGTCGGTGCTCGGCTGTTCGCGAAGTCTTAAGCTGTCGGCACTTACCGTCACATAAACGGTACCTACGTTCTTCGCGATCTTCTCCGCATCCGCGCCGGTAATGAAGTATTCGGATTTTATGTAACCGGTTACGGTACCGGACTTGATCTGGTACCAGGTTCCGCCTTCGCCGTCCACCGTAGCTAAGATCGTCGCCGCACAGTTATTGTAGATCTTGCCGACGATGCTGCTGGAGGTGTTCGCCTCGGATCGGATATTTACATAGTTGCTGACGTGGGAGATCGCCACGTTGTCGTAAGCCGACTGTTTATTTCCGACGGTGGTAAGTCCTGTTCTCTCACTTACCTGCACCGAGAGTGTTTCCGCCGCATAAGCAGCCTGCGGCATCATGAGCACCATGCTCAGTCCGCAGACCGCAATGATTCTTCCTGCTCTGTTCATAGATCGTTTTTTCTCCTGTCTATCTGCCGCCTGAAAACTATTTAAAATGTTATTAGGTGACATTTCCTAATCGATGTCTTGTTTTTTTCACCTGCTCCTGGAAATTACTTTCCTGCTATATCCAGATGACTCAGGCTTTTATTCTAAAGTTTCATGTACCTAAACTCAGATACATGACTTTTGTTTTTCTTATTCCTGTCCGTTCAAATACTGTTGCCGTATCATACGGAATTTTCAGTTCAGAAAATTCCTACTCTATACTGTACAGATACTGTTCGACAGACGCAACGCAGTTCGCCCCATCCGCCACCGCCGTAATGATCTGGCGGAGCGCCTTTGTGCGGACATCTCCTGCCGCGAAGATTCCCGGAACACTCGTCTTTCCGTCCTCCCCGGCCACAATATATCCTGCCGGATCCATATCCACGGATCCCTTAAATTCTTCACTGTTCGGGGTGATTCCAACCGCGACGAACACACCGTCCACAGCCAGTTCTCTCTTCTCCCCGGTCTTTTTATTGAGAAGCTTCAGTGTCTCCACTTTCTCCGTCCCCCAGATCTCCTCCGACACCGTATCCCAGAGAATTTCCACGTTCGGAAGGTCCTTAAGCCGCTTCTGCAGTCTCTTCGCCCCGCGGAACTCGTCTCTCCTGTGGATCACATAGACCTTCTCGCAGAGTCTCGCGAGGAAGATCGCATCCTCAAGGGCAACATCCCCGCCACCGATCACTGCCGTCGTCTTTTTCCGGAAGAACGCGCCGTCGCAGGTCGCGCAGTAGGAAACGCCTTTTCCGGTGAACTTCGCCTCGCCCGGGATTCCAAGCTTTCTGTGGTGTGCGCCGGAAGCGATGATGACCGCTTTTGCGAGTCTCGTCTCCTTTTTGCCCACTATCTGACGAATCACAAGCGGATGTCCCGCACCTGCCTCTGCTGCCTCCAGGATCTCATTTTCATCCGCAAGGTCCGCGTCCTCAATTTTTAAGACCGTGTCCTTTGCGAACTCTACACCGAGCTTATCAGCATGTTCCCGGAATTTCATTCCAAGGTCGAAGCCGCCGATTCCCGGAAGCCCGGCATAATTATCTACCTCATATGTTGTAAGCACCTGTCCGCCGCTCATCATCTCTTTTTCGATTACGAGGGTCTTTAACTCCGCGCGCTTCGCGTAGATCGCAGCCCCGAGTCCCGCCGGACCGGAACCGATAATGATCAAATCATAGATCTGTTCCATGATGCCTCCAATCTCAGTGTTTACACCAGTTCCCCATCGTCTGCTGTCCGCACCAGGCGGTCACGCAGCACGCAATACGGCTTCTATAGTATAGCACCATACATATCTATTATACAATCAATTTTCCTGAAATTTAAGTGGCATTCCTGTGGCAAAATCTGCCATCGATATGATACGAGAAAACGCAGCCATACGAGGGAGTATGACTGCGTTTTCTGCATCCAACTAAATTCACTTGAGGGTTCGGGGTTATGCTTCCGCTGCCAGCTGTTTCTTTAAGAAAGATAACTGTCCACCGCTTAATACAACTGCGATCTCGTTGTCTGTGAGGTCTAAGCGGGCGCGGAAGGTGAAATCTTTTGTCTTGTCCTTGATGAGAATGGATCTTGTCGGGATCTGGTCGAGGAGATTCTCGAATTCCAGCTCATCATTCTGGTCAAGGCGGTCATAGTCCGCCGGATCCTCGAATAACATCGGGATCACGCCGTGGTTTACAAGGTTTCCTTTATGGATACGGGCGATGCTCTTCGCGATAACAGCCTTTACGCCCAGGTACATCGGGTTGATCGCCGCATGCTCACGGGAAGATCCCTGTCCATAGTTCTCGCCGCCGATGATGATGCTCTTGCCCATGGCCTTTGCCCGGGCTGCAAACTCCGGATCATAGCGGTGGTAGCAGTATTGGGACATCAGCGGGATATTGGAGCGCATGCTGGAGAATTCAGCGCTGGCCGGTGTGATGTCATCGGTGGAGATATTGTCGCGGCCCTTTAAGCTGATCGGCGCGCAGAGGTACTGGGTCGGAGCTTCCGGCACCGGAAGGAACTTGATGTTCGGTCCGCGGACGATCTCGACCTTCTTCGCTTCCTCCTCGGAGAGCGGCGGGATGATCATGGAATCGTCAACGATGTACTGATCCGGCTCCTTGATGTCGCCGAGGATCTTCACGTTCTCGCCCATGATATCTTCCGCGGTGGCAAATGTTCCCACGATAGCTGTCGCAGCGGCACTCTCCGGGCTCACAAGGTAGATCTTTGCGGTCGGGTTGCCGGCACGTCCCTTGAAGTTACGGTTGGAAGTGCGGACAGCGACGCCGTCTGTTGCCGGTGTCTGACCGATGGCACAGCACGGACCACATGCGATCTCGAGAATGCGGACACCTGCAGCCAGCAGCATGTCGATATAGCCGTCGCGCATCAGCTCGCGGTATGTCTGCTTGGAAGCGATAGCGCAGGTGCAGCTCACGTCGTCATTGACATGATGTCCGTTGAACACGAGGGCAGCCTTCGCGATATCGGCGTAGCTTGCGTTCGTGCAGCTTCCGATGAATACCTGCTGAACACGCTTCTTCTCCGCATCCTTTAACGGGATGACATTGTCCGGCTGATGCGGACATGAGATCAGCGGCTCAAGCTCGCTTAAGTTGATGTCGATACACTCGTCGTACTCAGCATCCTCGTCCGGCAGCATCTCCACATACTGGTCGCCGCGGCCCTGTGCGGTCATGAATTTCTTGACCTGCGCGTCAGCCGGGAAAATAGATGTTGTCGCGCCCATCTCAGCGCCCATGTTCGCGATGGTAGCTCTCGCCGGAACCTCCAGGGCTGCTGCGCCAGGTCCAACATACTCATACACATTTCCAAGGCCGCCCTTGATGGTTACGAGCTGAAGCATTTTTAAGATAACTTCCTTCGGGTTGCATCCCGGTTTTAAGGAACCTGTGAGGTTTACTTTTACGACTCTCGGCATGGTGAGACGCATCGGAACGCCGGTCATGGCTGTCGCAACGTCCATTCCGCCGACACCGATACAGAGCATTCCGATCGCTCCGCCGTGCGGGGTATGGCTGTCACCGCCCATGCTGATCTTTCCCGGGATACCGAATCTTGCTACATGGACTGCATGGCAGATACCGTTGCCCGGTCTGGAAACATGGACACCGAAGCGCTTTGCGGCGGACTGTAAGTAGATATGGTCATCCGGTGTCTTGTTGTCGACATAGAGCAGGTTGTGGTCTAAGTAGCTGACGCTGCACTCGGTGCGGATGCGGTCAAGACCGATGGCCTCGAATGCCAGGTATGTCATAACGGCGTTGATGTCGTGTGTTAATGTCTGGTCAACTTTGATGAAAACTTCCTCGCCCGGAGTCATGCTGCCGGATACATAGTGAGACTCAATAATTTTTCTTGTTAATGATTTTCCCATGTTGGAACCTCCATAATAGATTTAGCGGTTTATCTTTGTTTCGTCCGGATCTGCCGGATAACTGAATCTTTTTGTGGTTAGGAATCTTTGATCTGGTTTCATCATAGCATCGGCGGCGGGAAAAATAAAATTGAAAGGTGGAATGAAGTGATTCAAAAGTGGAATGGGGTATGATAAAATAGTAAGGAAAACATGTTACCAAACATAAAGGATGTGATTTTCCATGAAAGACTCCGACTGGAGAATTCTTTATGAACTGCATAAGACATCAAATCTGACGAAAACGGCGAATCTGCTTTTTATGACGCAGCCGACGCTGACAAAACGGCTGAAGCAGATGGAGACCGAGTGGGGATGTACCATTGTGGACCGGACACCGAAGGGGCTTACGTTTACCGCGGAGGGAAATTTTCTTGCAGCACAGGCGGAAAAGTATCTGGAGCTGTTCCATGACACGAAGGAAGAATTAAAAAAGCTCCAGGAGGCGGCACTGACGGAGATCGTTATCGGTGCGTCCTACACCTACAGCAAATATTCCCTGGCGGATGTGCTCGTCCCGTACCAGGTGAGTCATCCGAATGTGAAATTTCAGATCATCAACGATTCCAGCGATGCCCTGTACCGGCAGGTCCTTGACGGGTCTGTGGATGTGGGATTCCTGCGCGGGGACTATGAGGGGCCTGTGAACCGGACACTTCTCGGGGAGACCCCAGGATTTCTTGTGACGAGAGGTGCAGTGGAACTTTCCGCGCTCTCCGGTATGCACCGGCTCGAATATAAGACGAATGAGAAAACGACAGAGATCCTGAACCGCTGGTGGGAATCCTGTTTTGACTCCGCCTATCCGTCCGGTATGATGATCGGACATATCGACGGGGCCTGGAAGCTGATCGATGAAGGTATGGGGTACGCCTTAAGCTTTCTTCCGGAGAACTTTGATAACCGGTACCAGCTGACGCTCACACCGCTGTCCTGGCCGGATGGAACGCCTGTGACCAGGAAGACATGGTTTGTGTATCCGAAGGAGAAGAGGCTGCCGGAGAAGCTTCTCGATTTCATACAGTATACAGAAAACTTAGCCCAGAAGGACATTCTATGAAAAACATCGACTGGAAAATTTTAAAAGTATTATATGAAAAACGCAGCATCACAAAGGCCGCCGACGCCCTCTTCATGACCCAGTCCGCCCTGACAAAGCGTTTACAGTCCATCGAGAGCGAGTGGGGGCGCCAGCTCGTGGAGCGGACGAGCCGGGGCGTGATCTTTACGGAGGACGGAAAATACCTGGTTCAGAAGGCGAACATCATGCTGGATTTTCTCCAGGAGATCGAGGACCACTTTGCGGACCGTCACACGAAGACAGAGCTTCTGAAGCTCGGTGTCCCGAACTCTTTTGCGAAGCGACACCTTCCGAAGCTTCTCGCCGCCTACCAGAAAGCCGGGGCAAATCTCTATATCAAGACGATCTCCAACTCCAGTGACGTGATCTTAAAGGACCTCATCGACGACACCATCGATATCGGTCTCGTCTGCGGCGATTTTCCCTATCTCGGCGACCAGGTCTGCCTGTTTAAGGAAGAACTCTACATCGTCGCCCCGAAAGGCGCTACGCTGGACTCTATCGAGCAAATGCCGCTTATCGAGACCTTCTACAATCCCATGGTCCGCATGATCATCAACCAGTGGTGGAAAAGCCAGTTCGGAAGCAGCCCCCACGAGAAACAGCAGGTTCCGTACTTCGATATCGCCATCGAGATGGCAGAGAACGGGCTTGGGATCTGCTTTGTGTTCGGGGATGACTGGAAGATCGATGAGACAAAGCTGCAGCTGATTCCGGCCTATGACAAGGACGGAAATCCAGTTTCCAGAAAAGTCTCCATGCTGATCTCGGACAGGTGTTATAAGAGCGAGGGGATCTCGGATTTTATCAGGTTTGTGGAGGATTATTACGGGGTAAATTAAGACACCGTTATAAGACACTAAAAAACAAACAGTAAAAAATATGCCTCGACACATCCTTGCGTCGAACGCAGTCACTTGCGACAACCTACATTTTCGCGCGAGTGCGCATCATTGACACATAGAATCTTTCTATCTAACAGAAAGTTTCTTCAAAGTTTTATGTCAACTAAAAAAGCCATGGTCACATCACTATCGATGCGATCATGGCTTTTCTGGTATTTACTTCTTCTATTTATTTCTGCTGTCTCGCCTCATTTAAGCTCATTCCACCGCGGACACGGTCCTCGATGCGGTCTTCTTTCGCCTTGATCTTCTCTGCTTCCTCAAGAACTTCCTTTAAATGGGCACTCGGAACAACGGCAACACCGGTGCGATCCATTAATACAAGATCTTCCGGGCAGATCTGGACACCGCCGATAAATACCGGGACATCCACGTCAACGGTCTCCATGAAGCGGGCGCTCTTTACCGGGCTTGTGCCGCCGAGGTATACCGGGAATTTGAGATCTGCGATCTCATCGATGTCGCGGAGGCTTCCGTTTGTGAGTTCACCCATGACACCGCGCATCTGGGCTCTTGTGGCTAACATAGCGCCGCCTGTGGCAACGTCGGTGAGTCCTGTCGCCTCGATGACGAGAAGGTCGCCGTACTCGGTCTGGCTGTCGATGATGGACGCCTGTTTTGTCAGTGCTTTTCCGTCAAAGGCTGTTTTTCTGCGCATCTGGCGGAGTGTCTTCGCAAAACCTGCGGTGCGCGGCTGATGGACATCCAACGGGCAGAGTCCAAGGACGATTCCGGAGCGGAGTCCGAGATTGTCCATGGCATCGGATATGTTTGCGGTCGGGAATTTCTTGTAGTTTTCGATCCAATAGGTTCTTTCTTCTTTATTGAACATATTAATATTGTTCACAGCTGTTTTCTTCGATACGGCTGTGATTCTCCTTTCTGAAAAGTGGCCGATAAGGCTCTGCAGAGAACGATTCATAGTTACATCTGCGGTTGACGTCAAGATCAAAAGACCTGTAAATCTGACAGGTGAACTTACAATCCAACATCATATTTTTATTATAGCAGAAAAAGTGCGGTGCTTTTATGAATTCGCAGCAATTCTTTATGCCAAAATATTATAAAGGTCGATTCCTTAAATTCATTTACAGCCCTCTAAGGAAAATGCCCGATGAAGATTCACCAGGCATTCCAAGGATGTAGGCTGGACTTTTTAGAATGCACCGATCTAAAAAGTCACAATTATCTAAACTTAAGCAATAATCTTGTAAACTCCAACAAAAGCGAATACGCCGAGAACCGCCAGGGCGATGAAGGACACCGCGAACAGCTCCACAAACAGTCTGTTCTGCGGGAATTTCTCGTCCGCGTTCTCCTGCTGCGCAACGCCTGCCATGATGAGGGCGCCTGTTGTGGAGATCGGTGTGAAACCAGAAACGGTTCCGCCGATGACGATGACGGAGACAAGCTCTAATGCTGTCACGCCGCCGATGCTCGCCGCAAGTCCGCTGGCTGTCGGGATCAGGGTCGGGAATACGACGCCGAGACCGGAGCTGAAGAAGGACATGAGTCCTGCTGCGATGGCCATGATCGTCGCGGCTGTCTTCGGTTCCATAACGGATTCCAGACCGTCGACCATGATGTCGATACCGCCGGAGATGGAGATAACATTCATCAGGATGCCGACGCCGAGAACCATGATGATAACGTTCCACGGGATCATCTTGAACGCAGTCTTCTCATCACCGCATCCGAGTACGATCAGAACGGAGCCGACGGTGAAACCGGTAAGTCCCACATTCCAGGAGAAGAATAGTGCGCCGATGGCGAGCGCTGCAAGTCCCGCGAGAGAGAGCCACTGGTTTTTGCTGAATTTCGGAAGAACATCCTCATGGTTGGTGTGCGGAGCGACCTGCCATCCTTTATAGTAGACATACACGAGAACTGCCACTACAAGTGCTGTCACGGTGAGGCACATCATGATCGGAACGGTATTTCCGGTGAGTCCCTGTGCTTCCATGAGCTCACGGACAACGGCGCTCTCCGGAGTCAGCGGGCTCATACGGCCGGACATAACGCCGAGATCACCGATGATCGCCGTCATGATGGGGTTCACGCCTGCGGAGACAGCGACCGGGATCGCGATGACCGGAACGATCGCCAGGGACGGGATCGCGCCAGGTCCAACGGCACAGATCAGGAAGCCCAGAAGATACATGACGAACGGGATCAGGGCCTTGTGCGGTCCGACGAGGGCTACCATCTTCTTTGCGAGAAGCTCCAGAGTTCCGTTTTCATTGATGATGGCAAAGAGATATGTGATGCCGATCATCTGCATGCAGAGGGAGGAACTGAATCCCTTGATAATGTCATTTGCCTTGATCCCATAGACGAGTCCGAGGATCATGGAAAAACCGATACATAAAATTCCGACATTCGCCTTGCGGACGAAGCCGATAACGATAGCTGCTAAAAGAGCGATAAGCGAAATGAGACCAAGATTCATATGTACCTCCTAGCGGAATGTGATGCAGACCGGGCTCTCCGCTGCGATCACGCGGCCGGTGTATTCCATGCGGCCCTGTTCAGAGTCAAGTTTCATCTCGATGATGGTGTCACTGTCCTCGTTCGCCATGTAGAAACGGCTGTAATCCGGGTTGAATGTGATGAAACGTGGTGTGAGACCCATTGCCGGGTAGTAGCCGAACTCCTTCATGTAACCGGTCTCCTGGTTGATGCGGTAGAGAACGATGGACTCGTGGATGCGATTGGAACCGATGAGGATCTCGCCGTTCTTGTCAAGGAGAGACGCGCTCGCCTGGCCCTCGCCGGTGTATGTCTCCGGAAGTGTCGGCAGATTCTGGCGCGGAAGAAGTTTTCCCTTCACGTCATCGAAGCCGAAGTATGTCATCTTGTTGCCTTTTTCGTTGATCAGGTACGCGTAATGGTTGTTCGGATGGATCGCAATGTGGCGCGGCTCATCGTACTCTCTGGAGCGGAAGCAGTCTGTCTCGGTGAGTGTGCCGTTTTCCGCGTCGAAGCGGTACACGAGAACCTGTCCGTAACCCTGGATTCTTCCCTGTGTCACAACGAAGAGGAATGTCTTTGTCTGATCCCAGATGCACTGATGCGCAAAGGAGACGGTTCCCTCTTTTCTGCCCGGAAGATGTGTCTCGGAGACGATGTCGCCGAGGCTGCCGTCCTCGTTTCTCCTGATCACATAGACAGCGCCGCCCTGAAGAGCAGCAACGACTAAGTATTTATTTGTCTTGTCAGCGGTGATGAATACCGGGTTCTTTCCGCCGATATCGATCATATTTAACGGGGATAAGGTTCCGTCCTCGAGGATCTTGTAGCTGGAGACCTTTGTCTTGTCACCGTGAACGGAGTAGAGGAATTTTCCCTCGTTGTCCATTGTCTGGTAGGACGGGTTTTCTTCCTCAGTCTTTAAACACTGGATCAGGTTCCAGTCACCGGTCTTTTCGTCGATTTTGAAAACCTTTAAGCCTTTTCCCCTTGCGTTTCTCTCTTTTGTTGTTCTGCAGCCCACATAAGCGTAGCTCATTTCCTTTTCCTCCTAAGATAGATATAAGTCCGTAACCGTTCAGTTTCAGTTACAGTTACATCAGATCATATAAATTTAAGATTCCCACTTGATCACGTTCTTTGTGATATTTATATGATAAATTATTAACATGTCAAATGGAAATTCAGGAAAAGAATAGGCGCGGTATTCCATTGTGGAATATCGCTTTCTGAAATGATTTTAGGTATCCTTATTAT